>CALRDW010000006.1 GCA_943355025.1 Candidatus Magasanikiibacteriota bacterium | reverse complement strand
CCCGAAAAGTTATTAATTACGAAACACCGTATGAAGCTTTTACTAAACTTGTTGCGTTAGAAGGTTGAGACTGCCTTTCTAATTTTCTAAAATGCCCCCGGAGTGATTCGAACACTCATTAACCCCTTAGGACGGGGCAGTTCTGTCCAGTTGAACTACAGGGACGCAAAGTTATCCTCAAGTTTATCCACCGAGCCGAACAAAAACCGTACAAGTTTTGCATAGTCTATGTTATACTACTCCAGCTATGCTCAACAACATCTTACTTTTTATCTCACTCGTACTCAGTCTTGCTACTCTTGCAACACTATATAGGTTTGCCAAAAAAAATCAAGACGAAAGCCGAACCGAGGCTGTTGAGCGTCAACTCGGACAAACGACTCAAACGGTTCTGCAACAACTCAATGCAATGGGCAAACAAGTTAATGATCGTTTGCGCGAAAATACTCAGGTGCAACAACAGTCGCAGCAAACCATTGGTGAACGACTCGATTCAGCAACACGCGCGTATGCAGCTGTAACAAATAAGCTTGCACAACTCGAAGAGTCAAACAAAAGAATTTACGACGTTGGCAAAGATATTTCCTCACTGCAAGAAATCTTGCGGTCGCCAAAATTGCGCGGCACAATTGGAGAATTATTTTTGGGAAATTTATTGTCACAAATTTTACCGCCTGACCATTACATTGAACAGCACAGATTTCAAAGCGGGGAAGTTGTTGATGCTGTCGTAAAATTACGCGACAATATGCTTGTTCCGGTTGATTCAAAGTTTCCACTCGAAAATTTTCAAAAAATGCTCGCGGCGCCCGATGATGAAAAAGACAGTTTCAAAAAAGTATTTGTGAATGATGTAAAAAAACACATTGATAAAATCGCAAAACAATATATTTTACCGGATGAGGGGACGTTGTCGATTGCACTCATGTACATTCCAGCGGAAAATGTATACTACGAAACAATTGTGAAAGGAATTACAGAGGAAAATGATCTCGTGCATTATGCACACTCAAAAAATGTCATTCCAGTTTCGCCAAATAGTTTCTACGTATATCTTCAAACCATATTATTAGGTCTCCGTGGTATGCAAATTGAATCGTCTGCGCGCGAGATGATGCAAAATCTTTCTCGGCTTAAGGGTGATCTCGAACGATTTAACGGAGATTATACACTTGTCGGAAAACATTTAACGAACGCGGCACGCGCCTATGATGATTCGCGGAAGCGGCTCGAAAAGTTTGACGGGAAATTTGAAAAAGTTGCGCAAGTCGAGCTTGCTGAAACACCAATTGCGACAGCACTCATCGAAGAAACAAGTGATTTCTAAACAAAAAGCCGTGATCACTCACGGCTTTTTTAAACAACTTTCCAAAGTGCCTATGGTTTGAATGTTACCAATGCAGCATCAAATGCAGCGCTATACTTTGACCAAAATTCTGTTGGTGCTGTAGCGGATAACAAATATTTATCAGAACCTTTCTTTACTGCCACATAAATTTCGGTTAGATCAAAACCTTCTTGCCTTGCGATAACCGTTAAATAATGCGCGTCTCCATCACCAAGCTTAACGGTACGTTCATTACTAATTTTCGAATTCGCAAATCCGCCAATCTCTTTTTTAAGACGCGCAACAAAAAGATCCAGCGATCCATCTGGACCCCCATCTTTCTGAATGATTAAATTTGCACTAAAATCTTTTTTTAATTTTGTAATTACGTCTGGCGAATGATTTTTAAATACAACGGCAGTCGGGCTGTCGGAAAGTTGCGCTAAGCCCCAGTTGGCTGGATACTGAATTGTGTAGCCGTACTTCGGATGTTTAAAAACGTGCGCATCGAGCAAGCCTCCAGCAGTATCAGCAACAAGTGCTGTTGTATCGGGTGCGGTAATTGCCGGGGTCGGTGTTACAACTTTTGCTGGTGCGGAGCAGCCAGCGCCAAGCAGTGTTGTGACCAGAGCAACTCCAATAATAAATCGTTTGTGCATAAAAACTTAAATAATTTGCCTAGATTATACTCATGAAAAAACAAAAACACCAGCTAGTGGTGTTTTTGTTCCAGACCGCCCAGTTAAATTCTTATAAAGAATTCAGTTTCTTTGCGAGACGTGATTTAAGGCGTGACGCCTTGTTCTTATGGATCACACCGCGCTTTGATGCTTTGTCGAGAGCAACTTGTAAATCGTGAGCGACTGTTGTCGCTTTTGATTTATCTTTTGCATCGACAGCAACGCGTGCGAGCTTCTTAAGCTTTCGAACGCCGTCGCGAATTGCTTCATTGCGAACGAATGCTTTCTTGGCCTTGCGGAGTGCTTTTTTAGCTTGTGCTAAATTTGGCATAACTTAGGTTACAGGTTTGAGAGCGTGTATTTAAAGTTTGCGTGGGGGGACTATATCAACCAGCCACAAACTTGTCAATCAGCACCCGCGGGTCGCTTGAGCTGTGTTTGATTGCATAATCAATCTCGATAAGTCGATCATACCAAGCAACAAGCTCGGCACGCGACCACCGTGCAGCTTGCCCAAGCAGTTTTTTTGCTACAAATGCGTGAACGTTCAATGCTTTTGCGACACCGACTTCGCTCGTTGTCGAATTATCATCAAGAAGCTCACGAGTCTGCAACAATAACCGAACTTGACGATGCAGCATTGCAAAAATATATATCGGATCATTATCAGCAAACCATACATTTGCGAGCAGTTTCATAGCTGCGTCAGATTTACGATTTGCCATCGCATCCATCGCTTCAAAAATTTTATTCTCAATGTCAGGCGGTAAAAATAAATCGAGATCTTTTGTTGTAATAACCGCAGCGCTCCCGCCAGCATGCGAAACAAGAACATCAATCGTGTTTGATATATCGAAATCATCACTCACGCGCCGCGCGAGCTCCAGCGCTGCATCAGCCGAAATTGCGCCGCCACGCTCATCAATTGTACGAATAATCCATTCTTCACGTCGTCGTCCCTCAAGTGGCGCGAACTCCTGTGCAAACTTACTCGCTACCAAGCGTGCGTGCAATATTTCATTCGAATTTTTTGCTTTCTTAACCGGCTCCTGCTCCCACACAACTACAATAGTGTCGCTTGGCGGCTCTGCGTCTAAAAATCGTGCGCCAAACCAGGCTAACAATTCTGCATCTCCTTTTTCAAGCATGCGCTCAAGGATGACCATGCGTTTCGGTGCTAAAAACGGCGCAGTCAAAAGCTCACTCCTAATATCAGTTTCATCATCGGCGCCAACAACCACGCGACGCACGTTCAATTTTTGCAGATCACGCTCACGATAAAATTTCTCGATGAGTTTATCGAGATGTCCACGCGAGCGCTTTGTGTCATTTCCGTACAAATAAATCACCATGTCCCGGCCATCTTACAGGAGCGGACGAGGATTGACAAAATCGCCAAAATCTGATAGTATTTTACGTTGCGCATAGTGTCGCAACAAAGGAACTGGCCATCATGAAAAAATCAAAAAGCACGAGCACCAACGAGACTATCATGTGGGTACTCATGGGTGCGCGAATCGTGTTCTATTATGGGACCGAGACGCTCCCGATGCTCAGCAACATCGCATATGCATTTATGCTTATGTCCCTCGTTATCACCATTGTTGATAACGGCTACCACGCCGGCGACACGCAAAGAGATCGAGCGCTGTCATGGCGATACTGTGCACTCGCGACAGCGCTGTACGTAGTTCCGTACGTTGATGTTTGGTTGAGAATTAACTGCTGCCGGTAGGTGCGCAAAGGCAAACAAGACGAGGCTCACGATAAACATTGTAGCCTACCTGAAAACAGGCGGCCTGCGTGGTTCGTTTAAAAATGAACTGGCCGCTTTAAGTTTCTGCTGGGCTCTGCACTTTGGATATGACTTTATCCTGTTCATGACGGCCCTTCTTGTAGAAACCCTCGCGTAACTCCTCAAAACGAAACACCAACTGCAATCAACCGCCGCACCCTTAGAAAGGATGGGCGGTTTTTTTAATCTAAATCAGCCCACGTTTTTCCGACAACGCTATCAACTTTAATTGGCACCGCGAGTTTTACGACATGTGTCATGATTTCCAAAATCTTCGGAGTCAATTCCTTAACAAGGCCTTCTTTTATTTCAAAAATTAATTCATCGTGAACTTGGAGAAGCATGCGCGCTGGACATTCGCGCTCCTCAGCGGTAACGCCAAACCCAAATCCATAGTCGCGACAGAGAAGCGCATCAATCTCAATCATCGCCATTTTTAAAACATCTGCTTGCGTTCCCTGAATCGGCATATTGACTGCCATGCGCTCGCCCGCCGCCCGCAGCGCTGGCACGCCGCCCGACATGAGCTCTGGCAAATATCGACGACGACCAAACAGTGTTTCAACATACCCAAGCCGGCGCGCGCTCGCCTTTGTCTCCTCAATAAATCGCGCGACACCGCTAAACGTCTGCATGTACTTGTCGATGAACGCGCGCGCCTCCTCTCGAGACAACCCTGTGCGTTCTGCGAGGCCCCACGCCCCCATTCCGTACATAACACCAAAATTAACTTCCTTCGCCGCATAGCGCATTTCCTTGGTCACGTCATCAATCTCAACACCGTTGATTTCTGCCGCCGTCGCTGTATGCACATCAAGCCCTTTCTCAAAAATATCAATCAGTTTTTTATCGTGTGCCAAATGCGCAGCAATACGAAGTTCGAATTGTGAATAATCACATGACAATAATTCGTAGCCATCAGCCGCAACAAATGCACGGCGAATGTCGCGTCCCAAATCAGTGCGCACCGGAATATTTTGCAAATTCGGGTTTGATGACGAGAGGCGGCCCGTTGCAGCAACAGCTTGATTAAATGTTGTATGCACTCGGCCATCGGCCGCGATCAATTTTGGCAGTGCTTGAACGTAGGTATTCAATAATTTTGAAATTTCACGATGCTCTAAAATCTGATCAACGATCGGATGCTTCCCTTGTAGTTTGTCGAGCTCGCCTGCAGCAGTTGAAATACCAGTTTTGCCGCGCTTAATCCCGACCGTAGACAATTTCAAATCTTCAAATAAAATTTCTGATACTTGCGATGGCGATGCAATATTAAATTCGCGTCCCGCAAGTTTATAAATTTTTTCTGATATCGCGGCGAGTTGTTCCGTAAATTTTTTATCGAGCTTCGCGCAATACTTTTTATCAAGCTCAATCCCATACCGTTCCATGCGCGCAAGTGGCGCAACAAGCGGCATCTCAATTTCCTCAAATAATTTTTTTGCGCCCTTTTCAGGAAGTTCGCCTTCAAGTTTTTCCGCAATCCGCCATACGCGCTCGGCTGCTCGCGCCGCACGCTCTGGATCACCGCTCGTCCATTCTGTAACCGGCACATCCTCGCCCAAAAGTGTAATAACGAGATTCGGCAAATCGTGCGATCGTGTTCCTGCTTGTAATAAATAAGCTGCAACCAAAATATCAAAATACGTTCCACCCACACGAAGACCATGGACAGCAAGCTCATGCATAAGTTGCTTAACGTCATGGCCAATTATACCGACGCGCTTGTCCATGAACAATCGTCCGAGCTCATCCCACTGCGCTTCATCGTGAATCTCAACAGCCGCCATATGTTTCGGCCACGCAAACCCAACAACGGTCGGTGCCATTCCAAATAAATCTTGCTGTTGTGGCTTCATCAGATGTACAGCAACACGCGATTCACCAAGTAGTGTTCCAACAAGCGCTCGTGTTTTTGCTAAATCGCGCACAACACTTAATTTGACACCGATTTTTTTCGCTGCAGATTTTTTCGAAACGCCATCACCACTAACAATTCCCTCAGCTTCGCTTTCTAATCCGTCAGCTGGCTTTCCCGGTAAACGCGACAAGAGCGACAAAAATCCAAGTTTCTGGATCAAAGCAAAAACATCGTCACGCGAAATTCCATGAAATGCGGTCGCGCCGAAAGAAAAATCAATCGGCACATCGCATACAATTGTCGCAAGCCACTTACTCTGAACTGCGGATTCTTTATGTTCGATTAAAAGTTTTTGCAGTCGCGCGCTTACGCCCACAGCAATTTTGTCTTGTTTTTCCGCTGCCTCAAGCGCCATATACATCGCCTCAATTGAGCCAAATAATTTCACTAACTCCATGCCGGTTTTCTCGCCCACACCCTTAACACCAATAATATTATCGCTCGTATCACCACGCAGCGCCTTATAATCAACAACCTGCACAGGTCCAAATCCAAAGCGTGCGCGCACTGCTGCTTCGTCATACATTACCGTATCGTTGATACCGCGGCGCATGGTATACACGCGCGTTGTTGCGTCAACAAGCTGAAGCGCATCCATATCGCCAGTAACAATAAACGTTTCAACCACTGGTCGTTCAGCGCGCACGAGCGTTGCGATTGTTCCAATTACATCATCAGCCTCAAACCCTTGTTTTTCAAAAACTGGAATATGCGCCGCAACAAGAACTTCTTTAACAAGCGGAATTTGAGCATACAGCTCATCCGGTGCCTTCGTGCGTTTTGCCTTGTACTCTTTATATTCATCATGACGAAATGTGCCGCCCGCCATATCAAATGTGACCGCGATATGTGTCGGCCGCAGATCTTTAATCGCCTTAAATAACGTGATCAAAAACCCATACACCGCATTAACCAAAACACCCTCTTTTGTAGATAAGGGCGGGATTGCATGAAAACAGCGGTGAATAACCGCGTTTCCATCAATAATCATAAGCCGGCGGCTCGCTGACTCTGCTGCTTTTTGCGTGGTTTTTGGGGTTGTTGGCATAGCCAGGATAGTGTAACAGCCCCGCACAAAAAAAAGAAGTCCGGCGCAGGGTGTTCAATCGGTGTTACCCAATAAACAAACTGCGTCGGACAAAAGCCAAACGACTATCCGTTGCTGTGCAAGCCGCTCGCATACACGATGCGATTGCGCGAGACAACGGTTTGCATCATCACATCAACACCGTGCTCCGGAACAACAATCATCTCGTTCGAGACATCGTGGCCCGGCACGCGTTTTACTTTAATGAACGCATGATTCTCGCGCGAACCACCGGTTCGAGCGCCAACATAGATACCCGGAAGATCCACAATCCACGGATCAATCAGTGCCACAAACCCTCCTTCTGGCGACCGCTCAAGCCGATAAAAAATCGTTTGACCGCGCTCATTTGCAAGCGCCATCCGACCATTTTTAATCGCACGACTGAGAAGCCATTTGTCATGAACATTCACGAGACCAAAGCTCTTATCCTTTTTTGAGCTTTCACCGCTTTCGTCAATCTGAAATCTCGCGCGAACCCACGCAGAGGTTTCCGGCGAACGAACCCACAAAGAATCCGTGGTTCGACGCAGGAGAACCGGGGTTTCAGACACCTGACCAGTTACTACGTTTTTTTTCTTAAATACGCCCCAACCAAAATCGCACGTTCGCACGACCTCGGAGATCGCCTTGTTTTGCGTCATTTGGTAACAACTCGTTGAACGACTGTGAAAGCAGCTAAATCCAGCGAAACTATCTCCGTCAATAACACTCACGAGCAGATTAAAGATACTCGCGATTTTTGCTTCATCGAGCGGCACTGCCTGCAGACCAAAACAGATCGCACAGTAAACCATGAGAGTTCCGTCTGCTTTTATCGCGCGCTGAAACGATTGGACAGACGCTTGGTCAGGACGAATCAAAAGTTTGGTCTCCTCGCTCCAATACATCTGACCTGTGTTGCAATCAATGATAAGCGCTGTTGCCATTCCCGCGGGTATGCGCTCATCCTGTTTGACGCGTCGCATACCGCTCGGGGTTATTGGTCGTCCACCAAAGCGTAACCTTTTAAAGATCTCAAACACTCGTGCCTCCGTAACTGTTGATTGTAGGAATGTGTAGTATAGCGGCCCGTGAGAAAAATGTCAACCATGAGCTTTACTAAATAAAAAAGACGCCCGCCTACAAACATCGCTCCCCCAAGGATGTTCGTAGACGGGTCGTTTATTCGCAGGCCAGTATCGGCGAGCGTTTCTTAGCCGCTGATTGATGCAGAAGTTTCAAGGCCTTCCGCGTCGTCACTTTCCGGTCCGCGCAATTGCATGTTGATGCAGTCGAGCAGCGCCTGGAGCTTCATCACCTTGGCGGTAACAACGCGACCCACAATCTTGTTCCGCGCGGTTCCCGTGGTCATGTAAGCAACTTTCGTTTTGTCGCCGACAGGAGAGCCGATGTAAACCTCGCCATTCATCGTTGGAAACGTCGTGATCAGTTTGACCGCAACGTCTTTGCCTTTTTCAGCAACCACGAATTCAATCACGGCCGCCGAATCCTTGCCAAAGCCGCTCGCAATCTGCACGGTCTCGTTCGAGTCCGGCAGTCGAATGTCGCGCGACAAGAACGGCAGATCCTCAGTTGCGTCCAGCACATCCATCGGGCAGCTCAAGGCCACCCATTTGGTAACCGTGCCGTCGATGACGAGCCGAGAATACCCGCCGCCAGCATCTTTGACAATGACGGCGCGACGACCATTTTCGCCGACGGCGAGGAAGTCGTGCTTGTTGTTCTGCATCGCGAAAGTCGTACCACCATCAATCGACAAGTACAAATCAAGTGTGTCACCGTAGAGATCACTGCCAAAACCAATGCAGCCGAATTTGGCGCCGTGGATTTTTTGAACTGCTTCACTGTGCAGGCGTCCGACCTCCTGAGTCGAGAGACGTGCCGCGCCACCACGGCCAACAAGGATCAAGACAACGGCTTTTCCCTGAATCAACCCGTTGTAGTAGTTGAGCACCGTGGCATCGTCCGGTGAAAGCTTGTGATACCCATTATGGACACCCTCGTTGCCAGTAGAGCCAACGACCGAAATGCCGCGGGACCGACGATTATGGATCATCGTCAGAACCTGACCAGCCGGAATCTTCCGAACTGTGCCGCCAGACATCGCGCCCGATTCCGCCACTGACTGAGAATGCCGATTATTGTTCGCCATTTATGAACTCCATACACTGCGATTCACCTGTGTAAATCGCTATTGTTTGAGCTGCACGCAACCCTTGTTGCAGCAAATCAAAACGAGGGGACTACTATAGTCTGTAAACACGGCCTTGTCAAGGAGCTAACAAAAAAATCCCCGCCCATTGGGCGCGGATTTTTTTGGAGGTGCAGGTGGGAATCGAACCCACGCATGAGGGTTTTGCAGACCCTCGCCTTACCACTTGGCCACTGCACCAAACAGACGCGGCAAAACTATTCTAACGAATAACCTGATTATGAGCAAGAAAAAAGCGCAAATCCGAGAGTGGTTTGCGCCAACGATCCTTATCCGTGCAGCGGCCGCTGGGCTCAACAAGTAAAAACAGGATCGTTTGATGCGGCATTCGACCGATCACGTCTGCGTTTACGTTGGCGCTGAGGCGCTGATGACAAAAGCATTTCGCTCAGCAGTCCTGCGCTCAGAGCCATTTTCGCCGCGTCGTTACCGCCCATGAGCGCCCCGATGCCATTAAGCAGCGCAGCAACCCCATACCCTGTTGGCTGCGCAACACCGTCTGCCAAATAGACAAATGATTGCGCGCGAACAAGTTCTTTTGCGCGAGTACTCTTTCGCAAAATCCGGCAAGCGGCGGCATGATACTGGAGAACTGCCTTATGTATGAACGCTTGTGAGGCAATAAAGTATCGCGACACAGCAGCTTTCTTTCCAGTATAAACAAGCCCAAGCGCGGCACGCTCAACTACCTGCTTCCATGATTGACCCAATTCAAACGCGCCTTGAGTCTGCAGCCGTTTCTCAAGCTGTGCTTCCCAATACACATCAGCGGACGGATGCCCAAAGAGCGGGTGCTTTTTATTGGACAACTGCGAAGCCCATTGCCCATTAATTATGGGTGCAAAATCTTCGGTCTGTGTAAATAACGCATCAAATGTCGCCGTAACAAACCCGCTCTCTGTATCCCAGCGCAGAATAGCCATGTGTAACAACTCGCTCCGAAGCAGACTTCGTAGCTCGCGTATTTCGCTCGCCACTCTCCCGCTGTGCAGATACAACGCATCCAAGCGCAGCACGATCTGGTTTTTGTAACGAGACCATACGACCCGCCGCAAAATTGCAGCAGGTGACAAACCCCTCTCGACCATGAGTTCAACAACGCTCCACGCGCGACCCTCCGTATGAATTTCCTGCAGACAATCTTCCTCAAACTCAGATTCCATCGGAAAAATGAGCGGCAACTCAGTACCTCGATTCGTTCCCATGTGATCCTCCTCAAACAAAAATCGTTGCGCCAACCGTACCAAAAAAACCCAAGATAGTCAACCCCTCAGACTATGCCGTTGCGTCACCAGGTGTGTTTGGCTGGTAAATAAACGAGACCTCATCCGTCGTGGCATTACCAACATCGTCATACGCAGTAACCTTAAGAGCGTGCGTGCCGATTGCCAAGCCAGCATTTGCATACGCAAGTGCAAATGGTGCGCTCATAACAACACCAACAAAAGTGCCGTCGATTCGATATTCGACTTTCGAAACTCCGCGGGGTGCGTTCGTATCAACCTGAATCGTAAAATCGGTGGTTGAAAGAATCGTACCGTCCTTAATATTGAGAATTGAGAGGCTTGGACGGAGTTCTTTTTTGTGTACATCATCAGATTCGGTTGGGGGCGCGCCAAACACCATGCTTCCATTCGTGTGTCCCACAATCCATTTTTGCGCGCCCGCTTCCCACGCTGCATACTGCGCGTTCTGAGTTGGATCTGTTGGGCTTGGACCGAGCGGGTCGTCTGGATTAACGTAATACAAAATGTCGTGCGCAGGAATATATGTTCGCGCTTCAGTTGTTTCTGGTGGCGTGTCTTCGGTTGCAAGCTTTCCAGAAACCGTATCAATCACAACTTTAATTCCACCATTCGTGAGTCCCTGCATCATCACATTTGACGCTGTGCCTGGCAATGGCGCAGGAAAACCAACGACAGGAAGTTTTTTGGTTGCCGCGACCATAAATTCTTGCCAAATTGGCGCTGCAACAATCGAACCATCTGCACCACCCTTCATTTGGTGGTTGTCATTATTACCAACCCATACACCCGTCACAATTTGAGGTGTGTATCCAACAGTCCATGCGTCGTGGTAATCATTCGTCGTACCAGTTTTAACTGCAACTGGCCGATCAGAAAGGGTCAAATGATTCTTTGCGCCAAAAACAAAGGCGCGTGCCGCGTTGTCCGACAAAACATTAGAGATGGTCGCCGCAATCTCAGATGTAAGCACCTGCTTCGGCTCTGTTCGTTTTGGAGTAATATCAGCGCCTGTACGATCTTCAATTTTTAAAATACCTACAGGCTCAACCAGCTGCCCACCATTCGCAAATGCAGCGTATGCGCGAACATGTTCAATCATTTTTACGCCGCCGCCGCCAAGAACTACCGAGGGACCAAATTGTGAGCGGTCTTTAAACGTTGTGTAGCCAAGTCGGTCGGCAAAATCAAGCGCGCGATCAATGCCGACTAAAAACATGGTCTTAACCGCTGGAATATTAAGAGAACCTTGTAGTGCTTGGTGCATGGTTACCGGCCCATGCTCTTTGCCATCATAGTTGTGCGGATGATATATGCGGCCGTCGTAAGGAAAATCCGTCTCTGAATCAAACAGCACTGTTTCGGTTGGGAAACCTTTTTCAAACGCCGCTGAATAAACAATCGGCTTAAACGACGAGCCTGGCTGTCGAAGACCTTGTGTGACAACATTAAACTGACCACCACGCTTGTCATCAAAAAAATCTCGCGACCCCACCATGGCAAGAATTTCTCCTGTTTTCGGATCCATTGAAAGCAGTGCGCCGTTTGTTGCGTCATACTTTTTCTCAGCCGCATCTACACCACTTTTTATTGCTGTGTTTGCAGCAATCTGCAAATCATAATCCAAGGTTGTTATAACTTTGAGCCCTCCCTCATCAACGGTTTTTTCACCAAACTGATCAACGAGCTGTGATTTCAAATACATGACATAGTGCGGCGCTATAGTTGAGCTCTGCGTAGCGCGTACTGGAGTCGATGTTGCTTTTGCGGCAGCCATTTCTACAGCGGTGATATACCCAAACTCCTGCATCTTAGTTAGCACAACGTCTCGGCGCTTTCGAAGCATGTCAGGATCTTGAAGATAATGAGTTGGTGCTTGCGGCATGGCAGCAAGTGTCGCTGACTCAGGAAGCGATAAATCTTTTGCAGATTTTCCATAATACGCTTGTGACGCAGATTCAATCCCGTAATTAGTTGAGCCGTACGGAATTTCATTGAAATATAATTTCAGAATCTGATCTTTTGAAAACTGGCGTTCGATTTGCAACGCTAAAATACCTTCTTTTATTTTGCGCGTAAGCGAGTGCTCGTTACTCAAAATTGCATTTTTAACAAGCTGTTGTGTAATCGTCGACGCACCACCACGCCCACTACTGAGATGTAATGCATCAGAAACAAGTGCACGAACAAGGCTCACCCAACGAATACCTTTATGCTCATAAAAATGAGGATCTTCGATTGCGAGCGTTGCTTTTACAACATATGGCGGCAGCCCTGCAATATCAACAACTGTTCTTTTTTTCTGATCAAAAAGCTCATAGAGCAAGTGTGTGCCAGTGCGGTCAAACATCTTTGTGCTCTCAATTACAACACGGTCCTGCAATCTATCTGGATCCGGAAGGTCGCGTGTGAGCCATGCGATGAAAAGTGTAAAACAAAAAAAACTAATAATGAAGGCGACTGCACAAAAACCAAGAATTCGTTTCCATGTGAAATGACTACGTGCAGCGGCCCACCATGAGCGCCGATTATGTAAAACAAATTTAACCATTTTGGGTTTTTGAGAGGTGTTGTGGGAAGACATGTGAGGATGTTAGTTCATCCACAGTAGCAGAAAGTCGGAGGGTTGACAAAATACGTCAATTATGCTATGGTATATATCCTAAAAACTATGGGTATAAACTACAAAAAACAGCTAAACAAAGCCGAAAAAATCGTTCTTTGCGCTGCGGTTGCTGCACTTATCGTAACCTCGGCTCGTCCGCAGGTTGCTGTAGCAGCAAACGTCTCAGTACCCACAATTGACAGCACCCCAGCCCTTAAACAGGCTGCGGAGCCCCCCTCTCTTCCAGTGGTGCCGCCAGTTACGGTTAAACGAACTGTGATTGTGGTTGCTACCGCTTATTCCTCAACACCCGACCAAACAGACGATACACCGTTCATTACCTCAAATGGTAAGCAGGTGTACGACGGGTTAGTTGCAGCAAATTGGTTGCCCTATGGAACCAAGGTGCGCCTTCCAGACATGTTCGGTGATAAAATTTTCACCGTAAACGATCGAATGAATCGGCGGTTTTCAGACCGAATGGATGTCTGGTTCAAAACGCGCGATGATGCCAAAAAGTTTGGTATCCGCCACATCCGCATCCAAATCGTCCAGTAACTACTGTCGGATCGGCATGATGATATATAAATAATCATCAGCTTTCTCTGGTTGTAGCAAACACGGTGATTCTCCGCTCACAACTTTCAAAACCGCCCGTTCTTCATCGATTGCCGCAAGGCCATCAACCAGGAACCGGTGGTTCAAAATAACTTTATTTTCTTGGCCCGTACCTTCAATCGCAATATCCGCCGAATGCTCACCCATCTGAGATGACCCTGACGTAATTGTCAGGGTTTCTTCGTTTGGACGGACTTGTACAGAAACAGCACTGACGCCTTGCGTCGCGAAGAGTGATGCAGCCTTAATCGCTTTTTGTGTTTCGCTCACTGGAATTTTTGCTTCAGTGTTCCATGTCTTGGGGATAATCTGTCGATAGTCGGGATAATTACCGTCGATGAGTCGAGAAACCAAATGCACATCCCCGATTACACAAGATATTTGCCCCTCAGCAAACGAAACAGTGATTGGATCTTGCGAGGTGGGGAGAAGTCTGTGGAGTTCTTGTGCAGTTCTCTGCGGCAAAATAACACGAACAGGAATATCAATCGCGGATAATACTTCAAGCTTTACTTCTGATAATCGATAACTATCGGTTGAGGCAAAAATTGTGCGGAGTTGATCCGGCGCCTCTGTAAAAATAAGTATTCCTTGCAGTTCTGGTCGAACTTCGCTGTGGGAAACCGAAACAAGTACACGCTGGAGTGCGCGTTTAAAACGGTCTGCTGGAAAAATAAGTTCGTGAGTCTTTTCAATAGTGGGTACAGTAGGGAAGTCTGTCGCAGGCGAGCCCTTCATTTTTGTGCGCTGACGACCAGACTTTAAAATTAATTCATTTTCTTCAAGCTCGCAATCGATTCGCGCTTCCGCCGGAAGTAATGAAATGTATTCAACTATTGTACGCGCAGGAATAGTAAACGATCCTGCTTCTTCAACCTTGCCGCGAATCTCCGCTACTATTGAGAGTTCGAGATTTGTTCCTATTGCTTTGATCCCTGCCATCTCTGCTGACAACAAGATATTGTTGAGAATTGGTAGATGCACTTGTTTACCCGTGACTGAAGAGACTGCTTGGATTCCCTGTAAGAAATTTTCTTTTGTGCATGTGAATTTCATATCCGTATTTTTAAATCCTTTTTGTATATGTATTTATAGTAATAGTAGTAGGCACGGTGGAAAAGTGTATAAGCCTTTTTTTGTCGCTGAGTGGCGCGGTTATACAGGTAATCCACAGGTGTACGACAGCTGTGTTTAAAGTCCGTACGAATTGTGGACAGCTCCACCTGTTTTGGTCCACTGTGGGTTGTGTGTGCATAGGTCTGCACTTATACACTGCGTAATCCACTGGGTTGCCAGCAGGTTACGCGCAACTTATACGCATGTTATAAAGAACTTATCCCTGTGTGATTGTGTATAACCGCTGTCGGATGGCAGCGATGTCCTGCTTGAGCTTCATATCATTTTCAAGCTCGCGAGTAATTTTTTCGTATGCGTGCATCGCTGTCGTGTGGTCGCGACCCCCAAGCTCCTGGCCTATCGATGGAAAAGAACATTTGAGCTCTTCGCGCAGGAGATACATGATGATCTGCCGCGGGAAGGAGAGTCGTTTTTCACGGTTAGGGCTCATAAGCTCATCGATGCTAATGTCGAAGTATTGCGCGACCACAAGTGTGAGGTCTTTTGGTGTAAGGGACTTGCGGTATGACTGCTCTTCGTAGCCAGAAAGTAGCGCTTTTACTGATTCAACCGTAACTGTTTCATTTTTTAATTGATGGTGCGCTAGAATTTTGTTGAGCGCCCCTTCAAGTTCGCGGATATTACTCTTAACAAGCGTCGCGATTGTTTGTAGTAAATCCTTATTGAGCTGACACTTCTTTTCAATACACTTTGCTTCAAGAATGGCAACACGTGTCTCAAGGTCTGGCGACGCGACATCCGCAATCATACCCCACTCAAAACGCGAACGCAGACGGTCTTCAAGGCCTGGGATTGCTTTGGGTGGCCGATCAGAGGTCATGACAATCTGTCGGTTTGCCTGGTGTAGTTCGTTGAATGTGTGAAAAAACTCTTCTTGTGTTTCTGTTTTCCCTGCTATGAACTGAATGTCATCTATAAGGAGGAGGTCAATCGTACGGTATGTTTCCTTAAACTGTTTGATGCTGCCCGAACGAATCGCTGAAACAAATTCATTTGTGAAGCGCTCAGACGATATATAAAGGATGCGTGCCTCAGGGCTGTTTGCTGCAATTCGATTGCCAATAGCTTGGATCAAGTGAGTTTTGCCAAGCCCCACACCTCCATATACAAAGAGGGGGTTGTAAACTTCGCCGGGCCGATTTGCGACAGCCTGGGCTGCGGCGTGTGCGAGCTCATTTGTTTTTCCAACAATGAATGTTTCAAATGTGTAGCGCGGATTGAGGCCAAAACGATTTTTTGCTTCGATTCGTTCGGTAACCGTTGTTTGACCGGTTGTTGGATGTTGATGGTGTTGGACAAGGCCGTCAGGTCGGGTTGGTTGTGTGCTTATCTGCGGCATTGGTGGGCGAAGCGTTGAGTTTGGAATTATGGGTTGTGTCACTGCCGCGTGCGGTATTTCTACGTTTGGTATAATGGAGGGACGAGCTGCAGATTCGATTCGAAAGATTATTTTTTGTACAGGCTGGCCCATTATTCGCTCAATGGAGTGGATAATCTGCTTTTGATACTTGCTTTCAAGCCAAGATTTTGTGATCGCGTTTGGTACTGAAATAGTAATAGAACCATTCTCGATAATTTGTAGACGAGTTTGTCCAAACCAAGTATTAAAATTTGCTTTGCTGAGCGATATTTCGAGTTCGCCGAGAACGGCGCGCCAAAGCTCTTGTGGAGACATACAGTTCATTAAAAAGTGGTGGTACTATAACACGATTAAAAATTGTGGATAAGTGGCGTTTTTAGCACAATTTTGTGTATAACATGTGGAAAACATGTGTGTAACTCCCTCTTGACGACAGGGGGTCGACAGGAATTTGTTAATCAGCTATACTCCTCATACTATTGTGCTATGCCAAAGCGAACATATCAGCCAAAAAAGCGAAAGCGCGCAAAAACCCACGGGTTTCGTGCTCGCATGAGCTCAAAGAGTGGTCGTAAAGTTATTGCACGTCGCCGAGCAAAGGGACGTAAGAAACTTACGGTTTCATCAGAAAAATAAACAACATGGTCTCGCGGGGCTTTCGAATTACTCAAGACCGTGAAATTAAGCGAGTTTTAAAACTCGGGCGGAGATTTTCTTCGCCCGAGTGTTCGCTTTATATGCTGGCAAACACCCTTGGGCACCCACGGATGACAGTTGTTGTGAGCGCCGGTGTTTCTAAACTCGCTGTTGATCGAAATCGGCTTAAACGTCAGATGCGTGATGTGTTGAGGCAGGGTATTGAGCAAAAACGGATCGCTTTTAATTTTGATATTATTGCAGTTTTGCGCGCACCAGCGCTTAAGATTGCGGATGTTGGGCGCCGGGCCTTTTTTCAGGGCTTACTTGAGAAGGCGCGCTTGTTGAAATAGTTTTGACAGTCCTATGTTATGTTTCATGTGGAATATACCAAGAAATTTTTCGCTTGCCCTCATTCGAATCTACCAGCACACGCTTTCGCCCGATCATGGACCTCTACGGCGCTTGTTTCCTTATGGCTACTGTAAATTTGTGCCTTCGTGCAGCCAATATGGCTATGAAGCGATTGCAAAATATGGTTTTATCAGCGGGTGGGTGCGGGCGATGTGGAGAATTTTGCGATGCAACCCCTTTTCAAAAGGGGGAATTAATAATCCTTAATTATGAATTCAATTGAAGATTTGCGACAAGAAGTTGAGGAAATAAAAAAACGTAACAAGCGCGTTGAAGCGGATAAGGCATGGGAAACAAGCGCGACGCGTAAAGCGGCACTATTTGTTTTGACTTATTTGGTTGTGACAATTTTTTTCATTGCGATGCAAATTAAAAAACCATTCGTAAATGCGATAACGCCAACTATAGGATTTATAATTTCTACTCTCACGCTTCCACAAATCAAAAAATGGTGGATTGAGAAAAATAAATACCTAGGCTAGAAGCTTTTTGTTTTGTTATCAAGCGTTGACTCAACATAACGAAAAATTTTATTTCTCGAAGTCGCTCCAGAAATTAATTTAATTTCCGATTGCGTACATTTAAAAAATTTCGCGAGCAATTTAATCACCGCCGCCGTTGCTTTTCCATCAGCCGGAGCGGTCGTAACACGCACGCGGTAGGAGCCATCGAGTTGTGGCTCAACTAAATTCTGTTTTGCGCGCGGCGAAACGCGTACGGAAATTTTCATACCTCTAAATGCTGTGCATCTGCTGTCAACACAACATTTGGCCTGCCAGTGCTGTCGAAATCAATCAATGTGACGGCAGTATTTTTTTGACGTGGGATTCGTTCGTACATTGTTTCAACAGTTTCACCCATAATTTCAGAAAGTAGAACGCGCATAAATGATCCGTGCGAAATAACCAAAACAGTTTCGGCGGCGCGCTGTCGTATATGTGAAAGAAATGTTCGCGCCCGTGCATGCGCATCTTGATAATGCTCGCCGCCAGGAAACTGTAAATCTGCAAAGGCAACTGTTTTTTGCGCACGAAAATCGTTTAGATCCTTATGTAGGATGCCCTCCATGGTGCCATAGTTAAGCTCACACAGCTCGGGCATTTTCGTTACATCTTTGTGGTGTGGCGCAGCAACAATGAGTGCGGTTTCATACGCACGATCGAGTGTGCTTGAATAAAACGCATCAATTTTTTCGCCCTGCAGTCGTTCGCTCAGTTTATGCGCCTGCTCTCGGCCTGTCTCGTTCAGCGGAATATTAAGGCTGCCTTGCGTTCGCCCTGAAGCGTTGTGTGCTGTCTCACCATGGCGCACTAAATACAATCTCATACCTGTTTAGCCACGGATTTTTTTGAGAATCTTGATATCATTGATTACAGAATCATGTTCTGTTTCACAATATAAATTAATATGTTGAAGTTTGGGATGATTGATGATCGCTTTAAAACCAGCGACACCAATCAAACCCTTTCCAATATGTTCATGCCGATCTTTATGGCCGCCGAGCTCGATTTTTGAGTCATTACAGTGCGACATTTTGAGCCGCTTCAGCCCGATGAGTTTATCAAATTTTTTAAATGTGTCATGCACCGCTTCTTCGCTGCGCAAATCATATCCAGAGCCAAACGCGTGCTGTGTGTCGAAACAGACGTTCATTTTTTGCTTAAGCGATTTGTCGCTGTCGACACCTTCTAAAATTTCTGCAATTTGCTCGAAAGAGTCTCCCATGACATTGCCCGCACCAGCAGAAATTTCAAGTAAAAACTCAGTATATCCATCATAACCATGTAAAATTTCTCTGCAACCCTCAATTACAAGCTTCACACCCTCGGTTGCCCCAACGGCGCGGGCCGAGCCCGGATGAAACATCAGGTATTTTGTTTTGAGTCGTGAGTCGCGCTCAAGCTCTTCCTTTAATACACGCACAGAGCTTTTGCGTAATGAAGACTTGTCTGAAGCTAAGTTAATATAATAAGGAGCATGAACAACCCATTCTTTGAGAGAGTATTTTTTGCATTCCTCTGCAAAAGTCGCGACGATTTCGTCGGTCAATTCTGGCGCAGGGCCGCCCTGCGGCGAGCGCGTAAACATTTGAAAACACTCCGCACCTATCGCGTGGGCGTTTGCCGGCGCTTTAATTACACCGCCAGCAATTGAGACATGCGCACCGATTAACATATAGGGGAGTATAACAGAGGTTGATTTTTCTTGGCAACTCAGCTATTATTTTAGCAATATGCGTATCATGATAGCAACAGGTATCTATCCACCACATGTCGGTGGGCCTGCGGAATATGCGAAAAATTTGTCTGATGAATATCGACGACGCGGAAACGACGTTGTAATTTTAACATATGAACGGGCTGAGCGGTTGCTGCCTCCAGGCCTGAGGCATCTGTGGTTTTTTGTTCGTGTGCTGCGACACATGTGGGGGGTTGATGCTGTGATAGCGCTCGACACACTGAGCGTCGGTTTTCCTGCTGTTATTGCAGCTATGTTTTTTGGAAAATATTGTGTGGTTCGAACAGGCGGCGATTTTTTATATGAAGCATACTTGAATCGAACAGGCTCGAACGCAGTTTTATCCGAATTTTATTCCCCGCGGTATCGATTAAATTTTAAGGAGAGATTAATTTTTACAGCAACTACAATTACGCTTCGTTCGGCAACCGCGATTGCGTTCAGCACACAGTATCAGAAAAATATTTTTGAGCGGGCATATGGACTCGATAAGCGAAATACTTATATCGTAGAAAATTATTTCGGTGAGAAGCTTGAAAATTTTTTGCCGACGAAAAAAGTTTTTTTAACTGCCGCACGACCAATCGTGATGAAGAACATTGAGTGTCTGCGCGTTGCGTTTGCGGTGGCACAAAAAAATAATCCTGAGATATCTCTTGAGATTGTCCACGACATTTCTTATGCAGAAGTTTGTAATAAACTCGCGCACTGCTACGCAGCGCTTCTTCCGTCGCTCACAGACATTAGCCCAAATTTTATTTTGGATGCAGTACGTCGAAATAAACCATTTATCCTCACTCGAGAAACTGGTTTCGTAGATGTTTTTGGTGAGTGTGGAATTTTTGTTGATCCAACTAATATAGAACAAATTGCAGGAGCAATTACGTGGCTCTCGAATGATGAAAATTGGGCTGCACAAAGTTTAAAAATTTCTGAATTTTCGCACACACATTCATGGTCTGAAATTGCTGACGAACTTTTAGGTGGTCCGCAAAAAATATGAATGTAATTACATTTGGTACAGATGCAAAAGCGTTTGAGGAGCATTCGGATATGCGAGCCCGCCTGCGCGAATATGCGAGTTTGTGCGACGAACTGCATGTGATTGTTCTCTGTCGGAATGGGGGATTTAGATCGTTTGTTGAGGGAAATTTACATGTATACCCGACGAATTCCCGGGTTATTTTTTGGGCGCTGATCGACGGATATAAATACGCAAAAAAAATTATTACTGATAAAAAGTTTAATCGAAGCGAGGCGCTCATTTCTTGTCAGGATCCATTTGAGATTGGTCTGCTTGGACTGATTGTTGCTAAATTTTTTGGTTGTAAATTGCAATTACAATTGCATACAGATTTTCGAAATAAATTTTTTATTTTTGAATCAATAAAAAATTTTTTACGCGCCATCATTGCCACGCATATTTTACAATTTGCGGATAATGTCCGTGTTGTAAGCAAGCTTCTGCGCACTAAAATGCTTGCGCAAAAATTTCATCATGTTGATGCGAAAAAAATAACCATTCTTCCTATTTGGGTTGACGTAGGGCAAATAAAAAATTTAGAAACATCAATTAATTTGAGCGCACTGTATCCCGATTTTTCATTTTTTATTGTAGTCGTTTCACGACTAACACGTGAGAAAAATATTGGAGCCGCGGTTAAAGCAATAAAAAAAATTAATAAACTGCATCCCGAAGTTGCGTTGATTGTTGTTGGATCTGGACCAGAGGAGTGTGTGCTTCGCGGGTTTAATTTTATAGAAGTTGTTGGTTGGACCGATGAGCCAGCGCAGTATATTAAAGCCGCAGATATTTTTTTGAACACATCGAACTACGAGGGGTATGGCCGCACACTTGTTGAGGCTGCAGCAGCGGGAACACCAATTGTTACAACAGATGTGGGTGTTGCACGGGAGCTTGTTGAGAATAAAAAAACAGGCTTCATTGTTCCTGTCGGTGACCAGGCGGCACTTGAAACCGCGTTGCTCGACGTGATTGAAAAACGAATCACGCTCTCAACGCCGAGCGTTGAAGGAATTTCAAAACAAACATATTTGGAACAATATCGGGCTGCCTGGGAATCATGTTGGGGCTAGTTCGTAATTCGTTCAACAGCGACTTGATTTAATTGGTGGTGCCATGTTATTCTCGGCTCAGCCACCTTTTAGTGTTGGAGGATATAGATGCCACTGATTGAAATTCACAATCTTGCTCCAAAAATGCGCAATCATGGGTTGTTGCAGCGTGCGCTCGTTAAAGCAACCTTAGCCGCAAAGGTCAAACACCTGACCGATGCAGCAAAGGTACACGTCGTGGTCGGCTCCAGACCGATCGGGTTTTTAACAGCAACCAAGCCGCCACTTTTTCAATTCGTGTACATTCACGAAAGAGATCGTACCCATGAAGATTTTCAACGACTCGCGCTCTTCCTTTCCCGTGCAGCATATGAAGTTTTGAGTGAGCATCATGGATTTGTCGAGACGGTTGTGGGGTCTGTTGATAAAAATGGCGGGCACTCGCGCCGCTTTGTCTGTATTTATCCATCAAGTAAATAAAACTGGCCCAAACGATTTTTGAATGCAAACCTCCAAAGTAACTCGGAGGTTTTTATTTTTCCAGAGTTTTTATGAGGTTCCTAGATATGCGTAATTTAAGCCATTGGTGTCCGCGCCACAGAGTTTACCCCCCTTTTTTTATTGGCCATTTCGAATTGCGCCAAAGCGCACGGTCTCTTCGGTGGTGGAAATTTTTTGAAACTCAGCGAGCTCCATAAAATTTTTCACAAGGGAATCTCGAATATACGAATGTAATTTTTCATGACCACGTCGTTTGGGTGCACACTGTCATCTAAGTCTTCGGTTGAAATAATATTCATGACAGATAAAAATTCAACACTGCTTAATTCGCATATACGCTGTAGGCTCGAATCAAAACGCGAGACCGCAGTGGCACTCATACAAAATGGTGGATGCCATGGAATCGGATTTAAGCGTGCATCTTCAACAAGCGTAAGTCCGATAAACAAATTTTTACTTGATGGGGCGCAAAGCTGGTTGCTGTTGTAAACAGGCTCTAAGAGGTTTGACACAATTTTAAGTGTACGTTATTATGTACGCATATGAACATGAAACACACACTCTCTGTTTCAGAGGCGCGCAAAAATTTTTTTGAAATTTCTAAAATGGTGCAGGCGCCAAGCACACATTTTTTGCTTACTGAAAATGGACGTCCCTGCATGGTAATTTTGTCTGCGGATGAATATGAATCGCTTGTTGAAACACGCGAAACACTTGAAGACATTCCAGAATTGGTAAAATTATATGCTGAGGTCACGCGCGATTTAAAATCTGGCAACTATAAAAAATACACACAGTATGGGGGAGTCGCACAAACAAAAAAAGTATCAACTGCTTCTAAAACCAAGCGCACAAAAAGAGCTCGATAAAATCCCCGCGCCATTTCGCGAACGTATTAATCATGAATTTGATGCACTCTTGGAAGATCCGTTTATCGGAAAAAAACTGAGTGGTCATTTGGCTGGCGTATACTCAGTTCGTGTGTGGCCGTACCGAATTGCATACCTGGTGGAAAATCAGCGACTCATTATTATTATCATTTCAGTGCGGCATCGAAAGGATGTTTATAGAAAGATTTGACCGTTTTTATTTTAAAACCCACCGCATCACGCGGGGGTTTATTATATGTACGCGTTTGTCCGCGCGGGATTGCGGCAACGATTTCAAAAACACGTTCACTGAAGGTTTTCACACCTCAATAATTTTATTCGGTAGCGCCGCAAGCAATTCTTTGAGCCGCGCAAAATCAACGCGCTGACCCGCAACGGCCATCATCACATAATACGTTCCGTCCGCGCCACGCATAAAAACATTTTTGCTCTCAATGCCACTCCAACCGAGCCGCGTTTTTTCACGCTCAGCATCTTCATACGTCAAAATCGGCTCGTGATCGTATTCGGTGTAGGGCACGGCGTGTGTGGCCAATAAATTTATGATTCGTTCGTACAGTGAGAGCATGGTCAATATAGTGTATAAAAGCGCCCGGCCACTGTCAATATTGATGGTATGTCACATCTCATGTATAGTTCGCGCACATTATGACCTCCTCGATTAAACGCCTTATTGCGGCACAAGTTGTCCGCACCCTGAATTTTTCAGGTCCAATTTTCACACTGTTTCTAGTTGCAAAAGGTTTGTCACTCCAACAAGTCCTCTCGCTCGTTTCAATCGTGCTGTTCTCCGGCATGTTTTTTGAAATTCCGACTGGCGTATTCGGCGACCGCTGTGGCCGCAAGTGGAGCATGGTCGCTGGCGCCGCTACCTCAGTCATTGGATGGTTCGTCTGGCTACACGTCAACACATTTATTGGGTTCGGCGCAGTGTATGTGCTTTTTGGATTAGCAAATGCATTCTGGTCCGGATCAGATCAGGCATTTATCATCGACGAATTAAAAGCTGCTGGAAAAGAATCGCAAACACAAAAAGTTTTCGCGGCATATGGCGCATTGATGACTGGTGCATACGGCGTTGCTGCACTCGCGAGTGGCATGATCGCGCCCCTGCACACGATGGAAAATTTTCACCTGTTATTTCAACTCACACTCGCAGCATCAATCGTCGGATTACTTGTCACGCTGTCGCTTAAAGAATCGCGCCACACCACAACAGAAGTGGCATCAGAAAAAACAATTGCACAATTTGGTTCAGGCATTCGATTGTTGCGTGCAAACAAGAAACTGCGCAAAATTGTTTTGTATTTTCTGTTCACAACGTCATTCGGTTTTGTGCTCATGGAGTTGTATCAGATTTATTTCGTGCACGCACACGTGCCTGAAAATTGGTTCGGTCCGGCGCTTGCAATTTCCGCAGGCTGCGTTGCGCTTGTGAAATGGTATTCATATAAAATCGAAGAATGGTTTGGTGTTGAACGCGGATTGTTAGTTACATCGATAGTGCCAATCATATTATTTATCGCAATTGGTTTTGTTGTTAATCCAATTGTAGCTGTCTTGCTATTTATTATGACCGACGCAGCAAACAACGTTCGTGATCCAATCATCATTGATTATCAGAATCGCCATATTCACGGCGCACACCGTGCGACAGTTTTATCAACAATTTCATTAATCATGAGCGCCTTCGTTGTTGCGATGAATCCAATTCTCGGTGCAATCGCAGACCACAATTTTTCTGCAGCATTTTTTGCAACTGCTGGCGCCGTTGCGTTTGGTGTGGTGTTTTTTAGACTAACCAAAGAAGATGTTACTGTCTGATTTGACAGGCGAAACGTTTAGGATTATCCTACCCCTACTATGTTGATCACTTCGACTTTTAAAACTTGGTCAGGCTTTGATCGCCAGAACCCCTGCTAATCCCGGGGTGCTTTGCGTTTTGCAATCCGCCTCTCGGGCGGTTTTTTAATTCTTGTGAATATAAATTATGATCGTAACCCCCATCAAAACTTCAGTTGTCCATGTCGGCGACGACTTACTGCGGCACATCACTACACACATTCCGAAACTTTCGGACGGCAGCATTCTTGTCGTAACTTCAAAGATTGTTGCATATGCCGAAGGACGGTGGGTGCCAAAAACGAGCGCGCGACTCAAAGCAAAATTAGTGCGCGAAGAAAGTGACTGGCAAATGAAAACAAAATATTGCTGGCTCAGCATCAAGGACGGTGTGATTTTGGGTTCGGCAGGAATTGATGAATCGAATGCGCACGGCGGATTAGTGCTCTTGCCGCGCGACAGCTATGCAAGCGCAGAAAAAATTCGTGCAGCACTACGCACGCATTACAAAATAAAAAAACTTGGTGTGATTATAACAGATAGTCGATTGCTTCCACTGCGCGCCGGCGTTGTCGGCATCGCGCTCGGCTACGCGGGGATCAGCGGCATCCGTGAATATCGTGGCAGCAAAGATTTGAATGGGCGCATGATGTCATATTCGCGCACCGATGTTGCAGACAGTCTTGCAACAGCAGCAGTATTGGTAATGGGCGAAGGTGATGAGGTGCAACCACTCGCAATAATCAAAGATGCACCCGTCGAATGGGTGGAGGAGGTAGATAAAAAAGAATTGTACATTGATCCTCGTGAGGATGTGTATGCGCCACTGTGGCGCCGCGTTCGCACATGGGGAAAATTTATCGGACCGCGCACGAAATATTCAAAACGAAAAAAAATCGGAGGATAAAATGGAAAAATTCAATACAGTATGCACGGATTCAGTGTCATCGATAACTTCATCAGTGCCATCACGCGTATTGTTCACTGTTCCACATGATGGCGCACGCCCAACGAAGTTCGCCTCACTCATTTCACCGCGGAAGAATGGAATTACACGTCGCGACAGAGGAACGTGGTCGATCACCCGTGGTGTACTGCGATTTTTTTCGGCAGATGTTGTGGTTGGGCATGAGTCGAGGAAGTATATTGATTATAATCGTGCATGCCAAGAAGCGTTTGAGTCCTCGTTGATGGCTCATACATATGCGAGGTATCACGGTATGATTTCTCGTTGGGCCGATCAGAGGCGTAAGATATATCCAATTGAAGAATTACTGGTCATTGACATGCACAGTTTTCCGAAAGATCGTCCTGAGCGCATGTGTGATGGTTATGATCTCGTGCTCGGCACGGCGCATCGGAAAACCATTTTGTATGGTCAGCCAGATCGCGCATTCGGGGAGTTTATGCGCGCGCGTGGCTATTCAGTGTTCATACCAGATGTAAAACCTGCACGCACGGATGAGCCTGATAATTTTTCTGGCGGCTACACGGTGCGTACGGTTGCAAAAGATTGGCACATCAATACACTGCAGATCGAAATTTCCGAGCCTAAATTCTGTACACCTAATTCCGCACTCGCGGGAACAAAATTGTCGGAGGACATCGGGATGTGTTTGTCGGAGTATTGTGGGAGGTGAGTTGGTGAGCGGGAAAGTTTCTCAAACGAGAAATGAGTACCGCTTTTATTTTTTATCCACATTTTTTCCACCGCGCTGCACATTGACAAAAAAATTCAGATGTGGAACCCAGTGGTATATATGGGAAGTCCTATTTTGGGATTTGGAAAACGGAAACGCACTATTTCAAAAATATTTGGATATACAGATGATATTTGTGATTTACTAAAAACTACGCTGGATAGCTCTGTGCTACGCTATGATTTGGGCAGGGTCAATTCAGCAACAGCAAGAAAGATTTTTGAGCTTACGCAAGTAGATGTTTCGTTTTTTTCGCATGAAGTGGATAGTTATGCGCTACGCCACGCATTTAAGAAACATAAGAACGATAAGCCACCACTTACACTAAATGATTTTAAGAAAATATCAAAAATAGTAACTAATTATGACACCATATCCATTGGGTGGATTACAAAAGAAGGTAATAAATCAGTTGTTTATACAAAAAAATTTGATGACGGCATTATTTTTTATATTGAGGAGCTTCGAACTAAGCACGGTACGTTATCCCTCAAAACAATGTACAAAACAAAAACACCTCCCACTGCGTCCCATGCTGCAAGCAACGTGGAACCTTACGTCTGTGAATAAATTCACTCCGACAGTGTTCAGGCGATGCACTAATTATAAAACAGCTTATTTAGTTTGTCAACCCGTCTACAATTTCCCATGCAAAATTTTCAGCACCATCCGAAACGTTCGCGCAGTATGCGGATCTGAAATTATGGTTCCAAAAAATGGTTCGACGAGTGTGACGAGCGCCAAATTATTATCCCATAATAATAAATCAGTGGTAAGGTCTGGCCCTTGAGTAGCGGGAAGTGAAACAACAGAATATTGCGGACCAATTTCGCGCGCCATTTTTTCAATTGCACTTTGTTTTGATGAGTGCGATGCAATGTCACGTGAAATAATTCCACGACGGCGAACTTCCGCAGTCCAGCGTTCCGTAAATTCTGGCATCAATTTATACAACATTTCTGGCGAACCCAATGTAAATATTTCTTTTGCTTCGAGCGCACTCAAATAAATTTCCTGAATTTGTTTGAGACCGGAATAAAACTTGATGCGTGGTTTATTTTTTTCCGTGGTGTAGAGCGAGCGCAGGTCGGGGAGGATGCGCGTGATTGTTTCGCGTCGTGTGTCGAGCGCGCGCACGAGCGATGACGGGTCGCTTGCGATATATGTTTTGCGGTCGCTGCTGCCGGATTGTTCCTCGATCAGGCCGGCTTCTAATAATTCGCGCAGTACATGATACGCGTTGGTGCGCAGCACGCCCGTGCCTTTCGCAATCTGGGCAGGCGAAGAAATACCATTTTCCAGCAGATATAAATAAATCTTGATTTCGGTTGGTTTGAGGCCAAATTCTTTGAGGTGGGCGCTGATGTCCATAGAGGTGGGGAATAGTGTCAATAAAAATTATATTATAAATTCTACAAACTGTCAATATTTAGCTCAAATTATATCAAAATATGGCACTAGTTATATTGACAAATTAGCAAAAATCGGGTATAGTGTTTAGTCACGCTGAAACAGGGGGTTCCTGTGGAGAGTGTGACGAAACGAATTTGAGTGGAGGGCGTCATGAAGTTCAGTAAAATAGTTGAGGCTCGCGGAGTGATGCCAGATGACGACCGGTTCACCGCACAACAGATTAGGTGGTTCACGGACGGTTACCTATCGACACCGAATTCGGAGCGTCCGACGACGAAGCTCGGTATTCGATTAACGATTGAGTATAAGTGGGGTAAAAACTTCGACAGGGCCGACTGGGATTACTCCATGCCTGATTACTGGAATTTGCCACGTGAAGAAATCTACAAGCAAATTTACAAATGTCGGCTCCCCCGGCAGACGAAGATAATTATTGATGGCCGTGAGTTTTACATCGCATCGCTGTACGCGCCCAATGCTGTGTATTATGACGATGGATCGATCGAGATTCCGTGCTCCCCTGTTTACGTTGAAGGGTTCGAGCTTCCGAACTCCATTGATTACGATGTCTGGATTAGGCTTGTTGATACGCGGGTCATTGAAATGGACCTATAAAATAAGCCTTCCTGTCTCATTGATAACGCAGAACTTCGCGTATTGATGAGATAGGTTCCTTTTTCGGGAGATCAGCGCTGTGTTGGTCTGTCGAAACCAGAAAAGCAATTATGTCACGGACGTATGTGCCGAAAAATAATGGAGTGGATCATGTTGTTCTTCAAAAATTTGTGTGATCAGATGAATCGCCGGCAGTTCGTGGTTAATAATCCTGTTTTGCAGGCGGCCATGGACGATAAGCTCAGCGTAGCACGTCTCGAGGAGGTGATGTGTCAGTATGTTGGCCTCGTCACCATGATCACGTCCTACTTGTTTCTCTGTTCGTATCGGTTCAAGGATGTGCCAGCTGTTCGTGATGAACTTGTTCGTAATCTTGGCGAGGAGCGCGGTGGCCTGACTGATGGGTACACTCACCATGAGATTCTCAATCGCGAGCTGATGAAGCTTGGGGTCAAGCCGAATCTCATGGTGTGGGACGGACCGACGCGGGAATTTCTCGCAAAGCTCAGCATCAATATCGCGACAGCGCCGGAAATGTTTGCAGTCGGGGTGATCTATGCCTTGGAAGCGACGGCAAATCCGGAGCTCGTGGTTGTGGGTCATGTGCTCAACGAGTATGCACGTGTGCGCGGGCTCGGATTGCAACTGGTTTCAGACGCGGCGCTCGCCGGCGAGCACAAAGTTACGGCGCGGTCGGCAAACGAGCTCACGCTCAGCGATTTTTTCTGTCTGCACATCGACAACTACGAACCCGGTCACCGTGATCGGCTCGCCGATGCAGTGCAACAGGAGTTCGCACGACCGGGCGCTCAGGAAGAATTCATCACGGGCTTTAATACAACACTCGATATGATGGACTTGTGGTGGAATGGTCTCGCGCAAGTGTAGGTTGGTAACAAGCGGGAAAATTTCTCAACCGAGAAATGAGTACCGCTTTTATTTTTTTAAACCCTCACCATCAACTCAGGAATATTCAAACGCTCCGTCGCTACAGACTGCGGCCGTGCGAATTTCGTTTGCGATCCACCCACATGCACGATATGTTTTCCAAACTCTGCGCTCAGCGCATCGACCGCCGCATACACGCGCTGCAATTTTTCCATGCGCACAGGTGATTCAAACAAAGATGACTGAACCGACGAATCAGTTTGCAGATCCGCGAGCACAACACCGGTCGCGCGATACTGCACGCCGCGCTTGAATGCATCGGCGAACAACGTTCGCATGTGTGGAATCAGGTCGTGCGGAAAATTCGACGCGCGCGTGATTTTTGCTTCGACGGCGACGTGTGAAAATTGTTGTGTGCGGAGATACACGATGAGACGGCGCGCAACCAAACCATGTCGCCGTGCTTTGATGCATGCATTTTCTAAATTACGTGTGAGCTGCGCGACCAAAAACTCCGGATCGATCGACGGTGGTGTAAAAGTTTTCGTTTTAGAAATCGACGCATACGTTGTTTTTTCTTCAACCGTAATCGGCCACACAGCCACACCGTTTAATTCGTGCCACATTTCTTGGTGTGGTTTTGTAAAATGTTGTTCAATAAATTCAAATGGCCGTGAAGTAAAATCAGCAGCAGTTAGTATCCCAAGCGAGTTCATGTATTGCGTTGTATTTCGTCCAACGCCCCAAATATTTTCAACGGGAAGTACGCTTAAATATCCACGTATCGCGCGGCCCGGCACGCTCGTGAATCCGTTCGGCTTCTGCCACTTGGACGCCATTTTCGCAAGCGATTTTGACGGCGCGAGACCAACCGAAACAGTCAGCCCCAACTCCTCATCAATAGTTTTTTTCATCGTGCGCGCAATGTCTTCATATGACATATGGAGTGGCTCGCGCATACCGGTCAAATCCGCAAACCCCTCGTCGATTCCATATTCTTCGACCTGTCCGGTGAATCGGCGCATGATCGCGAACATGCGTTTTGAAAATAATGAGTATGTTTCGTAATCACTCGATAAAATAATTGCGTCCGGGCAAAGCTGTTTGATTTCTTTGAAGGTCATACCACGTCGTACACCCCGAGCCTTTGCTTCATAGGAAAGCGATGATGCGATGCCACGCTCTTTGCCCGTGATGACGACTCGCCCACGGAGTTCCGGGTGCAGCGCTGTTTCGCAGCTCGCAAAAAAAGCATCGCCATCAACATGTAAAATTGCACGCGGGAATGATTGAAGATGGACGCCTGTTTCCCAGATGCCTATCATAGAGTTTTAAATTTAAGGGCGATTTTTATTTGTACTTTCGGATGACACTTGTGACAACACCTGCAACATTCAGTTCTTGTCGTGGTCGTATATCTTGGTATTTTTTATTGGCAGGCCGTAAAATTACTTCATCGCCTCGTTTTAAGTAGTATTTCATGGTCCAATCGTGGTCGACTTCAGCAACAACGATGTCTCCAGGACGGGGCGATTTCCCACGTTCAACAATTACCATATCGCCCGGCATGATTCCTGCATCAATCATTGAATCACCAGAAACAGTAAGCATGTAGGACGCCTCCGGATGTTTAATTAAAAACTGATCTAAACTCAATGTATCGGCCAGCTCTTCTTCTGCGGGTGATGGGAAACCCGCCTGCACAGTTCCGAGTACACGCAGCCCGTATAGTTTCGTTGTGGGAATTAATCGCCCACCATCTGTTTTTCCAACCAACCCATCTTCAACAAACTTCTCGACATATTTATGCAATGAACCTTTCGATCCCACACCAAATAAGGTCGCGAGTTCATCATATGAGGGAAGTCTATGAAACTTTCGGTAGTATTTAACGAGCTCTTTTTTCCGTTCCTCAAAAAGTATTTGAGTCATAGGGGATAAGGTTGTGGATAAGAACAAATGTTCTGTTGAAATAAGTATAGAGAACGTCTGTTCTCTCTGTCAATGTGTATAACCTGTGCATAATATGTGAACAAAAACCGAACAAACAAAAAAGAGGCCGCGCAGGCCCCTTCAATTCTTGGTGTGAATTTAGCAGCTAACACTATACACTTTTTATTATTTTTTCGTTGAGCCACTCCATAACTTTACGATTGCGGAGCGAATTCATAACCATTTCTTGCACCTCGGCTGTGTTCAAACGCTTAATCGCATCTGAATTATTTTTGTATGATGCGCGAATTGCGTCGAGCTCAACCTCCAATTCTTTTCGATTAACGTCCAAATTTTGCGTCTGTGCAATTTCAAACGTAATGAGACCCAATTTCGTGCGCTCAATCGCCTGATCTGTAAAACCAGCCTCAATCTCTTCTGGAGATTTTTTCATGTCCGACAAATACTGTTCGGGCGTGATGCCGTGTTGCTGCAAATTGTGCATGAGTTCCTGAAACATCTTACGACGTTCGCTCTCGATCAGATTTTCTGGAAGATCGCCAAAAATTGTTTTACTTGCAATTGTTTTGAGCATTTCGATTTCCGCCACCTCTTCGGCCTTGCGTTTCTGCTCATCCGCGATATTTTTCGTAATATTTTCACGCAGCTCAGCAACTGATGCAACACCAAGTTTTTTCGCGAAGTCCTCATTAATTTCCGGTAATTCTCGACGCTCAACCTTAGAAATTTTTACTTTAAACGTAATATCCTTGCCCGCGTAAATTTTTTGATAGTGGTCTTTTGGAAATAGCAGCTCAAACGAAAGAGCGTCTCCTATTTTCGCGCCCAATAATTTATCCGTGAAACCTGGAACGTAGTATTCCTCGTCCATGTGCACCACATGTCCACGTGTCAGACCACCCTCAAGCGGAACAGCACCATCAAGCAAATCCATATCAACCGTCACCTGATCGTGTGGACCAACCCCAGTATCAGTCGGCGCCACAAGCGCATGCATGCCGGCAAGTTCTTTTAAAACACCATCAATTTTTTCGTCGGTAACAGGTTCCGGCTTAACTTCAATCGAGATTTTTGAGAGATCTGGAATCGTGACGGCCGGAATGAGCGAAACCACAGCGCGGTATACAACAACATTTTTCGGCACAACCTTATCAAATGTAATTTCTGGCATTCCAACAGCCTTGAGGCCGCTATCTTTAATCGCTTGCACGTAAGTTTGGCGCACAAGGGCCTCTAATGCTGTGTCAAGAATTTTCATCTCGCCAACCTGGCTTACAACAATATCGTATGGTGCAAGTCCAGGACGAAAACCAGGAGTTTTAATTCCGCTTGAAATTTTTTGAGCCGCAGCAATCAAATGCGGTTGCTGTTCGGCGACAGATACAGTAATCGTAAGTTCCATGCGTGATTTTGGGAGTTCTTTTGTCGTTACCGTCATAGTAAAAATGAGAAAATCAAGTGGGGGAAGTGTATCATGTGTGATTGTCTTTGACAAGGCTCTCATGGGCGACTTCTGCGCTGACATCAGTGCCTTTTTTGTAAAAAAGAAGGGGACGAGAGCGAATGGAAAAACCAATTCGTTCTCGTCCCCTTTTGGGCGGCGGGCTTTGCAGGGTACTGCTAGGCCGCTTCTGCCTCTTCCTGTTCCTCCGGCACCAAGGTGAGCACTGCCGGGCTGGTGACAGCCGTGGCGGCCACAGCTTTCTCAGCCGACGCACCCCCATCTTCGTCAGCAGCGTCTTTGGCCGCACGCGCCTTTTCATCACGACGCTCACGAGCCGCCTTATTTTTCTTCGCATGCTTGCCCGGTTTTTTCTGCTCTGGTTTGGCAGTCGTCGCCAGTGCCTCTGACAGCGCCTCAAGGGCTTCAGCAGTGACTTCGGTGGCAGGCTGCTCGGCCTTTTCGGCGATAACCGCGACCAGTGGCTGCTGCTCCTGCGCGGGCACTTCGCCCTCAGCACGGTCCTGCTGACCTTGCTGTTCATGCAGTTTTTCCATCAGCTCGGCTTGAGCAGTTTTGGCAGCAACGGAACCCTTCGGCGGCGGGGGCTTGTGGCCCTTTTGCCTTTGGGTTGATGCCACAATCGCTTTGATGATCGCTGGATCCGCGGGCGTGATGAACGCTTGGAACCAATCTGCAGTTTTCACCGCGGCGTTCTGGCGCAGCTCCTCAGCGCGGAGTTGAGCCAGCGGCTTCAGCAAACCAACCCACTCAATCTCCGGGAGATCCTGGAGTCGGCGGCCACGATTGATCTCGTTGGCCCCCTGAATGCAAATCGCCACGATGATCAGGTCTTCTGCTTTGAGCTCCGTCCGGCCGTAGCGCGTCTCCAGCATCTTACTCGGCGGGATGAACAAATCATCCGTCTTGTAAGTGAGAGGTGCCGCGTCCTTGAGCGTCGGCGTGTTGAGACGCCGGTGCTCGCAGTGCGCGCAGGTGAAGGTCTCGACGCGAGCGCTGAAGGCAACGCCGCGATTATTATGATGATGATGGCCGTTTGACATTGGAAACTCCGAGACGCCGTATCGTACGTCGTCAGTGGTAGTGTTTGTAAAGGCACGGGAATGCGCGGCGATTACCGCGGTCCTGTTCAGCACGCGCTGTCAGGTTTAAACACCATAGCAGGGTTTGGTGATTTTGTCAAGAGTCGACCTTACACGCCCGCATGGTTGAGAGAAAAAACTGGCGACTCCTCCCACATACAAAAAACACCGGCAAAACCGGTGTTTTTGATCAAGCCTGAGCTGAGCCTCAAAACCCAACTCTTACTTTAAGAGAAGTGGAATGAGCAAAATAGCTACAATGTTGATAATTTTAATCATTGGATTGATAGCTGGGCCAGCTGTGTCCTTGTAAGGATCGCCAACTGTGTCACCAGTAACCGCAGCTTGGTGCGCAAATGAACCTTTGCCGCCGTAGTTACCTTGTTCAATATATTTTTTCGCGTTGTCCCATGCAGCACCGCCAGTTGTCATTGAAATCGCAACGAACAAGCCAGTCGTAAGTGTACCGATGAGCAGACCTCCAAGCGCAACAGGACCGAGGAGCCAGCCAACTAAAATTGGAGCAACAACAGGGAGAAGTGCAGGAACGATCATTGCACGAAGCGCGCCTTGCGTAACGATATCAACGCACTGTGCGTAGTTTGGTTTTGCGCGCCCTTCCATAATACCTGGAATTTCTTTGAATTGGCGACGAACCTCTTCAACAACCTTACCTGCAACTTTGCCAACTGCCTCCATAGCGCTTGCGCCAAAGAGATATGTGACAAGTCCACCAAGGAGCAAACCAACCATTACTTTAGGATCACCAAGTTCAAAAATAACTGAGTGGCCTGCATGTGCGATTTCCTGTGTGAAACTTGCGAAAAGCACCACTGACGCGAGGCCAGCTGAGGCAATTGCGTATCCTTTTGTAACCGCCTTGGTTGTGTTGCCAACAGCGTCGAGAGGATCCGTAACATTGCGAACCGCTTCCGGAAGCTCCGCCATTTCCGCGATACCTCCAGCGTTATCCGTAATTGGACCGAACGCATCGATTGCAACAATGATGCCTGTCATAGAAAGCATACTCGTGACTGCAACTGCAACGCCGTAGAGCCCTGCCCATGAGTAGGTTGCCAAAATACCAAACGAGATAATGATGATTGGCCAGCTTGTTGAACGCATACCAACCGCAATACCTGCGATGATATTTGTTCCGTGACCAGTTTCGGAGGCCTTTGCAATATATTTAACTGGCGCGAATTTATATGACGTGTAGTAATCCGTAATCCATACCATGAGGCCAGTTACAAGAAGGCCAACAATCGAACAGCCCCAGAGTTTCATTGGCTGATAGTCAGCCATGAGCCACATTGTTGCTGGATAGAATGCAATTGCTGCGATGACTGCTGCAGCGATGAGTCCCTTATAGAGCGCCTTCATGATTTTTTTGTCAGCGCCGAGTTTCACGCAGAAAATACCAACGATTGAGGCGCCGATTGAAAGCGCGCCAAGAAGAAGTGGATATATGAGAGCTTTTTCCGATCCGCCGAATACAAAATTACCAAGAAGCATTGTTGCAACAATGGTAACTGCGTATGTTTCAAACAAATCTGCAGCCATACCCGCGCAGTCGCCAACGTTATCGCCGACATTATCAGCGATAACAGCGGGGTTGCGTGGATCGTCTTCTGGAATTCCTTTTTCAACTTTTCCAACAAGATCAGCCCCGACATCAGCGGCCTTGGTATAAATACCGCCACCAAGACGAGCGAACACCGAAATAAGTGATGCGCCAAATGAAAGGCCGACGAGCGCGCCAACATCCTTGGTGATCCAATAAAAACTGGTAACGCCGATGAGACCAAGACCAACAACGAAGAGACCTGTGACAGCCCCACCCTTGAACGCGAGTTCGAGAGCTTCAGCCATGCCTTTTTTAGCTGCTTCAGCTGTGCGGATATTCGCGCGCACTGAAATACTCATGCCGACATAGCCAGCAAGACCACTGAAGACAGCGCCGACTAAGAAACCGGATGCTGATGTCCAATTGAACACGAGTCCGATGACAATAAATAAAGCTGCGCCGATCCATGCGACCGCTTTGTTTTGGCGCTTGAGGTATGCCTCTGCACCCTCCTGAATCGCACGTGCGATTGCGCGCATGCGGTCGTCGCCTGCAGGCTGACCGAGCACCCACTGAATGAGCCATCCGCCAACTGCAAGAGCGAGAAGCCCTGCGAGGACGGCGATAAGAAGAATAGTATTCATAAACGGATATAAATGATGTCCAGATGTTAGCGGAACGGCGTTGTTTTGTCAATTTGCAAGTGGCCCGTAAATTTTGAAACGCGCCACACCATCCGGGCCATAAATAATTTTTGTTGGCGCGTGTAAGGTGGTGAAATAGGATGTGATCTGAGTTGAATATCCAGCGAGAAGGGCGTCGTCCTTTGGATTATGCGGCGCAGGAACGAGGGACTCGATATAAGAAAATTCTTCAGTGCGAAATCCGAGATCAATCAAAAAAGTTGGTTTTTCTGTCGTTAGTTTAATATATTCTTGGACCGAAAGTACGGTCATGCGACGATATAAATTCCAGCGCTCAAGATACCAGAGTCGTGGGAACCATGAAATTCGAGAGTCGAAGATTATCGCACCGTGGTAGGGCACAACGCCTTCGGGTTGTTGAATTCGTGCGAATTCTTCTCTGAGCGCAGTTTTTTCATTGTAGAAACCCCATATATTTGCGAATGCCTGTGGCGAGCGCGGGTAAAAATATGTGGTGAGCGTTGCGTCGAGTTCATTCCATCCAGTATTTGATTCGTGTCCACCAAAATTGAGAAGGTGCGGGGGTTCTGTATAGAGATAATTTGTCGTAATTGTATTTGCAATACCACCGCTGAGACATAACACGATTACGGCGACGATTATTTTTGGTGTGCGTTTTTCTGCGAACAGATCCGCGGCGCTTCGTGCAAAAAGTAGTGCAACAATAAGTTGAGGCGCCGCGGAATACCAATAATTACCACCAATGATATACAAACTTATAAGAGATCCAATGGCTGCGCCGGCGAGGACAACATATTCTAGTTCGCGTGTGCGCACAGCGCGACGCATGATGTATACAGCGGCGGCAAGAGCAAGAAGTGCCACTGTTGGAAAAAATAAACCGCCGTTGCCCACAAAGAAATTTTTGAGTGACGCACTATTACTAATCGTTCGTTGTATCGCTGTCCAATGTGTACCAGTATCGATTTTTAAAAAGGTTGAAACCTGGAGGTCAGGATGTCCAACACTCCGCCACATCGCGATGTTATAAATTAATACTGGCGAGAGGAGCGCTATAAAAATGACGGCAGCACGCCACGCGTGTTTTGTTTTAAGAAGATCGCGGTTTAATAAAAGATACAGAGCGGGCCCGAAAAGTATAAAAATCGCGGTGTATTTTGTTAGCAATGCGGCAGCGAAGCACACGGCGGCAACATACCAATAACGCGGATGTTTTTTAATGTTATAAAACGCAAAGAATCCTCCAGCGAGCCAGATGATCATGGTTGATTCGAGGAGGGTTGTGCGCTGGAGAGTGATGAGTGTTGAGAGTGCAAAGTAACCTGCAAGCGAAAACCATGCGGCCATGACGCTTGCTCGCTTGTATGTGTAGCACCAGAGTAGAATCCCCACACCAATTCCGCAGAGCGCGCTCACTGCACGCGCAGCAAACACTGCGTTGGACGAAAAAGCCAAAGCAAAATGATATAGTATGAATGCGAGTGGTGGTGCATCATGAAAACTGAGGTGTGCCCACCATGGCACGGTTGAAAACCACTGGAGCGGCGTTGTCTGGAGTATACTACTCATGTAATCAACGTAGCCAAGAGAGCGGTATAGGTATGTGGCAGTATCAGTCGAAGTATCGGCTCGGCCAAGCCGAAAAAAGAATGCGGCTGTGAGCAAAATTATGGCTAAGGCTAGGTGTATTTTTGCTTTTTTTGTAAACATAACCGTTGACGCAACAAATGATACCATAGTATGCTTACTTCTGCATTGTGAAACGTCATTTTTTCAAATTTTTATTATCGCTTGTTAAGGGCCTTGTTATCCTTAAGCGATTGTTCGTTTGGCTGATTCAAAGCATCGGTCGTTTTTTTGTGTGGCTTTTACGTCCCGTCGTGTTATACGTAGGTGTTCCATTCTATCAAATCATTCGCCGGTATGTTCGCCGGTATGAGGATCTTTCCCCAGATCCATGGGAGCGCCGTCGACGAGTGCTGAGTAGCGCCCCAGCCGTTTTTATAATTTTAGGGCTTGGTGTTTTTAGCATCACGCACGCAGCGATTACTGCATCAACTCAGCCAGGCGCTATTTCCGGCTCGCGCAGTATTTTATTTACTCGGCTTATTAATAATGGCGCATCCGATTGGCACGTTGAGGACAATGGTGGCACGCGGCAAGACGAAACAATCCTCGCGGAAGAATTGCCAACCGTTACTTATCGCAATGGCGGTGCTGTCGCATATGTTTTTCCATACACAGGGAATGTGGGCAAGGCACCAATTGTATCCGACACAGAACCGGTTGCGCCCGATAAAACCAAGCCAACACAACCAACCCAGCGATACGCAGTTGTTCGTGGTGACACTGTTTCTCGGATCGCGAAAAATTTTAAACTTAAAATCGAAACGATTCTTTGGGCAAATAATATTACGGCCACGACTAAGCTCCGCCCAGGAGATACTTTGACAATACCCGCAACCGATGGTGTCGTATATACCGTAAAAAATGGTGGCTCACCAACGGATATTGCAAAGATCTTTAATGTGTCCGCAAAAAAGATTGCAGCTGCGAATAATATAAGTGCAACTGCGAGATTTAAGAAGGGCCAAGTAATAATTGTGCCAGATGCGCACCCCCTTGCAGCGGCTCCTACAATAAAGCCGCCTCAGAAATTAGCAGAGAAGACGCAGCCAGCACCCCAAGAAAATACGCAGCCCGTTTCAGCAGGCGAATCTGATACAGATCAAATTCCTGCAGAACCTTCGATCGCGCCGATTATTAAGCAGCCCTCACCAGGAGCTGGTACGGGCATGGTTTGGCCAACACAACGTCACGGCATCACTCAATATTTTAGTTCGTATCACCCAGGCCTCGATATTCAAGGAGATTACACGGATCAAGTTTTTGCGGCAGACGATGGCATCGTTATTTTTTCGGGGTGGAATAACGGTGGCTATGGCAACATGGTTTTAATTGATCATGGAAATGGTATCCAAACGCGATACGCACACAATAGCCGTGTGTTTGTACATGTTGGTCAACAGGTGAGCAAGGGCGACAATATCAGCATGGTTGGTACGACCGGTCGTTCGACAGGCACACATCTTCACTTTGAAATAATTGTCGCGGGTCGGCGAGTGAATCCATTTAAGTATGTGCGGTAAATCGATATTGTAGTGCCTCGCTTGCATGTCCCAGTGTGATCTCATCGCTGCATGCGAGATCCGCAATTGTTCGACTCACACGCACGAGCCGCATAAATCCACGCGCAGTTAGGTGTAATTTTTCAGCAGCACTCACCATCTGTTCTCGGACCTTAGGCGTGAGCGCCGCATCGGGCAACTTTTGCCGCTGCAGCGCGAATGATCGCGCCGCACATACGCGCGTACGAATTTCCGCGGATGTTTCGAGATGTTCAGCACCTGCAGCGAGTAGTGCAACAGATGTTCGTACGACTTCGCAAAATAAATCAATGCGATCAAGCAAGGGTCCGGAAATTTTTTTCTCGTAGTGACGTTTTTCAAGATGACTGCACGTACATTCCCGAACTGAGTCTGTTGCAAATCCACAAGGGCAAGGATTTTGCGCAGCAACGAGCATAAATTTTGCAGGAAATTTATGTGAATGCTCTGCTCGGGCAACGTGGATCCATCCTTCTTCAAGTGGTTGTCGCAGTTGTTCAAGAACCGGCCGCTGAAACTCAGGGAGTTCATCAAGAAACAAGATGCCACGATGTGCAAGCGTGAGCTCTCCTGGGTGCACGCTGCGACCACCACCAACAAGGGCACTTGCGGATGCTGAGTGGTGCGGACTTCGAAACGGACGATGATACATCGGTGTTCCAGCTGTGACGAGTAGGCCTGCTGCAGAATAAATTTGTGTAACCTCGATCATTTCTTGTTGCGAAAGCGGCGGTAAAATTCCCGCACATGCACGCGCGAGCATTGTTTTGCCCGTGCCAGGAGGACCATTCATTATTAGGTGGTGCGATCCGGCAGCAGCGATTTCGAGTGCCCGCTTTGCGAAAGCGTTTCCGATGATTTGAGAAAAATCAACTTCAGCGGGCGGTGCAGGTGGCGCTGTTCGAGTAGACGAAGCGTTCGAGTTATATGGCGTAAGTCGGACGCCTTCGCCTGAGCTACTAAAATGCCCCACAAGGTCGCGCAGAGAATGAATGGGGTAAATATCCAAACCATCAACAAGTCCTGCCTCAGCGCAGTTATCAGCAGGGATATAGAGCTCTGTGATTCCGGCATCGCGCGCCGCGAGAGCATACGCGAGCACACCACGAACACCACGGATTGTTCCGTCAAGTGCGAGTTCTCCTGCTATGAGCGCATGTTTTGGAATTACAAGCCCCAAATTTTTACCTAAAATTGTGAGCGCAATCGGAACATCAAAACCGGTTCCTTCTTTCCGCACATCTGCTGGGGCCAGATTAACAGTAATGCGAAAATTATAGGGGAATTCGAGTCCGGATTGTTTGATTGCTGATCGGATGCGTTCACGAGCCTCTTGAACACGAGTATCCGGAAGTCCAACAATCGTAAAATTCGCAAGACCTGAAACAACCTCAGCCTCGATTGAAATAATATAAGCGCCCAGCCCGACAAGCGTCGCGCTGTGTACTGTTGTAATCATACCCGCCCCTTACCTTAGATCAGCGTTGTTCGCGTTTTGTCAGCGAAAGCAGAATTAAAATTCCCGCAACAACAAATATATCTGCCAAATTAACAATAGCATCTAAAATGCGAAAAAAGTCAATAGTGTATCCATACACAACTCTATCCACAGCGTTGGAAATAGCGCCGATTGTTATGAGGCCTGCAGCAAAAACGCCAAGGCGAGTCTGTAATGCTGGCGTGCGTTGTATCCAAAAATATAGCGCTGTGAGTAATATGAGAGATATTGGCACAACAAGTGCGAGCGGAATTGGAATATTGAAAGCTATTCCAAGGTTGCGGAATCGTTCAAACGCAAAAAAACGGGGACCAATCCGCATGTTTTGGAATGCCGGCTGCTCGATGAGCATTTTAAAAAAGCGATCAAGTGCCGCAAGGATAATTAAAACAGCTCCAATCCCTACGGACTGGAGCGTGTGTCTCGAGAGCCCTAAGCCTCTTGGGTGAGTGTTTTTTTGCATGCGACGCAAGAGCTTGATGTTGGACGTGCACGAAGGCGTTGCTCATCAATCGGATTGTTGCAGTATTTGCAAATACCGTACTGCCCTGATTCAATGCGGATCAATGATTCTGCGATGTCTCGCAACTCTGATTCCATGGTGTCAACAAGCTGAAGATTCGCATCGTATGTTGCAACTTCTTCTGCATCTTCATCTTCACCCTCTCCAAAATTAGGAAAAGCCGAACCTGTTTCTTTGTTTTTCATTTCGCCAAGCATGCGTGTCAAGCGCTGTTGCTCAGACTCGAGCTCTGTTTTGATAGTCGCGATAAATTCAGCTGAAAGAGGGGAATTCATATTAAACAATTACAGGGAACTATGAGTGCTAGTATAGAAAAAAACCCTTAAAAACACAAATGGGGCGAACTTACGCCCGATTATTTATAAATGACCGGCGAGTGCGCCCCGTTTGCAAGGCATACGCTACTTGAAGTGCATTCGTAGAATGCGCCTCGAGATGGTCGGCCTCGCTAGTTGGTTGTTGCATAAATCCCTACGCGTGGTGTTTGAATTCCCTATTTATTTGCGGGAATACACCGGGAATTGACGGGGAACGACCACGAGGGTAGTTCTACCATGTGTCAATCCGTTTCTCGTTAGAGATATACGAACTATTGGGTGTGTACGAACAATGAACATGCTCTAGTGAGCGAAAAAGAACTATGAAATTGTAGCACCAAAGAACGAGGTGCTGGATGTAACAGAGATCTCGAACAGAATTTGTTTAAGCTCAATCTGTTATTACAAGCACAAAGACACTATAGCACAAAAATGGCTAAAAGTCAACTTAGACGAGTCGACAGGGTCTCGAGTGGCAAAATTTTGGCTTTATCATCAGTTTTTAGGCACTTTTCCACAGGTTTATCCACAGTTAAGTGTGGCGCATGGTTACGGGGAATCAGGGAGTAGACATGTCTATACAGGGCTTGACGAGAAAAAGCACGTTATGGTACAAGGGGAATATCAGTCCGGCTGTTGCTGGTGTACCAGGGAGGGGTACACCCGTGACCGCCGGATTTTCGTTTTCAAAAGGGTTCCAAAAATCTTCCGAATAGTACAATGTAGCGATTCAACATACGCTCAAAAGTAAAAACTATTACTTCTCAGGGAGAGATAAACAGGAACTCCCGCCGAAGTTATAGGGGCCTTGTCTGCAGTCGAGTAGTACAAGCGCGTAAAAACAAAAAATCCCTCACGAGGTGTGAGAGATGTTTTGTTGCGGGAGTCGGATTTGAACCGACGACCTCCAGGTTATGGGCCTGGCGAGCTGCCGGGCTGCTCTATCCCGCGTGGGCACTATACGCGATGTATGCCGTCATGTCAAGGCGATTATATCGATAAAATTTTATGCACCGCTACTCGTGGCGCAAATGGTCGAGCGCATAGTTGAATGATGCGTCGATTTTTTTTCTCGGATTAAAAATCATGTACGGGTCGAACAGTTTTTTTGTTTCTTTAAACAGCGCGTAAACCTCAGCCCCGAACATTTCTGGTAAAAATGGTGAGCGAATCAAACCATCGTTATGCTCTGCAGTTATTGAACCGTGAAATTCAAATACCAAGTGGTTAACTCGATGCGTGAGCTCATCAATAATTCGGCGTGTATCTGGCGCACTCAAATCCATCAGCGGAATAATGTGTAAATTTCCATCTCCGACATGCCCAATAATCGCATACACTAACTTGTATTCATCAAGGATTTGTTTTAATCGTGGAATAAAATCCGGCAGCAGTTCAGGCCGAACAATTACATCATCAATGAATGTCACTGTTTGTTTTCTATGGATGTGATGTTGAAGAAGCGTAAAACTATCGCGGCGAATCGCGCGGTATTTTTCTGCCTCATGCTCTGAATTTGTAACATGTGTCGCGATTTTAAATCGTTTAAGCGCGTGTTCTGCTGCACGGACAGTTTCGGCGACGTCCGTTTCATCATCGCCTGTAAATTCAGCAATCAAAATATAGTTGGGGAGACGCAGCGACAGCAGCACAGCTTTAAGTTCTGGCAAAAATTGCCACGCACGTTCAAAAATCGACCCACCAACCGTTTTAACAAACTCAGGAAAAAAACGTAAAATAATTTTTAAGACGCTTTTATCGTATACCTCGAACGTTTCCGGTTTATGTAGCAAAACTTCAGAAACTATCGGCGCCATTTGATGCAGATCAGTTAAAAACATGACCAACATTCGTGTGTGCTCCTTTGGTCGAATGAGCCGCACACGAGCCTCAGTAATGAAGCCAAGTGTGCCTTGCGCACCAACAAATAAGCGTGTGAGATCAAATGTTTTTTTATCCCAAATATCCCACAGCGCGTAGCCCGCAGAATTTTTTGAAACGCGTGGGCGCGCCGACTGGAGAAGTTCAAAATTTCGATCAACAATCTCAAACATTCGAGAATAAAATTCACCCTCGAAATCTGCGCGGCGCATTTTTTCTTTGAGCTCTTCAGTGTTTAACGGACGAATGAGATGTTCAGCACCATCACGCAAAACTACACGCATCTCTTGTACGTAGTCCGCGGTTTTTCCATACACCAGTGTTTTTTCGCCGCCAGAATTATTCGCGAGCATCCCGCCGAGCGCGCAAATACTTTTTGATGCGGGGAATGACGGAAGTAATAAATTGTGCGCGAGTGTTGCTTTTTCAAAATCGCGAAAATAAACGCCAGGCTCGACGACCGCATAGTCGCCGCCGATGCGAACGATATGATTAAAATATTTTGTGAACACGACGATGATCGAGTCTCCAAGCGGGCCGCCACCGACATCAGTTCCGGCGCTGCGCGGCGTGAGTGTTATACGTTGTTCATCGTCTGCATGTTCCTCTGCAAACTTGACAAGCTCCTGAACGTCGAGCGCTGTTTTTGGAAACACAATCGCGCGAGGCATGATCTCAAACGGACTTTTATCATGGCTATAATTACGGAGCACTGCGGTGTCATCCGTAATAATTTCGCCATCAATTTTTTTTGAAAGAGCATCTATAAAACGCATAGTCTTCTTTACAAGAAGCGCCCCCACGAGCGCTTCTTTTGTCTCATCGCCACAATTTGTTGTTTAGAAGTTTGAAACCGGAGCTGAAATCACATCTCCTTTTTGGAGAACCCAGTACGTGAGCGTTGTTACAAGCTCCTTACCATTTTTTCCAGTTACTGTGTATTCAATCGAATGTTCACCAACATCTGCATCTTTGAATGGTCCGAGAAGACGGCCTGCAGAATATGTTCCACCCGCAATCTCTGTTGTGTCAATTTCATTGCCATCTAATGTTTCAACCGCAACGACTGACTCAACTTGTGCGTGGCCACGCATCAAAAATAAACGGTTACCTTTTTCGCCAACGTAAAATTGTTTTTTTGTTTGGAAGAGTTCAAACACACCGACACCATTTTTATTGTGGGCGTAGAGTTTGAGATTTGGTTTACCAGTCAAAATATCAGTTGCATCTGGAACATCGTCGCCAATAGTTACCCAAAAATTCCCCCACTGCGTTGCGGTCATACCATTTTTGCCAGTTGCAACGAACGAATACACATGTTCACCAAGCACATCTTCAGCAAATGGCCCAACATTAAGTTCGCAGACACTCACACCTGTTTTACAGGTTTTAACCACCTTGCCGTCGACGAACACCTCAGTTTTTTTGACCGTCGCTGGGCTTTTTATTTCAACATGGAGCGAGAACTTATCTTTATCTGCGCGAACATACGGATTGCTTGTTACGATTGCCTGGATTGTCGGTGCTATTTTAAGCGGTGCGGCAAAAACGGGAGCAGTAGTCGCAAAGGATAGGGCGATGATTGCAAGTGTTGTGAGTTTGGTATGTGTGTAGCGCATAAAAATATAGTGCATATAGTATTGCAGAGGTTGGATAAAAACGCAAAACATTTGCGGTCGATACTTGACAAATGCGTGTAAGTCTGGTACTATCGTACGTTATGCAAAACTCTGATTTACTCAAACGTGCAGATGATGTGTTACAACGGACATTGGGTGCCGTGCGACACATTGATACGAAAGCAAATTTTTTGCTGGGTATTTCTTCGGTATTATTTGCGTATACGTACTCAAATATTGCAGGAAGCGCAACGCTTGCACCGCTTATGATTCTAAATGTTTCAAGCGGGTTTTCAATGCTTTTTTCATTGTTTACTATTCAGCCACCACGCTGCATTCGAAGCAAAGGCCAGGAATTACGCATTATGTTTCCGGGGCATATCTCAGGGTTCGTCTCGCAGGAAGAATTTACAAAGGCGTTTCTTGAATCTGCGCGAGATGAAAAAACAATGTTTGAAGAAATTTCAAAAGAAATTTATAATCTTTCTCGGTTCTATTTCGCATTAAAATATAAATTATTTGCAATTTCACGCAACATTTTAATTGCCGGCGTGCTTGTTAGCATGATCGTATATTGCGTAACGTAAACGTCTGGTGCAAAATAGAGCGGCACTGCTGTCCACATAGTGGATAGATCCCTTTTTTTGAGTATCAGCACTGTGCTGGTAAGCAAAAAATTGGAACAGTTCGTTTCATCAGAGGTCGTCATGAAGTTTTCTGAATTTTTGTATCGTTTCGTTGGGTCGTTGTGTTTAGTTGGGTGTTTTCTGGCAGCCTGCATTGTGTGCATTATGAGTTTGCCGTATCTCGAACGCGTGGCAGGCCATTTCCAGGAATACCTTACTCAGGCACCAGATACGAGCGGATTACTTACCTGCGCACTACTCATTACCGCCTCCGCCATTCTGCTCGCACCAACAATTTTTGTGTATGCGGTAGGAGTGCTCTCGGTCGATGTTTTGAAGCGGCATATCTGGGGAGAGAAAACTGAGGTGGTGAATGCGGCAACGCGGCCATATAAAATTGGCCTATGGATTGTCTCCATGATAATCCTGTGTTCTAGTTTATTCGTGATGGACGATCATTCTGTGCCATTCTATTTCAGGTTTCTAGCCTTGTGCACATTGGCGCCGCCATTCGTCGCGTGTCTCACTGTCTGGGTTGTGAGTGGTAAAAAAGATTCAGCAAAAGTTGAAACGATCGCTCAGTAAATCATCGTGTACATCGGCGAGTCTCTCGATTCAAATAAGCCCGCATATATCATATAACCATGATATGAGCAGGGCTTTTTTATTTTATGCCCCAACTTTAAAGTAACACACGTCGCCATCCTTCACGATGTATTCTTTACCCTCTGTTTTCATTGCGCCTTTTTCGCGAGCACCCGGCCATCCACCAAGTTCGACAAACTCTTTCCAATTTACTACTTCTGCTCGAATAAAACTTTTTTCAAAATCTGTGTGGATTACGCCTGCAGCAACAGGGGCTTTTGAGCCCTCATGCACGGTCCATGCACGCGTTTCAATTTCGCCGCTCGTAAAATAGGTGATGAGACCAAGGAGTTTGTATGCTGCAACAATTACACGGTCGAGGCCCGCCTCGGACATGCCTAAATCAATCATGAGTGCACGCGCATCTTCGGTCGGTAAGTCCGCAAGTTCGGCTTCAATTTTTGCGCTGATCGAAATTTCGTTTGGCGAGTGTAAAATCGCGTCGCCTGTAAAACCCTCATCAACATTTCGGATATATAAAATCGGTTTCGCGGTTAGGAGCGACAATTCTCGCAGCCACGGTTTTTCATCATCCGTCGTTTCGACGTCGCGCGCTGCGTGGCCCTGTTCGAGCGCTGTTTTTACTCGTTCTAAAAATGCGACATGTGACTCAATATCTTTCGAAGCGCCCGCCTTGAGCGTTTTGCGTACGTTGTCGAGGCGCTTTGTAATTGTCTGCAAATCTGCGAGCGCTAATTCTAAGTTAATCACGTCGCGATCGCGTGTTGGATCAACCGAATCATGCACATGAATAATATTTTTGTCTGTGAATTCTCGCACCACTTGCGCAATTGCATCAACCTCGCGTATGTGTGCGAGAAATTGGTTGCCAAGACCCTCGCCAGTAGACGCCCCCGCAACAAGACCCGCAATATCAACAAACTCGATCGTTGCTGGTACGATGCGCGCCGCATTCGAAACTTTCGACAATGGCAGGAGGCGCGCATCGGGAACCTCAACAATCCCAACCGACGGATCAATAGTTGCGAATGGATAGTTTGCGATCAAGGTTTGCTTCTTCGTTAAAGCCTTGAACAATGTTGATTTGCCCACGTTTGGAAGGCCAACGATTCCAATCTGGAGTGACATAGTGAGCGGATTCTATCAGGTAACACCATAGCGGGTCAATGACGAATAATTAATATGGTATTTTTGACTTGACGTCGCACATTTGCACGAACTATACTTTTATTTATAGTTGTTCACAGGTTAAGCACCGTTGACAATTTTCCGTAAATATGCGACGATCAAAACATATGAACACAACAAAAGAGGGGAAACAAAAGGCAACAGTGAATGGGCTCACTCCAGCGCAAGAGCGGGGGATTTTAATGGCGCGCGATGAGGCTTTGTCCGGCAAAAATATTGTTGGACCACTGTCCGTTGAAGAGTTTAAAAAATATATTGATTCCGTGTAATAGAGTTAAAATAGGGGGGCATGCGAATTATTCCACAAAAACGTTTTTTAAAACGTTTGATAAAATTATCACCAAAAATTCGTGAACGCGTTAAAATCGCTGTCGACCTTCTCGAAATTGATCCGTTTGATACTCGACTTCACAACCACCCATTAAATGGCACACTGGCCGGGCTGCGGTCTATTTCAGTAACTACGGATGTTCGGATTATTTTCCAGGAGTTTTTTCACTATAAAATAGTTCTTTTTCTTGATATCGGAACGCATAATCAAGTGTATTGATAAAATATGCGAGACATTTTTATGGAATTTTGAGAGAAATGATGTACAATAGGGTTATATGACAATACATACTCGGCTTACCCTTGTTAGTGTGGTTTTTTTGCTGCTCGGCACAGGATGCAGCTGGAATAGCTATACTACCATTGTTCAACAACCCGTTGCGCAGCGGCCGGTAACTGCGCCAGCGGTTCCTGCCCCGCAACCTGCACCTGCAGTGCCGCTCATTCCGGCTACACTGCCAACGACCACGCAAAAAATGTTTACGAATGCAGAATTTGGTTATCAGCTTTCGTATTCAGCGGAATTCATTGTGATAAACGCGGCAGAGGAAAATGCTCAGCTCGCACTTTCATATCCGAATTCTTATATGAAAGGCACAAATTTGAGCGAAGCGAAAATTACAGCAACAGCGCACCTTGGATTTGAGAGCTCAAGCGCGCCAAAGTGTTTGACGCATCCATATTTAGGTACGCCGCTCACACAAACGGTCATGCAGGACGGCTACAAATTTTTTACGTACGATTATGAAGACGCGGGCGCGGGCCAGCGGTATTTTTATCGCACCTATCAGACCATGCGTGAAAATAATTGTTACACCATAATGTTGCAGGCGCATAGCTCAACAATCGGAAATTACGACCCAAGCATGCATATTAAGGAATATAATCACGCGAAGGTTATTGCAAGCTTTGATAGCGTATTCAAGACGTTCAAGTTCACGAAATAATTTCGCGTATAAAAAAACACCGCGCTTGATTTAGAGCGCGGTGTTTTTTTAATTGAGAGGAGTAGTTACTTTAAGAGCTTCACTGTTTTTGTCGTAAGGTCAATCTCGAACGTTCCGTGTCCATTTGAGAGGATGAGTTTTGCTCCATTTTGTACGAGCGTATTAGCAGCGAGAGGCTGATATTCTTCCAAATTTCCCATTGGAAGCGTAAATCCAAAACCGGTCTGCGCAGTTTGATCATACACCAGGAATTGGTGCAGCGCATCTCCGCCACCCATTTCGCTTAAGTATGTGTTGTACACAACCAGCATCTTTTTGTCGGCCGTGAAGCTTAAATCATCATCAGTCGAATAGGTGACTGCACGTGTTGACACAACAATGTGTGGTGCTACGTCTTTCGGACCCATGATGCCAAGACCTGCGGGCGTCATTACTAAATAGTTATCAGCGATCGGATTTTTTGTTATTGATTGTAGCGAGATTTCGGCGGCATTGAATGGAAATGTAATCCAACTCGTATCACTCTTAACTTTGATTGTAAATTGGTCGTTTTCATTTTGCGTTATTATCGTGTCACGATAAGTAGCTTCAGGTGGAAGTTTTTCGCTCAGAAGCGCCAATGATTTTTGATCATTGTAGGTTCCTGAGCCGATTAATGCCCATGTGCCAGTCTCTGGATTAAATTTTTTAATCTGCTGCGTGATATTTCCAGGGAATTCAATTTGATAGTGTGCGAAGACTCCAATATCAGACACAATAAAATGTGTAAAGTCGATGCGATTTTTCATCGGGGCAAACGTGGCGGTATTATACTGAGTCCATGCGCCATTTGTACGGTTATAATGAAGTGCGGCACCTGAACATGTCGCGTGCGCAATTACTTGTGCCCACACATCGGTTCCACGAACATGCAAATTCACACCATTCCAATCACACGGGCTATTGAGCTCCGCCGCCGTGCTATAAAATTTTACGTAGTGTGTTTTTGGATCAATTCGGCCGACACCACGGAATGTTCCAACCCAAATATACGTTCCATCGTTGTAAACCTCCAGGTTTTGCGTGTTTCCAAGACCTGTTGTCTCGTTGTATTGCGCTTCAATGTGTCCAGTCGCGAGATTTATTTGAAAAACACCCGCTCCTTCAAATCCACTTGCTACAAATAAGGTATCATTTTGAATTGCAACATGTTTTGGTTGTGGAAGCAGAGCAGGGTTTGAAAATGCAAGAATTTTTCCTGTTGCGGCGTCGAATTTAACAACAGACCCAAGAGTCGCAAGATAGACAGAGCCTTTATAAAATGCAGCATTCCGTACATCGCCGAATGAAGGACGATCCTCTCGTTTCAGTGCCGCGTATTGGTCTGCAGGGAACTGAGAGACAAAAACTGAGGCAGCGTCTTGTATCGGGCGCTGTTGTCCCGCGCCTTGCAGCGCATGCTCGTAACGCTCAAGTCGTTGATTTTGGAGGAGAACAATAAAAAACAAGAAAATGATTAAAACAAAGCCAAGTATCGCGAGTTTAGTGCCATGATTTGAGCGCGACATATATAAAGGAAAGATTACTACGGGACAGTATAGCATATTCTCTACCTATATAGCACCCATTTTTGTACGCTACCCATATCTGGATGTTTTACCCAGTTTTTGCACAAGATCTGCACCTTTTAACCACAGGGGACCGCTATTGACAGCCCAATTTTCTTCTGTTACCATTGGCCCACTAGTATCTATGCGCAAATACGAATTAACTGCGGTATTCCCCGGCACTATTCCAGATACGGAACTTGGAGCTGCGGTCGACCGCGTAAAAAAAATCATTACGGATTCAGGCATCGCTTCTGTTGAACCTGTAGAATTGGGCAAACACAAGCTCTCGTATCCAATCGGCGAAAACAAATTCGGGCACCTTGTTTCATTTGTTTTTGAAACAGAGCCTGCAGTTGCAGCGGCTTTCCAGAAAAAGCTTAATCTTTCTAAGGATGTGGTTCGCTTCGCGATGGAATTGTTTGTTGGGGCTCGTTTTAAACGCCAGCCACAAATTGCTGACAACCCGCTCATTAAAGCATCGCGTGAGAAAGAACGTGAAGACCGTGCAGAACGATCGGATCGTGGCAATGATCGTGATGATCGTGGATCAGCGGTATTTGCGGCAGGCCATGTAGCATCGGGTGAAATACAGAAAATGGATGATAAGCCAGTTGATCTCGCAGAGATCGATAAACAACTCGATAAAATCTTAGAAGGCGATTTAACGCCTTCGGTTTAATCATATTTTAGAGGGGTATGAATCTTAATCGAGCTCAGATCATCGGAAATCTTACGCGTGATCCAGAATCACGTGCAACGCCAAACGGCCAGAATGTGTGTTCATTCTCGATCGCGACAACGTATTCGTACAAAGATGCGAACGGACAGAAAGTTGAGAAGCCAGAATATCATAACATTGTGGCGTGGGGCAAACTCGCAGAAATTTGTGGGCAGTTTCTCGCAAAAGGACGTAAGGTTTATGCAGAAGGCCGTTTACAGACACGAGATTGGACAGGAACAGATGGTCAAAAGCGCACACGTACAGAAATTATTGCGGAAAATGTTATCTTACTCGACCGAGCAGGTGCACCAAGCGCTGGTGGTATGAGCGGTGGACAACGCATGTCTGGTGGCGGAGCAGGTCAAAACGGTGGCGCAGCTGAAGAACCTATCGCAGTTCCAATTCAAAACGCAGACGATGAAATCAAAATTGAAGACATTCCATTTTAAGATATGAAACCAAAAGGAAAAGGCAAAGACGCTCGCCAGGCTATAAAGCCAATGGCAGAAAAGAAATCAAAGATGTGTTACTTCTGCGTGCAGAACATTCAGGATGTTTCAGCGCGTGATACAATGACACTTCGCCGGTTTATTTCTTCATTTATGAAGATTGCACCACGTCGTCGTACAGGTTTGTGTGCGGCACATCAGCGCAAAGTTGCACGTGCGATTAAAGTGTCACGTGAATTGTCGCTGTTGCCATACGTTGCAGAGTAACAGAATATAAGAAAAGGTGGGCGACAAAAACACCCCAGCGCTCTCGCGTGCGCCGGGGTGTTTTTGTTTATTTGAGCTGTATAGTTGTCTGCACTTGTTGCTCATCAGGTGTGGTGTAAGCAGTCATTGTGAAGGCAGCCGCTCCTTTTTTGGTGATGTTATATGAGATATCGAACGATGAATCACCAATTGATTCATCGTCTTTTTCAATTACAACTCTTTGGGTATCAATATTTTCTGTAACTCCAGCTTTGCTTACCTCAAAGTTCATGGTGTCTCCTATTTTGAGTGGTCTGTTGAAAAATATTGTCCAACCGATCGTTTCTATTTTCGAGCTTGGTGCCACAACATCACCATTTTCTTGTACTAGCAGGCCTTCCGGTTTTGTAAAAGGATTAAGCCCTGTCACTATAAGCACTGCGTTCGGATCCGGTGCTATTTTTGGTTCTTGCCCATTAATTAAAATATCAGAAATTTTCCACACAGAACCTTCTTCTATGAGTCGATACTCGGCGGTTGCTGAGCTGCCATCCGTTCCCTTAAGGGAGCCTTTGACTGTTGCGGTATCATTTTCTGTTGAAATACTGTTGAATGAGCTACCGCTATAATTTTTGAGTGTTGGATTATCTTCAACGAGTTTTTTAAATGTTGCGAGCGACAATGTTGATTGTGCGCCCTTTGCGACAAAAGTGTAGGCTTGTTCAAGATTACCTGAATGAACCGCTGAAAGATGTTGATTGACAGTATCTTTTGCTGCTGTGCAACCTGCTCCGAGGAAAATAAGCGTTGCCACGATAGTTGCAACACCTGAGAAACGAATATTCATAAAATAAAAAATATACGCACACTATACTAAGCATTTCTGGTTTAGACAATTATTTTTGACGGAAACCGAAAAACAACCTACAATTCAAAGCAATTATAAACTGTATGCACGATTGGAGAAAAATTTTGAAGTCACTTGGGTTTAATGATAGTGAAGCGATTATTTACTTGACGTCTCTTGAGCTCGGACCAGCATCGGCAAATGAGCTCGCAATCAAATCGAAGTTTTCTCGTGTAACAACGTATGCTTCGATTGAATCTCTGACACAGCGTGGACTCATGGGCTCGCTCACAAAGGGCAAATTTATTTTGTATCATGCCGAATCTCCTGAACGGCTCGAATCATTTATTGCGGGACAGGTGCATAAGATGGAAAATACGCTTAAGCAAATCAAAGAGGATGTTGGGGAATTAAAATTATTGCAACGTGGCGAAAAACCGGTTGTAAAAATGTATGAAGGGGAGGAGGCACTCCGGGTAATTCAAGAGGATTTACTTGAAAGCAAGCCTAAAAAAATTGATGAATGCGCAAATTTTGATGTGCTTCGTGCATTATATCCTGTTGATGAGGCACGGAAAAAGTTTTTTATAGAGCTTGCAAAACACAAACCACAAGCCCGTGGTGTGGGTATTCTATCTGATGAAAGTTTGATTTCACCGGATCCGGAATCGCTGTTTCACAGACTTGGTTCAGAAAAGCATAAATTTTATGGAGACCTGGTTGTGTACGGAAATAAAGTTGCGCTTTCGACGTTGCGCGGGAAACAAATTGCGATTTTGATCGAGAATCAAGATATCGCAGACACGGTTCGTGCGCTATTTGATGCATTATTTGAAAAGCATTCCCAGAAATGAAAACGGTTCCCGAGAGTAAGCATACACGATGCATACTCTCGGGAACACGTTGTTTTCGAAACTCTCGGTCCGTTGTGGCGGCGGTTAACTAGACTCCGTAGCCGATGTGACCGCGGAAATTCTGGAAATCGCCAATCTTTTTCTCATCCGTGCGGATGTTATCATGTCATGCCCATGGGGCGCCTCCTTCAAATCCTCTCCTTGGAATTGGAAGGTAATGGGTGTGCGGGCTTTGTGCCAGTAAATGACCATTTTGCCTCCCAAAGGGGAGAGGTTGGGGCAGTATACGTGCGCGCGACGTTTGTCGACCGGTGTATACCGCTGATGCCTGCATCATGAATCGCGCAGATCCAAGAAACAGTGAGCATAGAATAGCACCTTAGGCAGATTTTGTCAATGTTTGAATTAACAAACGGGTGTATTTTTGGCTTTATCTAACGATTAAAAATGGATCACGTGCTAATGCTATCATTGACAAATGATAGCTGATGTGATAAAATTGCTCTCATCGACACACAAAATATGTGTTGTCAAAGAACTGTGAACAGGATTAACGGAGGGCCCAGTGTACATATTTGTGGTTTTATTGCTGGTTATTGCAACTTTTTCTGCATTGTATATTTTGCTGGTATCTAAGCAAAAAGAGCAGGTCAATAAAATGCGCGCCATGGTTGCTGAGCAACATAAAAAGAATGTCGAACTTACAATTGTGCTTGAAAAAGCAAGGAATGAATGGCTGGCGACGTATGCTGGTATGTCGCTGGCCAAGCTTCTTACTTTTCAGCACAAATTTGAAACCACGAACGCCGGTGGACTTTTTTTTCAAAAAAGTCTCGACGACATCTCTTTTGCACTGGAGCAAAAGCAGCCCTTTAACTAGAAATGCCGGCGAAGTTTCTGTGTGATAAATGCAGGAGAGTTCTCGGCGTTTTTTATTACAAGTGAGAAATATTTTCTTTGTACCAGTTTTGAAATGTGCGTCGTTCGGTTTTTGAAATTCGATCTGTGTGTTTGAGAAGATCAAGAATAAATAAAATACTCGCAACACCAAAACTAATTCCAATTTGCGTGACGAGCGTCGTGTCTTTGACCATGATAAGAAGAGCGATAAGAAAAAACGCGACCGAACAAATGACGAGCCAACTATACTGAGGCAAGCGCTGCGTAATATATACACCAATAAGCTGCCTCTCGAGCGCAATCTCGCGCATTGTCACGAGCAACTCATTAAATAAAATTTGTTCGCGTGCATTTCGAGGATCGTAGGAATAAATCAATCGACTAAATTCACGAAAATATTTTGTTTTGAGATGATAATTTAAAAAATCAGCGCCAAGTTCTTTTTGATAGTGTCTTATTGCGAATTGAATTGATTCGCGCCAAATTGTATCTCCGATTAAATCTGATAAGTGATGAATGCGACGAAGACGAGAGATCTCAACAGAAACTGCTGAAGATATAATTTTTTTTCGGTCGAGCGCTCGATTGATAAAAAAACTAATGAGAAATGAAAACACGAGTGCGACTGGCAAAAAAATATTTGGACTGTTTAATCCTATGATAGGCGAAATCGCCGTAATCGTGAACGAAAAAACGAGTGTAAAAATGAATCGAAAGAAATCCTGTACATCCAATTGCATACGAAAGAGCTTGAGTGCTTTCAGTATATCACCACCGTGACATTTGTTTAAGTGTATGCTATGCTCGTGGACACTATGCATTGGCACATGCTACAAAAGCGGACACACATTCTTCGCGCAATCCGCGAATTATTTTGGTCATGGGGATTTGTTGAAGTTGATACGCCGCTGCTTGTCGCGAAACCAGGACAGGAGCCATTTTTGGATCCGTTTGAAACGCGCGTTGAAGACGCGAGCGGCCACTCATATCCCGGCTATTTAATTACAAGTCCAGAGTATGCGATGAAAAAATTATTAGCAAAGTCGGCGCTTGGCGAAGCTCCAGAATTTGCAAATATTTTTCAACTCGGAAAAGTTTTTAGAAACAACGAAGATTTTGGCGGCACGCACAATCCTGAATTTACAATGATTGAGTGGTATCGATTGGGTGCGAACTATGAAACGTTGATGACCGATGTTGAGAACCTTCTATGCAAATTGGCGCCGCAGCAATTAGTATTTCAAAATCGTACAATCAATCTTCAAACTCCGTGGCCACGCATGACGGTCGAAGATGCGTTCAAACAATTTGCAAATCGGACGGATGCAATTGAACTTGCAGAAAAAGATCCATCAGAATTTTTTAAAGTTTTTCTTAATGAGGTCGAGCCTAAATTTCGCGAGCTTGATCATCCTATTTTTCTTATTGAATATCCAGCATCGATGGCCGCACTCGCAAAAAAGAAAGAATCGAATCCGCGTGTTGCAGAACGATTCGAATGTTATATTGTAGGCATTGAATTAACAAATGCATTTTCAGAACTCACCGATGCAGCGGAGCAACGCGCGCGTTTCCAGGCAGAACAGCTCGAGCGCGCAGGGCTCTCGAAGACCGTAACACCGCTCGACGAAGAGTTTTTACGCGAACTTCCACACATCAAAATTGCGGCTGGAATTTCGCTTGGCGTTGATCGGCTTTTGATGCTCCTGCTTGACGCCCCGGATATAAATGAGGTACTATTTTGGCCGTGTAAAGATCAATTCGCTGACTAATCGGGTAGGGGCAAATATTCAATGATATGGCATCAGTAACAGATATTAAAAAAGGCTCCGTGATTAAACGCAATGGCGACCTGTTTGTTGTTACCCTTTCGCAGCACATTACGCCGGGCAAGGGCACACCGTTTACTCGCAGCAAAATTAAATCGTTGACAACAGGGAAAGTCATCGAAGAAACCTTAAAAGATAATGAAGTTGTTGATATTGTAGAAGTACAATATACAAACATGCAATATTTGTTTAGCGATGGATCGTTTTATAATTTCATGGACAACGGAACGTACGAACAGGTGCAGCTCGACGCTGACACAGTTGGTGAGGATGCAAAGTATTTAAAAGATGGTCTCGAAGTTGTGATGTGCATGTACGACGAGCGGCCGGTTGCACTCCAGCTGCCGCGCAAAATTTCATATAAAGTAGCAGAGGCGCCACCCGCAGTTAAGGGCGACACTGCGTCTGGAAATGTTCAGAAAGAAATTATTTTCGAAAATGGTCTCAAGGCGATGGCACCGATTTTTATCAAAATAGGAGATCGTGTGATCATTAATACTGACACAGGATTGTACGTTGAACGCGACAACTCGTAATCATTGTTGTAGCTTAGCACGTGTCATTGGTCCGAAAATACCGCTTGGCGGGAGCCTCAATTTTTTCTGGTAAAGTTTGAGTGCCTGTGAGGTTGTGGACCCAAAATACCCGAGCGCTGTTCCGTGTGGGAATTTTAAGTAGCCCTGTACAGTTAATATTTTTTGAAGCGCGACAACATCGTCGCCCCGCGAACCAATTTTTAAATTGCGCGGGAATGTTGGCGCTGGAGTGATTACTCGTGGCGCTACAGCGACGGGAACCGTCGCGTCAGGCAGAGATGCGGTGGGAACACTTATCGTTGGTACTGTTGCAATAATTTTTCCAAGATCAATTTCGGTTGCGTAAATAGTTCTTTTTTTAGAATCATACGTTCCACGCACGGATGCTTTTTGCCCAATCGGCAGACTTGAAAATTCAATTTCGTCTCCATTATTGCGAATAATTGTTGCATCACTGACATGCACGCTCCGCTGTGCGTAATTTTTGATGTGGTTCAGCTGCGGCGCTTCAGTTATAACAAACATGCGTGCACCATCATTGATGCCAATAATAAGACCGGACCACTGCGCTGCAGTTGCGGCCTTTGTTTTATCAGCACCCTCAGCTTTTGATTTACATTCAGCGCAAATTGCGACGTGAATCGGTGTTCCTGCTGCAAATGCAGATATTGTTGGGAATGTTGAGAGAAATAACATTCCTGTGGCAGCAAAGACGCGAATAATTTTACGGACAGACATATATATAGTATACGCTACGTAGACATGCTTGGTTTCATGCCGTAGGGCGCGGCCCCTGGACAATTGCGCTCATTTATGCTACATTTTGCGCACGCGTTACTACTGACGCGGCAGGAGGGATCATGGAAACGATCCTTGAAGACTGCCGCACCTCCTTGGTTGCGGCGCTTAGACACCGTGGATTTCTTGAAAGAGAAATCGAAGATGCACTGCGTGCATTTGAATATTCGTCTCGGGTGCATGCAAGACAAACGCGCGCAAATGGCAAGCCATACGTCACACATCCGGTCGAGGTCGCGTTTATTTATATCGGTGAATTGGAATTTACTGATATACAAGGAGTGTTGATTCTTATTTTACACGATACGATAGAAGATGGCGATAATCCGGATGAAATTTTTTTAGAGATTCAACGGATGTTTGGCAATGAAGTTGCGCAGAGTGTGGTTTTCTTGTCAAAGAAGCCAGGTGAGCATGCATATTTGCGCCGGTTTCGTTATGCGCGCATTCGTGAACAGTTCATGAAGCTGTGCGATCGCTTGCATAATATGCGCAATCCGAACATTCGCGATCTTGTGCGCTTTGAGCGGAAACGCGAAGAGACGCGGCGCGAAATTTTGCCGATTGCTCGGCAACTGATAAAGCGGCTGCCTGTCGTTGATCGGTGGCGAGCGGAACATCTTCTTCGGGAACTTACGGAACATTCGCGGGCGCGTCGGTAACTCGATGTGCTTTTTTATTTTCAACAAGGTTTCAAAGTTTATAAGTAATACAATACAGTGATTCAACTTAGACTCAAAAGTAAAAACCATTACTTCTCAGGGAGAGATAAACAGGAACTCCCGTCGAAGTAATAGTTTTTACTTTTGAGTATACGTTCATTCAAGTGTTATACTACTCCCATGCTTCCTAATCCTTTTCAAAAACAACTACCAGAGTTTAAAGACACAGACCCTCTTAAGAACAGAGAGATTGTTAGAGAACTCCTCGGACCAGAGGGAGTACATAAATATAGAAAGATTCTCGGAGATAATTCGGATTCTAATTTAAAGCGTCAGAAAGAAGTTTCTAAAGAAGATCTCCTTGCCATGGCGGCAGAAGCTCGTTCTAAGATAGACGCTCTTTCCAGAGACTCTTTTAAACCAATCATCGAGCGTCTCATAGAGAAAGGATACAGTTCTCAAATCAAATCTCTTCAAGAAATAAACTTTCTTGAAACAAGAGAGGGAAAGCTCGGTCTCGTTGCAATCGACAACAAGTTCTACGAAGTTCCAACCAAAGAAGCTATTACACATCACTTCCTCTCCATTCCTAACATCAAACAAAAGATAGATCAAGGATTCACCAGACTTCTTATTGTTCCATTCGGTTCTTCCCTCGACACCCTCCGCTCTAAAACAGGAGAGCTTATCAAGAAGCATAAAAAAGAAAACAAGCTTCTAGCTGGGGATGGAAGCAGTTTAGAACTCGACACTACAACACCACTCTGGGCATGGGACGAATACAATAATGC
>CALRDW010000005.1 GCA_943355025.1 Candidatus Magasanikiibacteriota bacterium | reverse complement strand
TCTATTTCAATATTTATTTGGCGACATTATTGCTGTGACAAATACGGATGTTTTAGTGAGCGTGATTTTATTTGTCGCAGTGAGTGCTGTGTTTGCATTTACACTCAAACAGCTTATTCAGATTTCTCTCCACGAAGATATGGCGCGCGTCGATCGTGTTCCAGTTGATCTTGTTGAGGCCTTATTTTTAATTCTTCTTGCGTGTGTCGTTGCAGTCGGACTTAAGGTTGTTGGTTCGATTTTGATGAGCGCACTCATGATTCTTCCTGCCGCAACTGCCCAGCACATTGCACGTTCGTTTCGTGGAATGGTAATTGCAAGTGTTGTAATCGCAGTTGTGAGCATGATTCTAGGACTCCTTGTTTCGGCCCAACTATCAATTGCAAGCGGACCTGCAGTCGTACTCGTCGCAACCCTCTTCTTTGCGCTTGCCTCGGTTCGTGGTATAGTCAAATCACGATAGAAATTTAGCCGTTAGTCCTATGTCTCAGCCCGCTGCTGTTACACGGACCAGCCCGCTCGAAGGGCACTCATCAACGCTGGGCGAACGCGTGATGGATTGTTTGCGTGAACGATTTGTTGTCGTGGACCGTGATTGGAGAATCGTTGTTGTGAATGAGGCCGCGCTTCCAAGTGGACTTGAAAAACGCGATGTTATTTTTAAAAAGCTCTTTGATGTCTATCCAAATTTGGAGCGACAAGGTTTTGAGACACTTATCGCTCGTGTTTTTCATAGCGGAAAGTCCCACATAGAATTTTACGTTCAACATACAACGGTTGATGGAAAAACTGGATATTTTCATAGAAAAATAATTCCTATTTTAAAAGGAAATCTTGTTGAAGGCGTGATTGTGATGATTGAAAATGTCAACGAAGAAATTGTTGCAAAAAAACAGGCCGAGCAAAAAGATTTTGAATATAAACAATTAATTGAAACACTACAACTCGTTTCATTCGAACTTGACGCAGCAGGAAATTTTATAAAGGTAAATAGCGCGGCACTGCCCGTGCTTGGATATCGGGCTGAAGATCTAGTTGGAAAATCGTTTACGCGACTCGTGCATTCTGAGGACGTACAGCGTATGTGGCAGATTTATTGGCAGATTGTAAATCAAGGGCGCTCATTCGGTGTGTGCGAAAATCGATTTACGTCGGCGACAGGTAAATACATTCACATGCGTTGGAGTATTCACCCGCTGCTCGACAGCGATGGAACAATCGTGGGTTGTCGCGGAGTTGGTGAAAATATTTCTGAGGCCGCAGAACGAACGACACACTTCAAAGAAAAGTTTGAAGTTTTTCAACAAGCATTTCAAATTGCACCAACACCACTTGTAATTGTTCGCGGTGATCGTGTTGAAGCATTAAATCGCGCAGCGCATATGCTCACAGGAGTGTCGCGCAAGACCGAGAAAAATTTTTCGGTGCTCGAAATTTTTCAAGAATCAGACGCCGAAATAATTAAAAAATTTATTAATGCGCCGCTCGGAACAGGGCGTACAACTATTTTGGCGAATGTACAAACTTCTTCAAAGCGGATCGTCCCCTGTAGTGTAACAATTACACCATCTCGATTTGGAACTGTTATTGCGCTCGACGTGCAACACGCGTAAAATGGACATATTGATATGAGTCATCGCTCGTTTTTATTTGAGCCGTTTCATAAACCCTGGGTGCGTGCCGCGGGGTTATTATTTTCTACGATTGTCGGCGCAGGAGTGCTTGGGCTTCCATACGCGATTTCCCGCGTCGGCCTCGTTATCGGCACTGCGTATATTATTGGCATGGGGCTGCTCGTGATGTCGGTTCATCTGGTGCTCGGCGAGCTTGTACTTCGAACGAAGAAACATGCCCAGATGACAGGAATTATTAGAACATATTTAGGATCTGGCGCAGCGATTCTCATGGCAATTGTTTTTCTTGCGTTGCATATTGGGGCGATGACTGCATATTTAATCGGATGTGGTCAAAGTCTCGGCATTTTATTTGGCGGCCGACCATTTGCATGGTCACTACTTTTTTTTCTGTGTGGCACACTGATTATCGTGCGTGGAACAAAAGTGATTGCAACGTTTGATTATTTCATGAATATTGCAACAATAATTATTTTATTTTTTATTTCTGCGGCGGCGCTTGGAGCCGCAGAGCATTTTCCATTATTTCCGACGCCGAATGCATCATTATTTTTGCCGTACGGTGTTTTACTTTTTGCATTTCACGGTACGTCTGCAATTCCTGAAATGGAACTTATTACGGGACGAGATCCAAAACAATTGCGCGCTGCAATCATTGCTGGCTCACTTCTGCCTATTTTATTGTACCTTTTATTTGCCGTTGCTGTTGTGCTCGTGACCGGAAGAGAAACCACAGACATCGCGACAATCGGATTGGGCCAAGCTATCGGTCCAGGAATGATTTGGGCGGGAAATATTTTTGCAATTATCGCCATGTGTACAAGTTTTGTTATGATTGGCCAAGCCTTAAGGCGAACATTCCAGTGGGATTTTGGTTTTCGTCCGGCGTTTGCAATTGCCTGTGCAACAGGGATCCCTCTCGGGCTCTATCTCCTGGGTGCGCGTGAATTTGTACGAGTTATCGCTATAATCGGTGCGTTATTTGGTACGATCGAATTTTTTCTGATACTATGGGCATATCGAAAAGCGCATTCAGCAGCAACCTATGAAGAAAATCGTAATTTTAGGTGGTGGTTTTGGTGGCGTTGAATTTTATAAAACGTTGCACAAAAAGTTGCACGGTGTTCCACATGTGACTTTTCGAATGGTTTCTCGATGGAACTATTTTTTATTTTATCCGATGCTGCATGAAGTTGCGACCGGATCTGTTGAGCGCGGGCATATTACACAGCCGCTTCGAGAAATTGTCGATTGTTGTGTAGAGCAATTTACACAAGCAGAAATTCAGCACATTAATTTTAATACACGCGAGGTCGCAACAACAGCCGGCGTGATTCGATACGATTATTTAGTTGTTTCACTCGGCGTTCAGCCAAATTTTTTCGGTATTCCGGGTGTTGATAAACATTGTGTTACGTTTAAATCGATCGAGGACGCTGTAACGGTTCGTAACCATATAATTCGACACGTCGAAAAAGCGACACGCGAGCATGATGAGGCGCAGCGACGTGCGCTTTTGTCGTTTGTCATCATAGGAGGAGGACCAGCAGGCGTTGAACTTGCGGGACAAGTCGCAGATCTGCTTCATCATGAAATCATGCAGTTGTATCAGGAAATTGACGCACATGAAATTTCTATTTTGCTCGTCGAAGCGGGTGATCGGTTGCTTCGCCAGTTTCATCCAGAGCTCGGTGAACAGGCGGCGCGCCGCCTTACACGCATGGGTGTGCGCATGGTGCTTAATTCTCAGGTTTCGGCATGTACAGAAGAGGGTGTTGCGCTTGCTGGCGGCGAAATGCTCAAGGCAGGGCTCCGCGTGTGGTGTGCGGGAATTAAAAGCAATTTGCGTGGTATTGTTGATGACGAATTTTTGTCGACGCGCGGACTGCTTAAAACAAAAAATACACTTCAAATGGTTAACCATCCGGACGTATTTGTCATTGGCGACAACATGGAGATTGTTGAGCCAGCCGCAGTCATGGTTCCACAAACTGCTCAGGCAGCAGGAGCTACGGCGCGATGCGCTGCTCGAAATTTGTGCGCGATTCTTCGTAACGCACCGCTTGAACCGTTCAAATTTAAAAGTAAAGGTGACATTGTACCGATTGGGGATTGGTATGCTGTTGCCGAAATTAGCGGCTTTAGATTTTTTGGACGCATCGCATGGGTTATACGCCGATTTGTTTTTTTGCGGCAGATCTGGAGCGTAGTAAACCGAACAAAAATTTTAATTGATTGGTTTATTCATATTGTACTTCCACGAGACACTTCAGAATTGTAGAATATGCCGCCGGCATGGTATTATGAGGGCCTACCTATGCATATTTTTGTTGAAATCTGGCAGCTCTATTTGTATCAGCCGCTCGTAAATGTGCTCGTATATTTATATAATACGGCTGCTCACCAAAATTTGGGATGGGCAGTGATTTATTTTACGGTTATGCTCCGCGTCGTTCTTCTGCCATTTTCTATTTTGGCAGAACGGAACAAAGTTTCATATCAAAAAATGCAAACCGAAATCGATGAGGCGGAACGTGTACACCGCGCTGACCCTGTTTTTTTGCAAGAGTATATTCGCGGGCTCATGAAAAAATTTAAGATTCGGCCGTGGGCAAAAACTATTGAACTTGCTATTCAGTTTGTTGTTCTTCTTGTTTTGTATCAGGTGTTTGTAACCGCGATTCAGGGTGTGCAACTTTCGAAAATTTTGTATGACTCAGTCGATTATCCGGGACGTCTTAACACGATTTTTACGTCGATTCAATATGGGCCCACTGTTGCAGACGCGCTTGTTTTTGATGTGGGGAAGCGCGATGTTTTATGGGCGGGACTTGTCGGGTTTATTTTATTTTTTGATATTGGTTTTGGATTTCGAATCGCAAAACGCATGCCAAAACAATCAGATTTAACCTATTGGATTTTATTTCCAATTTTTTCGTTTGTGATTCTGTGGTCGCTGCCCATGGTTAAATCTCTGTTTATTGTAACTTCCATACTTTTCTCTTACGTGCTAAGCTTAATCCGTGTTGTTTTCTGGCGCACAGCGCCCGTTGCAAAAAAATAAATGTATGTCAGCAGAAATTGACAAAATGATGTATTCGTTCGTGATGGAGGACGTGCTCAAAGGCGTGACGATTTATGTTCCGCCGGGGTATGTTGCCGCTGTATACGATTTGGGACGTGGCGTTTTAAAAAAAGTATATACGCCGGGGCTGCATTTGAAAATTCCTTTTTGGCAGCAGGCAAAATTGTTTAATGTTCAGACACTTGAATATACGATTGACGAAAGTTTTAATCCGCTTATGGTTCGTGCACTTGGCGATAAGCCGATTGAGGCGTCAACGCGTGATGGGCAGACAGTTAGTCTTGAGGGCACGGTACTCCTTCGCCTTGATGTGCACCAGATTCCAGTTATCTGGCAAACAATTGGTGAGGATTTTGTTCAGAAAATTGTCCGACCAACGATGCGTTCGCGATTTCGCTTGATCGCGTCACGTTTTACGTATAACGAGATTCATTCAACGCAGCGCGATACGATCGAGATTGAAATAAAAAATGAGCTCGAACGGATCTTTTATCCACGTGGAATTTTTGTTGAGAATGTATTGCTCGGTAAAATTCAGCAAATGTAATTTTTAATACTATGGGTTTTCTCGATAAAATCAAAGGACAGACGGAAGCAAAAGTAGAAGCAAATAAATCAGCTGCTGAAGCGGCAGAAGCTGCTGCAAAATCTGCCGAGGCTGCCGCAGCGGCAGCTGCGGGACGGCGCGACGCAGTGCGCGAAGCGCTTCGAATCTCGACAGATAGTTTTGGTTCTCTGGCAGCGCAGCACAAAACAGAGCTTGGCCAAATGGTTTCGAAAAATAAAGAAGCAGTCGGAGCATCTCTTGGTGAAGTGAATACAGAAGTTGATAAGGCTGTGGAGGCGGGCGCTGAAATAACGGCAGAAGATGTGCAAGGTGCAAAAGTTGAAGCAATTAAAGGCTCGACAGTTGAGGGTCTTAAAGCAAAGCGTGATGAAATGCGCGCCGCTTCGGCGCTCGGCGAAGCGTCTGGCAAACTCAGTCAAAATTTTGAAGCGATGAATGCAGATGAAGTTGCTGAATCGGAAGCCGCACTTGCGTCGGGAGATGCCGCAGTGATGAAGAAGATTAACGCTGCTGTTGGAGAACGGGTTGCTGCGGAGCAAAAGGCGGCCGCTGCTGCAAAAGAAGCGAATTTAACACCAGGAGAAAGAAAGACGCGCACTCTTGAAGGACTGAATGCACGCGTTCAAGAGCAATTGAAGGGTCCGGAAGCTACGAAAAATGTTGAGTCTAGTATCGCTGCAATAGCAGATAAGCTAAATGCTATTTCTAATAAAACTGCGGCATTACGAGCAGAAAATACACCAATCTCAGAGGAGGATGTGGCAAATCTCAAAAAAGAGGTGAGCGAGCTTTCAAATTTGCAAAAAGTTAATTACGAAGTGCTTGAGGCCATAGGGGATGGAGCTAAGCTTGAGTATCTTGTGGGATCTAAGATTACCGGTGGTACAATTTTTGCAAAGAATGATCGCAGAACAAACACATTGACTAATCCCTCAATCACGCCAAGGTATTTGGGAGACGTTCAGAAGATTAACCGTATGTCTCAGGATATTGACAAGCTTAATATCGTAAAAGCTTGAGAATGTCTTTGGGTACAATGGAAACAAATAGAAAAACGTATGAAGACGATATTAAAAATAATCCAGGAGTTGTTCGTTGGTCAGAGCATTTATTAAAGGATAATTTAGAGTTTACGAGCCGCCTAAAGACTGCTTTGGCTGAAATTAATGCACGTGTTCGTAATAAAAACGGTTCAGTTTAGTCACTTGACAGCCTTGCATTAGCACTCTATAATCCAGAGTGCTAATTGGTTTTTATTACCATTTAGTCAAAATATGGGCTTAACTGAGCGTCAGATGACAATCTTCCGTCTCGCGGTGGAAGGACACATATCCACAGGGGAGCCTATTGGCAGCGAATGGGTTGTTGAGCAACTCTCTGAAAAAGTATCAAGCGCAACGGTTCGTGCTGATCTGCTTGAGCTTGAGCGTGCCGGACTTCTCAAACAGCCACACACGTCGGCTGGTCGCGTTCCAACCGAAGAGGGGTATCGCGCATATATTGAAACATACATGCGACCGGCCGAAGTAAGCGAAGAGGTTGATATTCTCGAAGGGGAACTTGACGCGAGCGACACGCCGGAGGAAAAAGTGCGTCACATTGCGCGTGAGCTTTCTAACCTTGCGGGTAATATTATTATGGTCGGCGTTGATCCGCGTTCGTTATATAGCGTGGGCATGGGTCACATGTACAGTTCGAGCGAATCGAACAACACCGATGTAATGCGTCAAATTTCACGAGCGCTCGACCGAACTGACGATCTGATGGACAACTTATTTGAAGTTGCTGTTAGTGGCGACGTTAAAATTTTGATCGGTAAACAAAATCCGATCGACGAAAATTTATCACTTATGGTAACCACATACGCATCAAGCGAAGGCGAACGCATCATGGCGCTCCTCGGCTTCATGCGCATGCGGTATGACCGCAACATCGCACTCATGCAGGCGATGAAACGATTACTTGAATCTGACATGTAATATGCAAAACGAATCAACAGACGAGGTGGTAGAAGAAGCGGCAGACAAAGCAGCGGAATATCTAGCAGGCTGGCGTCGCGCGCAGGCGGATTATGCAAATTTGCAGCGCGAGACGGTTGAGGCGCGCTCACAGATGGGGAAGCTCGCGACAGCAGAAGCAGTGCGTGCGTTTCTGCCTGTCTATGATTACTTCAAGCGTGCGATGCAACACACGCCACCAGAAGCAGAGCAATCGGCAAGTGTTAAAAACTGGTTTACGGGTACACAGCATATCGGGACGATGTTTAAAATGACATTGTTGCAACTTGGGGTTGAAGAAATCGAGACTGTTGGAAAACCATTTGATCCCATGACAATGGAGTCTGTAAAAGAAGAATATAAAGAAGGTGTCGCTTCCGGAACAGTTATTTCAGAAACTGATGGCGGCTATAAATTAGGAAATAAAGTCATCACAGCAGCGCGCGTTATTGTTGCGGCTGATAAGCCACAAGCTTAACACACATTAAATTAAATTTTATGTCTAAAATTCTCGGTATCGATCTCGGTACAACAAACTCATGCGTGGCCATCATCGAAGGGGGTGTTCCTCGCGTCTTAGAAAATGCAGAAGGTGTTCGCACAACGCCATCGATTGTTGCGATGACAAAAGCGGGAGAGCGCGTTGTTGGCTTACCGGCAAAGCGTCAGGCAGTTACAAACCCAGAAAATACTTTGTATTCAATCAAGCGTCTTATTGGTCGCCGCTTTGAAGACGAGGCAGTCAAGCGCGACCTTAAGCTCATGCCATTTAAGATTGTTAAATCAGGCGACGGCGTTAAGATTGCAATGAGCGGAAAAGACTATGCGCCACAAGAAATTTCAGCAATGGTACTTCAAAAACTTAAAGCAGATGCAGAGGCGCGTCTCGGCGAATCTATAACTGAAGCGGTGATTACTGTTCCAGCTTATTTTGACGATGCTCAGCGTCAAGCAACAATTGATGCGGGTAAAATCGCGGGTTTGACAGTGCTCCGCATTTTGAATGAACCGACTGCTGCTGCACTTGCATACGGCTTTGATAAAAAACAGGATCAGAAAATCGCGGTGTACGACCTTGGTGGTGGTACATTCGACATTTCGATTCTTGAAGTTTCAGCAGACACGGTTGAGGTTCGCGCGACAAATGGCGACACACATTTGGGTGGTGATGACTTTGATCAGGTAATTATTCAGTGGATCATCGATGAATTCAAAAAAGAAACGGGCGTTGATATTGGCAAAGACGCACTCGCGCTTCAGCGCATTAAAGATGCAGCAGAAAAAGCAAAGATTGAATTATCAACTGCGCAGGAAACTGAAATCAATCAGCCGTTTATTACGTCTGATGCAAATGGACCGAAACATCTTGTATTAAAATTGTCGCGCTCAAAACTCGAGGAATTAGTGCACGCACTTGTTGAGCGTACACTCGAACCGGTAAAGAAAGCACTTGCGGATGCAAAAATGTCGACGGGCGACATTCACGAAGTTGTGATGGTCGGTGGTATGACACGCATGCCACTCGTGCTTGCGACCGTTGAGAAATTTTTTGGCAAGAAGCCAAATGTTTCAGTAAATCCTGACGAAGTTGTTGCTGTTGGCGCAGCGGTTCAGGCCGGTATTTTGCAGGGTGAAGTTAAGGATGTCTTGCTTCTCGACGTTACGCCACTCTCGCTCGGTATTGAAACAATGGGAGGTGTTATGACCGCGCTTATTATGCGCAACACGACAGTTCCAACAAGCAAGTCTCAAACGTTTTCAACTGCGGCAGACGCTCAGCCATCTGTTGAGATTCATGTTTTGCAGGGCGAGCGTCCGATGGCGCCTGATAATAAATCACTCGGCAGATTTATGCTCGACGGAATTCCATCAGCGCCGCGCGGCGTGCCACAGATTGAAGTGACATTTGATATTGATGCAAACGGTATCTTGTCAGTGTCCGCGAAAGATAAGGGTACAAATAAGGAACAGAAAATTACGATCACAGCGTCGAGCGGGCTTTCAAAAGAAGAGGTTGAAAAAATGCGCAAGGAGGCAGAGCTTCACGCGGAAGATGACAAGAAAAAACAGGAGCTTGTTGAAGCACACAATATTGCAGACACGATGATTTATACGACGGAGAAGATGATGAAAGAGGCGGGCGAAAAAGTTTCAGCAGATGACAAGAAAAATGTTGAAGAAAAAATCGTCGCACTCAAAGCTGTTAAGGATGGAACAGATGTCGAGGCAATTAAAAAAGCCGCCGACGAACTCAGTGAACACGCGCAGAAAGTTGGTGCAGCACTGTATCAACAGCAAGGCGCTGCTGCCGGTCAGCCAGAGGGCGGGGCAAGGGCGGCTGACGGCCCGCAGGAAGAAGGCGCGGCCCAGGATACAGGTACCGCCGGCCCGATCGAGGGTGAGGTAGTCTAATTATTTTTTGTAGCGCGCCTTGCCAAGCCTCGCGCTCGGCGAGGCGCGTTTAAAGTGTGCGTTATGGCAAATAAAGATTACTATAAAATTTTAGGAGTTACTCGGGATGCTTCTGAGGACGAGATTAAAAAAGCATTTCGCAAACTCGCGCACGTGCACCACCCTGATAAAAAAGGTGGCAATGCTGAAAAATTTAAAGAAATTAATGAGGCAAATCAAATTTTGTCAGACAAAACGAAGCGCCAACAATTTGATCAATTTGGTTCTGATTTTGCGCAAGGTAATCACGGCGCACCGGGCGGCGGCAGTCCATTTGGTGGCGGACAGCATGCCGGTGGGTTTGAATTTAATTTTGGGAATGCAGAAGATCTCGGAGATTTGTTCGGTGGTTTTGGTGACATGTTTGGATTCGGTGGCGGACGCTCAGGCGGAGGTCGCGCGAAAACGCAGCGCGGCGAGGATATTGCAATTGATGTTGAGCTCACGCTTGAAGAATCGTCATTCGGCGTTGAACGCACCTTGAAATTAAATAAACTTGCGTCGTGCGAGACGTGTTCCGGGTCAGGTGCGGCATCCAACAGTAAAACGGTTGGTTGTAAGGAATGCGGAGGTAAGGGGCAGATCGTGCGCATGCAGCAGACAATTTTAGGAGCAATGCAAACTGTTGCAACATGTCCACACTGTCATGGATCAGGAAAAATTCCAGAAAAACCATGTGGCACATGTAGTGGTACAGGTGTGCGCAAGCGCGAACAAACAATCACGGTTAAAATTCCTGCCGGCATTCATCAGGGTGAGTCAATTCGCTTAACGGGACATGGCGCTGCTGCAGCGTACGGCGCACCAGCGGGCGACTTATATATTCGCATCCATGTTCGCCCACATAAAACAATGCAGCGAGATGGCGACAATATTCACACGGAGGTTCATATTTCATACCCAACAGCAGTTCTTGGCGGCATCGCAGAAACGGATAGTCTCGAAGGGCGTATTACCATAAAAATTCCTGAGGGGATCGTTTCAGGTGAGCAGGTGCGTCTCAAAGGAAAAGGGGGTGTGCGACATGGCGGCGGTCGCGGTGATCATTTTGTGCACGTAACCATTGCGGTACCAAAACATATTTCACGCGCGGGAAAAAAATTACTTGAGCAATTACAAGAAGAGCTTAAACAATCTTAAGCAAATTTTTAAGTATCATGCATGCCAGGCGACAGCTTGACAGATTTTAGAACATTTGATAGCGTTGGACAAGAACTTTTGATTTTGAGGGGGTACTGATAATGGTGAAATCAAACCGAGTCTATAGCGGCTGGTATGGCATTGTGGCAATGGTTGACAATCGTACCGCTGTAATTGCCGAGGAGCTCGCAGAAGACATTCTAGAATTCAGAGGAACGAAGGACCGCAGGCTTCAACGAGTGACGTGGGACCGCGCCCACATCACGTTGTTTCAACATCGAAACTTCAAAGGTCTGCGCGAAAAGTTTGTGCAAGACAAGCTTGAGGAGCTTGCGCATGCTGCGCGTACCATGGTGAGCGGACAACGCATCTCGATGGACAAAATCGCTGTGCACAGTGGGAATTACTTTTTTTGGTACGCTGACCGCGGAGGTCTCAGTGATTTGCACAAGAAATCGCTTGATCTTTCGCAGTTTGTCGATCCGCAGTCGATTCTTGAATTGCTCGCCCTGGCTGACGCGAAACAACCCGCGCTTACAAAGCCGCAACGCGCTTTGCTTGAGACGTTCGGACAAATGTACGTCGGTTATCGGTTTGTTCCGCACATTACGCTTATGCACATTGATCAGCCAGATGTGTTTAATACGCGGACACCCATGAGGTATCAGCACCAAGGTCTTATCCGGTCAATTGCATTTGTGAGCCATAGCACGGGCGGTCGGATCAAAGAAATCTTGGCAGAAGTGCCACTGTAGAAATCACCAGAGCAATACGAAGCGTCAGTGCCTGTAACCAAAAAGTGTTACAGGCTTTTTTCTTGAAATTTTGTGCAGGGCGAGTATACTGATGCCATGTCAGAGCCAATAAAACAGCTTATTTCAGATTATACCCAGGCAATTTCCTGGTCTCATCCGACCTGGGATTTATTTATTTTGGTCTTTTTGCTCATCGGGACCTTGCTTTACGGATTTTCACTTGGCCGTGATCGCATTATCATGATCATGATTGCACTGTATATGGCGCTTGTTGCTGTTATGCGCATGCCATTTATTCCAACAGGTGTCAGTCTTGCTTTTGGCCAGGCGTTCGCAGTTAAAGTCGGTGCCTTTGTCGGTCTTTTCGTTATTTTATTTTTTCTCTTGACACGCAGCGCGCTCAATCATGCAATTCAAACTGACGGTATGCTTGGAAAGTGGTGGCATATTATTCTGCTCTCATTTTTACAAGTTGGGATGCTCATCAGTGTAATTATGAGTTTCTTGCCGGAGCAATGGACAGCAAAACTAGCAACTCTCACACAAATAATTTTTGTGAGCGCGTGGGGCAAATTTACGTGGGTTGTTCTTCCGATACTTGGTCTGCTCGTCGTTGGGCTATCAATGGATAGAAAACGTGGCAGCATGTATGAATAAAATGTACGCTTTAAAAAAAGTAGTTATCCTTATTTTTTTATTAATGCTTGGCGGAGCATGCGGATTTTTTTATGCAAGAAAAAATAGTGTCGAGTCTGATTTAGCGGGTAACGGGCCGCGGAGAATCTCAGGAAAGTATAAGTATGTAAGCCCTCTCATTGCGTGTAATTTTTCTGAAAATAAAGAGTATCGTGAGTACATGCCGCTAGAGAAGGCTTTTCAAGATATTGTTCAATCTGGAATCACTGATCATAAAATAGAAACAGCCTCGGTCTATTTTCGTGATTTGAGTTCCGGCCGCTGGGTTGGACTTAACCCAGATCAGACCTACTGGCCAGCGAGCCTCTTGAAGGTCCCTATGCTTCTTGCAAGTTTGAATTACATTGAGGAGCATCCAGAATTTTTAAAGAGTGCTGTAAAACTAGTCGGTACTGAAGACAAAAATGCTGGAGAATTTTTTAGTTCAGCGCATCATACAGTGCTTGGGAAAAATTATACAGTCGAAGAACTTTTAAAGTATATGTCATCATATTCTGACAATAACGCTTTAATTGCTGTCGCAAGTTTGATAGATCATAAAAACATAGACGATGTTTATACTGAAGCGTCGATTACAATACCAAAAAACCAGAGTAATTTTCCAGCGTTTATTTCTGTGAAACAATACTCATATTTCTTTCGAATGTTTTATAACGCAGCGTATATCAATCAGATATTTTCTGATTATGCACTTTCATTACTAGCTCAAAGTGATTTTAAGCAGGGAATTGTTGCAGGTGTGCCGCCAGAAATTGAGGTTGCCCATAAATTTGGTGAGCAAAGCCTAGGACCGGATCAGAAATCAGAAAAGTATCTGCACGATTGCGGTATCGTTTATTTTCCAAATAAAGCGTACTTGCTGTGCGTGATGACAAAAGGTACTGATTATATTGATATGGCATCAATTATTAAAAAAATTTCTGCCGCTGCATACGCGGAAGTGAAGCGTGCCGAGCACTAATTTTTATCAGAAAAAGTTTACCCTTAGCGCAGGCGTTGTGCGTCAAGCGCTTGATTTACGAATGCGTCTGCCTCTTTATTTTTTGCTCGCGGTATGTGAGTGAAGGTAACTTTTTTAAGTGTTGTTGCCATATTCCACACTTTCATAAAATGCGTCTGCAGCCCAATATCGCGCACGCGATATTCGCGGTTCATTTGCTTGACAATCAATTCAGAATCTAAAAAACAAGAAACTTCGGTTGCTCCGTGTTTAATCGCTTCTTCAAGCGCTGCGACAAGTGCTTGATATTCCGCTTGATTATTTGTTGTGTGACCAATATAGCGACCAAAGCCGCTGATATTTTCACCAGTCGTTCCATTTTTTACAACAACGCCAATCGCGGCCGGTCCTGGATTTCCGCGTGCGCCACCGTCTGTATAAGTTATCATTCGCATAATCGAAAGTCATGAAGTTTATATTGAAGCTCCTTAACGCCGTTCCACTCGTTGCTACCGAATGTGAACACACCATCAAGTTGTTTACCGGGCGAGAATCGCCCGAGATGTTCACCCATGTTGAACGCCATTAATTTTTTAATTGCTGGCGACCCATTTTTTACCATGAGACGCATATGTTTACCTTCGGTTCCGACGTGTGCGGCCGTAACGACATCCATTTTTTCTGCAAGGAATCTCGGCTCTGGATTTCCCATTCCATACGGCTCAAATTTTTCAAGCAACTTGAGAACATCCCAGTTTAAATCGCCGAGTTGTGCTCGCGCATCGATAGAAATCGTCGGAATGAGTTTTGTAATATTTGCAACGTGCGCTTCTGCTAAAATATACATTGCGTTTGCAAATTCCTGAATCGCATCAATGCTTCCGAGCGAAAAACCGCATGCCTGTGGGTGGCCGCCAAACTTTGTAAATAATTGCGGCGCAGTTTGCATTGCCGCAATCATATTCCATTCATCAATTGATCGGCCAGAACCAACGATGCGATCATCGTTGATGCCAATGACGAATGTTGGTTTATAAAATTTTTCTTTAAGCCGTGATGCGATGAGTCCAAGCACCCCTGCTGGCCAACCTTCGCCAGCAACTACCGTAACGGGGTATGTATCGAGTCCGCCTTCTTTAATTTTTGCAACCGCTTCTTTTACAATTACCTCAGTTAATTTTTGTCGATTGATGTTGTGTTGAAATAGTAAATCTGCGAGTCGTTGGCCTTCGGGTTCAGTGTCTGCAAGAAGCATTTCAAACGCAGTTTTTCCATGATCCATGCGTCCCGCTGCATTGATGCGTGGCGCAATTTTAAAACCAATTGTAATCGGTGTTATCGGTGCTGATGAACCTTTGTCAGTCACGATAATTTTATCACGGGCAAGAAGCGCGCGCAGACCTGGCCGCCGCGTTTTTCCTAAAACCATGCAGCCATAATGAACGAGCGTGCGTGTTTCGCCGACAAGCGGCACCATATCCGCGACGCTTGATATAGCGACTAAATCAAGTTGCCATTTTTGAAATCCATCGGGATTAACTCCAGCGGGCAAGAGTTTTCGCGTTTCTGGATCTTGGAGTAATCCTTGCATGAGTTTAAACGCAACACCTCCACCAGACAACGTTTTGTCAGGGTAAGGCTCACCAGCAACTTTTGGATGTAGAATCGCATACGCATCGGGCAATTGTTCCGGAATGGCATGGTGATCCGTAACAATGACATCGATATTTTTTCCGCGTGCGTGTTCAATTTCTGGTGCATTTGAAATGCCACAGTCGCACGTAATAATAACCTGCGCGCCGCGCCCTGCAAGCAGGTCAATTGTCGAATGCTTAACTCCGTATCCGTCAAATTCGCGGTGGGGGATGAAACCTTCAACGCGTGCTCCAAGGGTTCTGAGAGTGTGTGTAAGAATTGATGCGGCGGAAATTCCGTCAGCATCATAGTCGCCATGCACCACAATTAATTCTTGCGCTACAATTGCTGCACGCAAGCGATCAACGGCACGCCGCATGTGTTGAAACAAAAAAGGATCATGAATATCGCGCTCATAATCTGGTTCTAAAAAAGAGCGCCCCTCATGTTGAGTTCGCACGCCACGATTCCAGAGGAGCTGCGCCACGAGTGGCGGCAAATCCGGAAATGTCTCTGCGATCTCATCTATATATTCTTGTGCAACGACCCAATTCGATTCTTTCATGCTTCATGGATAGTATCACATCTGCGTCGCCGTGCAATGCTAGTAATAGCGCACAGTAAACGCGAGGATCATTGAAATAATTACAAAGAGGCCTATTACGCCCATGAGAATTCTGCGTGTCCGATGTTTCATAGTTTTACGCGTGTTTGTTTGCCACTATAATACCAGGCAGTCGTGTATTGACACAAGGAGAATTGTTTGGTACTGTCGGCTGTGGTATATTTCGAGCGCTGAGACATTTTTAATATACATGGTATGCAAAAAGCGGAGGGGATTTCTGAAACAAAGGAACGCGAAAAAATTCATACACCCGAGGAGTCAACGGAAATGTTGCGTTATTTGGTACAAAATTGTGCAACAAAGGATGATTTGGAGAATTTAAAGGGCGAGCTCGAAGGGAAAATAGATGGTTTAGCGCGGAGATTGGGTGGTGTAGAAGAAAAAGTTGAGAGATTAGATGAAAAAATGGGTGGTGTAGAAGAAAAAGTCGAAGGATTAGCGGAAAAAATGGTAACAAAGGAGGATTTGAAAAAAGTTATAGGCGAAACCAAGCACGAGCTTATGGACCACACGACGCGCGAGTGCGCGAAAGTGCGAGGAGATTTGACTGCGATCGCGCATCGCCAGGATGAAAAAGCAAACGAATTTATTCGAACCGCTCAAAAAAGTGGCACAATTTCAAAGGCGGACGGGGTTCGTTTAATCACGATTAATCCGTTCGCACAGCCTATGGATTAGCCTTGATCAGGTTTAAGAATGGCAAGAAAAGTTTCTGGTGGAATATCAACCGAACCGCGGCCAACGGTTTTCATTTTCTCCTTGCCTTTCTTTTGCTTTTCGAGAAGTTTACGCTTACGAGTGATGTCACCACCGTACAAGCCCGCAGTCACATCCTTTCGCATTGCACTCAATCGCTCCGACGCAATAATTTTTCCGCCGATTACGGCCTGTAATTTAATTTCAAACATTTGTCTCGGCAAATGATCTTTTAATTTTTCAACAATCCGCTTACCCATTCTATAGGCATCTTCTTGTGGAACCAGTGTCGCAAGCGCTTCAATTGATTCTTCCGCGACTAGAATTTCAAGACGCACTATATTCGCCGGCTCTTCGTCCAGCCAATCATATGAAAGGGAAGCATACCCGCTCGAAATACTTTTTAAACGATCATAAAAATCAACCAAAATTGATGATAAAGGCAATTCAAAATGAAGGAGTACGCGCGAATGCATATCGCCACCTGCTAAATATTCCGTGTTGATATAGCGACCACGTTTTTCTTGGACAAGCTGCATGATGCTGCCCTGACTCACGGCAGGCGTAACCACATCAATTTTAACCCATGGTTCGAGCGTCTCTTCAATAAAAGTTGGATCTGGATATTCCATCGGACTGTGAACTGTAATTACATCGCCGTTTGTTTTTTTAACCGTGAGCGCAACGCTCGGCGTTGTTACCACAACTTCAATTTTAAATTCACGCGCAAAACGTTCTTGCACAATTTCTAAATGTAAAAGCCCGAGAAGCCCACAGCGGAAACCCATACCAAGTGCCGGGGATTGTTCGGTTTCATAAATGAGCGATGCGTCATTTAATTTTAATCGCTCCATGGCGTCGCGCAGTCGCGAAAATTGCGAGCCATCTTTCGGAAAAATTCCCGCGTAGACCATTGGCACAACGGGTTTGTATCCCGGAAGACCCTCGCTCGATCCGTTAATGGCGCTCGTGATTGTGTCACCAACACGCACGCCAACAATTTCTTTGAGACCTGTAACCACATACCCAATCTCGCCCGTTTTTAAAATCGGTGTTGCGTTTAATTTTGGATTATAAAAACCAACTTCGAGCGCTTCACCGAGCGATTGTGTCGCTATGAATTTAATTTTTGTCGTGGGACTCAGCGATCCATCGACAATTTTAACTTTTGCAACAACGCCACGATAGTCGTCATAGACTGAGTCAAAAATAAGTGCGCGAACTGGCGCATCAGGATTTCCTTGCGGCTCTGGAATGCGTGCGACAATCGCGTCAAGAATCGCGGGAACGCCCACACCTGTTTTACCACTCGCCAAAATAATATCCTCTTTATCACACCCAATTACAGAAATAATTTCGCGGGATGTTTTTTCAATGTCTGCGTTTGGTAAATCAATTTTATTGAGAACCGGAATGATCGTTAAATTTTGCTCGACCGCCAAATATAAGTTTGCGAGCGTTTGTGCCTGCATGCCCTGTGATGCGTCAACAACTAAAAGCGCACCCTCAACTGCGGCGAGTGACCGCGAAACTTCATAAGAAAAATCAACATGTCCTGGTGTATCAATGAGGTTGAGTTCATATTCCTGACCCGCGACTGAGTGCTTCATCCGCGCCGGAGCGAGTTTGATCGTAATGCCGCGCTCGCGCTCAATGTCCATCGAATCAAGAAGCTGTGCCTGCATATCGCGTTTTTGCACCGTGCCGGTAACCTCAAGAAGTCGATCTGCGAGCGTCGACTTTCCATGGTCAATATGGGCGATAATGCAAAAATTGCGTATGTGGTTCATAAGTGCGGCGATTATACCGATTAACCCTATTTTAATCAAGTTTTTAGCTAAATTATGGGTTTGTCTCTTGACAAAACCCTGAATGTCTGCTATCCTGCAACCTAAGTACGAAGTTTTTTCTAACTTTAAAAAGGAGTTATCTGATGTTTGAGTTCAAGGTTCCGTGGGGCCGATTCCGCGTTGCCGAAACGTGGAATGTTGCAACGTATGTGATCCTCATTCTTTTGGTGCTGCTCGATAATAGTTCTGATTACGAGCTCACTTTTGGTCTGAAGCATGGATTTGCGAGTGTCATTTTTGGGACCGTTGGCGCCACCATGTTGTTTGCAATTCGTTTTACTTTCGCCTGGCTCACCTACGCAATGCTCGTTTATGTTTCAGCGCTTGATGTTCCGGAAGTATGGGACTTGTTTCCACGCCTTGATTTTCGAGCTGAAAAAGACAAGATAGAATGGGCGCCGATTCCATTAGTCGCGCGTGATTCCTTGCGCCGGGGAAAACTGCGTGAATTACTTAGCCTCAGAGAGCTGCGAACATTTGATCAGTGGTTCGATTCTCAAAAGAGTCTTCTTCTGAAAAGTGTTCAGTTGTTAGGGGACGTTTTTAATGGTTGGTTCTTTGGCCTCTTGCGACTGGGTACCTCCATGTGGCGAAGTCGCATTTGGGAAGCGGTTCAAGAAGAATCCGGCTTGAAAAAATAAGCAGCCAACCGGTTGCTGAGAGCAAGTCGAAAGCCTCTCCTCGATACTTCGACGGCGGGGTTTTTTAATTTGAAGTATCTGTCATTTCGACGGGTACACGAATGCGATTTAGTTTTCCAATATGCAATTTGCTTGCGTCAATAATTGCATGGAGCTCTTCGCTGTGCAGAAGCAAGCCAATGCCGATGTAAACGATTAAACCGCCGAGCGATGCGCCGACCGCTTGTAAAAAAATTCCCCAGAATGTTTGCATATCAACAAAATATGCGATTGGATTTTTGAGTCCTTGGACAATGAAGCCCATGATAATCGCCGCACCAAAAAGTTTGAGGCCGGTTTTAATCATGCGATTATCATCGATAGATCCAAGCCGCTTGTGCAGAAGCGCCCACAAAATCAATGCATTGAGCGTTGCTTCAAGTGCGCTCGCAAACGCGAGGCCACGAACACCAAGCGGTCGCATGAGTAGAAGTGCAACGATGATACTGAAAAGTGTCGCACCAATCGCGGTGATTGCTGGTGTCTTCGTATCTTTGAGCGCATAAAATCCTCGCGCGAGTGTGTGCACACATGCCTGACCCACAAGGCCGAGTGCAAAAAAACCAAGCGTGTCTGCTGTTGTGATTGTTGCGTTCCAATCAAAATTTCCTGTACCTAAAATTATTCGTACCCACTGCGCGCGGAGCACGATAAATAAAACGGCTATCGGAACGATCCATGTTAAAACCATACGCAAAGTTGATGCAACAGTGCGCGCAATTCCATCAGGATTATCTTGCGCTGCAAATTCTGTCATGAGTGGAAACGCGGCGACCGCATACGATACGGCGATAATTCCAATCGGAAGAGATTGAATATTATTTGCAAGATTAAAAATTGCAACCGAGCCGCTTGAAAGTTCGGATGCGAGACTAGTGATGACGAGCAAATTTAATTGAACTGCGGCGAGAGCGATTGCGCGCGGCGCCATGAGAACTAGTAAAAGTTGCACATCTTTTTCTTTCCAACCCCATTCCCATTTTGGACGAAATCCAGATTCAAAAAGTGCTGGAAGTTGAATTATTAAATGGAGCGCGGCGCCGAGAACAACACCAACTGCAAGTCCAGTGGGGCCCATAATAGGCACAAACAGCAAGATGCCAAGAATAATTCCAAGGTTATACATGATTGGTGCGAATGCGTAGAGCAAAAATTTGCGCATTGATTGCAATGCGCCGCCAACAACTGCGGAAAGGCCCATGAGTACAGGAGAAATCATCATGATCTGAGTCAGATGAACAGTTAGGGTGTATTTATCGCCACTAAATCCTGGTGCGATAAGAACCATGAGGAGCGGTGCGCCAATTGCACACACGAGTGAAATTCCGAAAAAAATTGTACCAAGCGTCGCGATACTCGTATTCATGAATTTCCACGCGCGCGCGTGAGCTCCTTTAGAAACATATTCTGAAAAAATCGGAATAAATGCGGATGAAAGTGCGCCAATAATAAGTAGATTGTATAAAAAATCAGGCAAACGGAACGCTGCGTAGTATGTATCAAGTACATCGCCTGCACCAAAATGGTATGTAAGAAGTCGATCGCGCACAAGACCAAGCACACGACTCACAAGTGACGCACCAGCAAGAACTATCGCCGCTGTTGCGATAGAATCAGATGTGTGATTGAGAATTTTTTTTATAGTCATGGCTGCGCGGGGTAATTGACGATGAGCTGCACATATTCAGTGCCGGGCTGATCAGTATGCAAATCAATCGCTCGGTATGTTCCTGTTGTTTCACCTTTTATAAATGAAAAACCAGCGCGCACTTCATCGTCTTTTTGCGAACCGGCGAACGAACTTGTTGTAATTTCGTATCCATTTTTTTGTAAAATTTTCGAATAGGAATTCACAATTGTTTGAACGTCAGATTTGATTCCTGTCCATGTAACAGAAACAGTCTGTGAATTTTTATTTTTGCTGATTGGAAAACCAAAAACGTACTGCGCGTAATCTTGGGCTGATCGCTCATGCTTAAAATTGACGCGACCGAGCGAATCTTTTTCCTCGATGATCGGCGCTTCACTATCTATTTCGTCGAGAATTGGTCCTGCAATAAAACGCGGAATTGTTGTTGCAACCCATAGTGCGCGTTCCTTTGACTGACCGTCAATCTTAACAATTTTGACAACGCTATTCGGATTTGTCTGCGGAATATCTTTTGGAAAATTTGTTGGGAAGTCTGTTGTACTAGTTGGACCAGACCCGAGGAGCAGGCGAAAAACAAGATATAAAGCACCTATAAATAAAATAATACAGCCACAGCCGGTTAAACAACTTCCTGTAAACCAGCCGTGATGTTTTTTGATTTCTTTAAGTGTGGGTTCCTGAATCTGGATGGACGATCCGCCGGGACTTTGCCGCATAAATATATCTGATGCTCGTAATTGTAGCAGTTTTCCTATATAATTACCAGTAGTTGATTTGATTATGAAAATACATTTTTTCGGAGCTGCAGGCGAGGTCACGGGCTCTTGTTATTTAATCGAAACACACGACACACAGGTTTTGGTTGATTGTGGAATTTTTCAAGGGGCTAGTTCTGCTGATGAACGCAATCGCGCGCCGCTGAGTTTTGACCCGACTGAGATTGCTCACGTAATTATTACCCATGCGCACTTAGATCACTGCGGCAGAGTGCCTTTGTTGTTCGCGCGCGGGTATCGTGGGCCCGTTTTTGCAACGGAACCAACGTGTGAACTTATTAAATTGCAGTGGGACGATATGCTCGAAGTGATGAGAATGGATTTTAATCATCATCAAAAGCCGATGCTCTACGATGCGGCCGATGTTGAACGAGCAAAACAACATTTAAAACCGATGCGTTATGATCGGCCGCAGGAAATTGCGAACGATGTTTCTTTTTTACTGCGTGACGCGGGTCATATTTTTGGATCGGCGTGGGTCGAATTTCGTTCGCACGGGAAAGTTGCTGTATTTTCTGGAGATATCGGAAATGACAACGTGCCGATTGTACATGAGACTGTCGCGCTTGTTCCCTGCGATATTTTGGTTACTGAGGCAACCTATGGAGATCGCTTGCACTCGTCTCCGCGACTACGCCGGTATGAATTACGCAAACATATTATTGAAGCGATTCAGCGTGGCGGCACGATGATGATCGCTGCGTTTTCGATTGAGCGCACGCAAGAAATTTTATTTGAACTTGATCAATTGATTAAACACGAACGCGCACTTCCACATGTGCCGATTTTTTTAGACAGCCCGCTTGCGATTCGCGCGAACGACGTGTATCGTCAGTACCCACAGTATTTTGACGAGCAGGCCATGGCGGAATATAAAAGCGGAGAGGATTTTTTAAATTTTCCTGGATTGCGTGTCACATACAAAGTTGAAGAATCAAAAAAAATAAATTCTGTTCCAGGACCAAAAATTATTATCGCTGGTTCAGGAATGCTTTCGGGTGGCCGCATCATGCATCACTTGATGCGTTATTTGCCTGATAAAAAATCTACGTTGCTGCTGGTTTCATATCAAGCGGACGGAACAATCGGCCGCAAGATTCAGGAAGGTGCACGAATGATTACAATTAATGGGGAACAAATTCCTGTTCGATGTGCGTTGGTAAAAATGGATTCGTATTCGGCACACGGTGACCAAAATAAATTGTTGCAGTGGGTTTCGTCAGGCCCGAGTGCGCCGCGACAAATAGTTGTTGTGCATTCTGATCCAACAGCAGCGCATGCATTTGTATTAGTAGTAAAAAATAAATTAAAAATTCAAGCGCAGGCAGCGATGCCGGGGCAAATTGTTGAGATCTAAAGATGTATTCGCTTGTCGAGTCTTGACAAGGGTGTTTGTTGTGTTGCTGACAAGATGGTATATTCACCCTACTTTAGAAAATAATGAGTTTTGTATGCAACCAAAGGAGGGGGCCACAGAAAATGCGGTGGCAGATGTTCATACGACAGACGAAACAACGGAATTATTGAGGTATTTAGTTCAGAATTGTGCGACAAAAGAGGATCTGAAAAATTTTGCGACCAAGGACGATGTCAAACAAATGATTGGTGAAGCAAAGCATGAGCTTATGGCCTATACCGACAGACGTATTACCGAGGCAGAGAACAAATTCATCATGCCCTTACGTCGTGAGGATGAAAAAGTTGATGAAATTGTTGATTCGGCCGAGCAGAGAAAATTATTTGAGCGTGGTGCGGCGGCGCGCCTCAAAAAATTGGGCCCATTCCCAAAATTGACAGCGGCTTGAATTTTAACTGCACGCGGGCTATCATAGCTCCATGCTCGGTAAAAAAGAGTCGCAAAAATTTAAATTGGTCGCGCCATATAAGCCTGCGGGGGATCAACCGGAGGCTATTGCTGCATTGGTAACTGGCGTCGAGCGCGGCGATCGCATGCAAACACTGCTCGGTGCAACGGGTACGGGTAAGACATTTACGATTGCCGAGGTAATCGAACGCACTCAAAAACCAACGCTGGTGATGGCACATAATAAAACGCTTGCCGCGCAACTCTGCAATGAATTTCGTGAATTTTTTCCGAATAATGCTGTTGAGTATTTTGTATCGTATTACGATTATTATCAGCCTGAAGCGTACATGCCGGGGACCGATACGTATATCGAGAAAGAGGCAATGATTAATCAGGAAATTGACCGTCTTCGTCACGCCGCAACACAAGCGCTTTTAACGCGACGCGATGTCATTATTGTTTCGTCAGTGTCGTGCATTTACGGTTTGGGATCGCCAAAAAATTATTTGAGTGGTGTTTTACAGTTGAGCGTTAACGATGCATTTGATCGCACGACGATTTTAAAAAAATTAATTAGTTTGCAATTTACACGTACGACGGTTGAACTTGCTCGCGGCACATTCCGATTGCGCGGAGAAATTCTCGATATTGTTCCCATTGAAGAGGGAAGAATTTATCGAATAGATGGAAGTGGTGGAAAAATAAAAACGATTGAATTATTCGATATTGTTTCACGCAAGTCAGAGGGCCGATCAAATGATGCGTGGATTTTTCCGGCGAAACATTATTTAGCGGACAAAGATGCCACTGAGCGTGCGCTTACGCAAATTTTGTATGAGCTCGAAGAGCGGCTGAAATTTTTTGAAAAAAACGGCGACATTATTTCAGCAGATCGTCTGAGGCGTCGTACACGATACGATATCACGATGATTAAAGAAATCGGATATGTAAACGGCGTTGAGAATTATTCACGTTATTTTGATGGTCGCGCGCCAGGTGAGCCGCCGTTTACACTGCTCGATTATTTTCCAGACGACTATTTAACTGTGATTGATGAATCACATGTTACACTTCCGCAGGTTGGTGCGATGTCGGGCGGCGACTCAGCGCGAAAAAAATCATTGATTGATCATGGGTTTCGTTTACCAAGCGCGGGCGACAATCGGCCGCTTACGGGGGACGAATTTTTAGCGCGAACAAAACAGGTTATTTTTGTGTCAGCAACGCCTGCGGAATTTGAACGAAAAAAATCATCGCAGATTGCCGAACAAATTATTCGTCCGACAGGGCTTGTTGATCCGGTGATTATTATTCAACCAGTTACGGCAAAGGGAGAGTATCGGGGTCAAGTGCAAGATTTAATTGAACGGGCAGTTGAGCGTGCCAAGCGTGATGAGCGTGTAATGGTAACAACACTCACAAAAAAAATGGCAGAAGACTTGACCGATTATTTGAAAGACAAAAAAGTGAAGGTAAAATATTTGCATTCGGATATTGATACAATTGAACGCATTCAAATTCTCGGCGATTTTCGTCGCGGACTTTTTGATGTGTTGGTCGGAGTTAACTTACTTCGTGAAGGACTTGATGTTCCAGAAGTTTCGCTCGTGGCCATTCTCGATGCGGATAAAGAAGGATTTCTTCGGAGTGACACAGCACTCATTCAGACGATTGGTCGTGCTGCGCGAAACGCGGCGGGGCAGGTCGTGCTTTATGCGGATCACATGACAGGCTCATTGGAGCGCGCGATTGGTGAAACGGAACGTCGCCGTACGATTCAAACTGCATACAACGTGAAGCATGGCATCACGCCGCAGACAATTAAAAAAGCAGTGCGTGATTTACTCAAAGATTTTGGATTGACATCAGGAAAAAATCCGCGCGCAAAAAAATCGAGCGCTGATGGTGGTACAAGTGCAACTGTTGCGCTTGATCTTGCTATGGAAGCAGGGAAGCCGCTTGACCAAATTATTCGAGAAAAGGAATCTCAGATGCGCAGCGCTTCGAAAGAGCTACAATTTGAACTCGCTGCAATTTTGCGCGATGAACTTGTTGCGCTCAAAAAAGAGTTGAAAAAACGTTCAAAAACTGATACGATTCCTATATGATGCGAAAGCATATTGATCGATTCAAAGAAAAATCTCCGGTGGTACGCGCCGCAGTGCTTTTTGTAATTGCCGCTATTCTTGGCTGCGGTGTGCTCGCGTTTATTCTTGGTGCGCAGGTTCGATTTAAATATGCTGATCGGATTTTTGATATTGATCACGCGCCACAAACGATTTATGCAGTTGTGCTCGGTGCCTCTGTTGATCCAAAAACAAATGTTCCGAGTATTGCGCTTAAGGATCGACTTGATACAGCGATTGAACTGCTGCGTTTAAGAAAAGTAATGGGTGTAGTTATCACGGGCGACGATGGACAGTATAGTACAAATGAGCGACAAGGCATGCTCGATTATTTACATGCAAATAAAGTTCCTGACGAAATTATTTTTATTGATGATGCGGCATATCGCACGTATGATAGTTGTGCAAATTTAAAACGACAAAATTTTCACGATGTCATTTTGATTTCTCAACGGTTTCATTTGCCGCGCGCACTTTATTTGTGCAACGAACTTGGTGTTAATGCTACCGGTGTTGTTGCGGATAAACGATGGTATGCGTCAGTCGTCTATGATTGGATTCGTGATCTACTTGCCTCACCATTTGCGTATTTTGATGTGCGCGGAATTACACTTATTAAAAAAGGCCCTTCGATTTAGGTTGGAATAAAAGAAGTGCAGTGGCTGCAACACACGCAGTTGAAGCGCCAATATAAAATGGTGCGGAAACTCCGATATGGTCCCACGCGAGACCTGCAATAAAACTTGCAGGCAGGGCAAGAAGACCTATCGACGTATTGTAAATACCATAAGCAGTGCCTCTCCGGTCCTGGGGGACGAGATCCGCAACAAATGCTTTTGCAACGCCCTCAGTTGTTGCATAGTACAATCCATAAAAACCAAAGAGCACCCACGCATGCCAACTGTGCGTTGCGTTCGCGAAACCAAGATATGCAATCGCATAAGCGATCCAGCCAAGAAGGATTACATTAATGCGTCCGATTTTATCGGAGAGACTGCCAAGCGGGATCGAAGCAGATGCATAAATAAAATTAAATAGCGCGTATACGAGCGGGATCATGAGGACTTGTACACCAAGCTCTTGCGTCCGTAAAAGTAAAAAGGCGTCACTAGAATTTCCTAGCGTAAAAATTCCGACGATCGCAATAAAAATATAAAACGCTCGTGGCAGCGGCGCTACAACAGTTGTTTGTTTTTTTTCAGCAACCGGTGGCTCTGAAATAAAAAAAGCAAAAATAATTATTGTTATAAAAACAGGGATTGCTGCGAGGAGAAAAATTGTTTTATATCCGCTCGCGCCTGTTCCAAAAAATCTGAGTCCGATGTACAGAAGTACGGGACCAACTACAGAACCAAGCGTGTCGAGCGCACGCGTGATGCCAAATGATTTTCCGCGCGTTTTTTGTTCCGTTGAATTTGCAAGAAGAGCTGACTTTGGCGCGTCCTTTGTTCCTTTACCAACACCATCCAAAAAACGGAGTGCACTTACCGCGCCGAACGATGCGAATGCGGCAAGAAGCGCGCGCGAAAGCATTGACGTTGCATATCCAAAAATAATGAACGGTTTTTGTGTGCGATATTTATCAGATAACCAACCAGCAATAATTTTAAATGCGCTCGCGCCGGCCATAAGCACGCCCTCACTGAGACCGATCATTGTTTTTGGCATGCCGAGAACACTCGCCAAATAAACAGGAATAATTGGCACCACCATGTCTTGACTGATGCCGCCAAAAAAACTGGCGAGACCAACGAGTGTAATATTCTTTTTGTATTTATTTTGTTTTTCGGTTGTCATAAAATTGGAGTGCTTGCCCAGTATATCGCACTTGTACTGATGTCTGCTATCAGCTACACTATAGTGACGCCCAATTTCGGGCTGTTTTTTACGCTTACTATGCAAGAATTCATCAAAATTCGTGGTGCTCGCGAACATAATCTTAAGAATATTTCGCTTGATTTGCCGCGCAATAAAATGATTGTGTTTACGGGGCTTTCGGGTTCAGGTAAATCATCACTTGCGTTCGATACAATTTTTGCTGAAGGTCAGCGTCGATATATTGAGTCACTTTCCGCGTATGCGCGTCAATTTCTTGGCGGCATGCAGAAGCCAGACGTTGATGAGATTGAGGGCTTGTCACCTGCAATTGCAATTGATCAAAAAGCACACAGCGCAAATCCGCGATCGACTGTTGCAACAATTACGGAGATTTATGATTATTTGCGCGTTTTATTTGCGCGCGTCGGAACTCCTCACTGTATTTTATGTGGGGACCCAATTCAGCGTTTGAGCGCTGAGCAAATTATTAATTTAATTTTGAACGGATTAGGAAAAATTCAGAAAGGAGAAATCAAAGTCATCGCGCCCGTTGTTCGCGGACGCAAAGGCGAGTACTATCAATTGCTCTACGATTTGTACAACGCGGGATTTATGGAAGTACGTGTCGATGGAGTTTTTAGTTCACTTAAAAAAAGAATAAATCTTGGTCGGTATGAACAACACACAATCGAAGTTGTTGTCGACACAATTCCAGTATTAGGACTCACACAATCAAAAGATGAGGATCTGCAAAAAGCGGAGCGACAGCGATTGTCTGAAGCGATTGAAACAGCACTGCAAAAAAGCGCGGGCCTTATCACCGTCTTGTTTCCAGATAAAACAGAAAAATTATTTTCAACAACATTCGCTTGTCCACGTGATGGGTTTTCCTTTCCCGAAGTTGAGCCGCGTCTCTTTAGTTTTAATTCACCTTACGGATATTGCCAGACATGTACTGGTATCGGAACCGAATCTTTATTTTCTGAAAAACCGTGTGCAGCATGCGCAGGAAAACGACTCAGACCAGAAGCACTCTCAGTTAAAATTGGCGGCGCAAGTATCGTCGAACTAACATCTCGGACAATTCGCGATGCACAAAAGTTCATGGACAATTGGTATTTTAATGAGCTTGATGAGTTGCGACATGAAATCGCAGAGCCTGCGATGCGCGAAATTTTATCGCGTCTGCAATTTTTATTGAATGTCGGTCTTCACTATTTAACACTCGGCCGTCTTGCTGGATCTTTGTCTGGCGGCGAAGCACAGCGCATTCGTCTTGCTTCACAAATCGGATCAAAACTCGTTGGCGCATTGTATGTTCTTGACGAACCAACAATTGGTCTCCATCAAGCAGACAATGAAAAACTTATAAAAACATTAATTGATCTGCGTGATATTGGGAATACAATAATTGTTGTTGAACATGACGAGGATACGATTCGTGCAGCGGATTATTTAGTTGAGTTCGGGCCTGGCGCGGGCGTTCATGGTGGGCATATTGTTGCACAGGGCGATGTACAAAAATTGTTGAAAGAAAAAAAATCAAAATCTTTGACCGTGCAGTACATGACGGGCGAGAAAAAAATCGAACTCCCTAAAAAGAGACGCGCAAAAGTTCATGATACACTTCGAGTAATTGGCGCATCACAAAATAATTTGCGGAATATCGATGTTGAAATTCCGCTTCGTCGTTTTGTTTGTGTGACAGGTGTTTCGGGCAGCGGCAAATCAACGCTCGTCCACGATATTCTATTTAAAGCAGTGCATCGGCGACTTAATAATGCGGGATCGTTGCCGGGCAAACATAAAGATATCAAAGGACTTGAATATGTTGAGCGCGTAATCATGGTCGATCAATCAGCAATTGGTCGAACATCGCGCAGCAATCCAGCGACATACACGGGTGCGTGGTCGCCAATTCGTGAATTATTTTCAACAACCCCCGAAGCAAAAGCGCGTGGTTATCGTCCGAGTCGGTTTAGTTTTAATGTTGCCGGTGGTCGCTGCGAACACTGCGAAGGACATGGCGAAGTTGCGATTGAAATGCATTTTTTGCCGACCGTGTGGGTTCCGTGTGAAGTGTGTAAAGGCGCGCGATTTGATCGCGAGACGCTCGAAGTTACGTATAAGGAAAAAAATATATCACAAATTCTGAAGATGACGATTGAAGAAGCGGAAAAATTTTTCGAGGATATTCCACAAATCAACGACAAACTTAAAATGCTAAATCAAGTCGGTCTTGAGTATTTGGAACTTGGTCAGTCCGCCCCAACACTTTCTGGTGGTGAGTCGCAGCGCGTTAAACTTGCGGCCGAGCTTTCAAAGCGTACGCAGGGCCGAACACTTTATATTCTTGATGAGCCAACAACCGGTTTGCATTTTGCCGATATTCAAAAACTTCTCGAGGTCATTCAAAAAATTGTTGACCGCGGTAATACAGCACTTGTCATCGAACACAATCTCGATATAATTAAATCCGCAGATTGGATTATTGATTTAGGTCCGGGTGGGGGAGACGAAGGGGGTGCGCTTGTTGCAAATGGAACACCAGAGGACGTCGCGAATAATAAAAATAGTTTGACGGGAAAATATTTAAAAAAAGTTCTTGAAAAAGATCAAAAATAAAAAACGGTGACGAGAGGTTGTGCTTAACGCACTAACCAATCATCACCATCAAAACTTTCTTTCAGTACTGAATTCTCCACCGAAGCGATTCACCAGCAAGCGGGAGAACCGCTGCTTCGCTGCTTCGCGGATGCGGAATTTGTTCTGTCTCGCGCACGAGCGTTAGGAGCGCTGCACTTTGCCGCGGAACAATTCCGTAGAATTGGGGTCCGTATATCGACGCAAATCCTTCAAGCCGGTCCAACATTCGCGCATCTTCAAAAGATTCTGCGAGCAGCGGTATGAGAATCGGCGCTGTGAATACGCCGGCAGCACAGCATGAAGTCTCTTTCGCATTTTTTGGATGCGGCGCGCTGTCTGAACCGAGAAAGAACGTGGGATTTCCAGAAACCGCGGCTGCATGTACAGCCTGTCGATCGTTTTCGGTTTTAAGGATCGGTTTGCAATATAGATGCGGACGCAAACCATCTTTGAGCAGATGATTTCGATTGAACCGCATGTGATGCGCAGTTATTGTTGCAGCAACATTCGGGCCTGATTGCTGAACAAACTCAACTGCGGCACGCGTACTGACATGCTCGAGCACTATTCGTAAATCTGGAAACAAATGTGTCAGCAAGCCGACCACGGGCAAGTACTGTTCTTCTGCTGCGAACACGTCCGCATTCGGATCTTCGCAATGTATGGAAAGCACCATGCCAACCTCCTGCATTGCCGCGTAAACTTTTTGCAAGTTTTTCTCAAGCGGAGCGCTCACTCCATCGGATGTATTTGTGGTCACACCTCGCGGATACAACTTGACTGCTTTGACGATCGAGTTTATCGAGCTCGCTGCACGCCAAATTGTTTGCTCGCTCGTGTTTTGTGCGAGCTTGAGCGCCATAAGTGGCTTGAAGTGTTGATACCCCGCACGATTCGCAACATTTTTTATGCGGAATTCATATTCAAGCGCATCCTCATACGTAAGAATTGGCGGCGACGTATTGGGCATCACGAGTGCTCCTGCACAGTAACGCGCAGTTTCGCGCACGAGGCCGTCGAGCACCTCGCCTTGTCGGAAGTGAACATGCATGTCCCACGGCCGACGGATGAGCAGTCTTTCCATCTCTTGTCTCCTATCGGTTTTTGAACCGTTTATTGGCGTGCCGGATCGTTCGGGCAACTTGCCACGGCCGAAGGAACGCGATCGAACCAAGAAATACACTATCCGCACCCGCATCAATCAAACGATCTGCGTCAGCAGGACACAAAATGCCTCCGCCAGCGTTAATCGCTTTTTGAAACTGTGCCGCACGCGCGTCGCGCACCCACGCTTCTGTAAGCGCGAGAAGTGGGGCTCCTGAGAGTCCACCACCACCATATTTTGCAAGCGGCGAGTGTTTTGGATCAACAGTTCCGAACAAACGAATCCAGTTGATTTTTTCGGACAATGCACCAAATGGCACAGTGTTGGAGACACAAATTGCGTCGCATGCAGCGTGTGCTGCCATCCGTAAGACGACGCGAATTGGGGTAGTGACTGAAATTTTGAGCATGAGCGGAACGCCCGTGCATGCCAAAATATCGAGTTGTTCATGTACATTATTGATCGCACGCACTTCCGGCACCATAAGCGCGCCAACATTTGGACACGATACGTTGAGCTGAATACCGATCGGCGCGCGAAAGTTCGGGACATATCGGCGAACCAATTCGGAAAACTCATACGTTTGTTGGTTCGGCGTTGACCCAGTAATTCCCAGCAGTGCCATAAACGACAGAAAAAAAGGTTCCGTTCGTTTTTCCCAACCCGCGTTTTCGAACAGATGCTCAGCACCGAAACCCGAAAGGCCAACGGCGTTCAGCGCGATTCCTTGGTCGCTATCCATCCAGATGCAGTCTGGCATGAAACTTTTTGGTGTCATACCGTCGCTCTTCAGGGCCATGTTGCCCGGATTTGCATAGGCTGTTGTTGTTTTTGCAACGAACGTTGAGCCATCAAAGCTGAGGCCAACCAGTTTACCGAGCCGATGATACCACCAGCCACTTCCGTCAAAGTTCCGCGCACCTGACGCGTCGAGCACATGCCCAAATTCGATTCCACGAAGTTTCATCTGAAAGCCCTCCTTGGCGATTGTAGTTCGGCGCTTATAGTGCCGTGTTCTGCTCAAATTGTCAATAAAAAAGCGAGCGCCACGCAGAAAAGAGTCTGCTAAGTGCTCGCACACGCGAATTGATTCACCAGTTTTCCTCATTAATCTCCAGATCTTCAGCATGTTCGTCCTCGCCGTGTTTTTGACCTGGCCAACCCTCGTCGTCCGTAGGAAAAATGTCTTCTTGTGTTCCACACTCTGGACACACGAGAATGATTTCTTGCTTTTCTTTAATTTCAACTCGTTTTCTGAATCGGACTTTGAGCGCTTGAAATCCGCAGAATGCACACGCCCATTCGCCGAGAACAGGTCGTGGGTTTGGTCTGAATTTTGGGGAGCCCATCAGTTTATCCTTTGAGCAGCTCACATTTCGGCGGAGCCGTGTCCACATTTTTACACGACCTTTCAAACCTGCCATCGTTGACTCCTGTATTCTTGATATTATTTGACCACTGTATGGCACAATCAGGGGTTTGTCAATATGAAGCACGTCTGATACGCTACACGCATGAAAAAAGGGAAGCGCGAAAAACTATCGGTCATCGAGGAATTATCAGAGGGCATGCGCCACATTAAGGCGCGATGCCGGTATTTTGGCGAATGTGGCGGCTGCCTTATGCAAAATATCGAGTATAAGGATCAGGTTGAACTTAAGCGCCAACTCGTAAATCGTGCGTTCGAGAAAAATGGTTTGGAGGCGCGGCTTGAAAAAGACGCAATTACATCGTCGCCGTCACAGTGGTTTTATCGTAATCGCATGGACTATCCAGTTGGTGAGAACGATGAAATTGGCTTGAAGCCCTTTGGCAAATGGCGCGATGTGCTCGATTTAAAAGAATGCTTTTTACTCTCAAAAGAGACGCCGGAAATTTTGCAGCTTGTGCGCGATTGGATGGCCGCGTTTAATTTGAAGGGCTGGAACAATGTGCGCTACCACGGGTTCGTGCGCTATGTGGTAATTCGCGAGGGCAAGCGAACAGGGGAGCGGATGATTATGATTGTGACGGCCGAAGACACAATGGGTGAAACGTCGGCGGAAATATGGCCCGAGCTCGTGCGCAGATTAAAATCATCATGCACGACTTTATATCATGGTGTGAATCCAACAATAACGGACATTTCAATTCCCAGCGAGATGACATTATTGATGGGCCCAGAATTTTTGACTGAAAAAATTAATGACTACACATACAAAATTTTTCCGTCATCGTTTTTTCAAACAAATTCCGAAGGTGCAGAAATTTTGCAACAACGCGTGCGCGCGCATGTGCATGGTTCGCGTGTGCTTGATTTGTACTGCGGTCTCGGATTTTTTACGATTGACTTTGCCGCACACGGCAAAAAAGCGTTTGGTGTTGAGCTGGATAGCGCGGCGATTGAACTCGCACGCGAAAATGCAAAATTAAATAATGTCGAGGCTGAATTTGCGGCAGCGTCGATGGAAGAGTGGGTGCGTGGCGACGGGCCGGCGATAGTCAAAGATTTTGCGCCCGACTCGATTGTTGTTGATCCTCCGCGCATGGGTCTGCATCCGAAAGTTGTAGAATGGCTCTGCGCCCAGCGCATTCCGGAACTCATTTACGTCTCCTGCAACTACGAACAACTCGCGCGCGAAATGCTCGAATTGCAAAAAGTTTACACATTGGTGGCACTCGAAGCTGTCGACATGTTCCCACACACGCCGCATATTGAAACAATCGCGCGGTTTGAGGCGATTAAAGGCTAAAATAAAAGGAAATTAGGGTGAGGGGGTTGACAAAACCCCATTTTTATGTTATATTAATTTGTTCGATTTTAAGCAAAAAAGCTAAAAGTCGACGACTGAATTAAATGAGTCTTTAACAACTAAATAATTAGGAGTTGTCCATGTTCCCAATCATTTTCACTATCTTTGGTATCGTTTTGGTGCTCGTCGTCATAGCCTACACGGTGCGGAGCGTTTATCGCGGTGATATCGCAACGCTCAGCACCTTGTACTTTGGCGGGTTCACCTTGATGATCGTGAGCGGTCAACTTCTCATGTTTGAATTCCGAGATCACCCTTTGATCGTGTACGGCAGCCTGTCTGCTGCATTTAATGCATGCACACTTGTGGCTTACGCGCTTCGAAAAAATTCGATCAGTCGATCGAATTGGGGCTCACGGATGAAGAGATGCGGAAGTGTTCTCGGAAATCTGCTCCGGCGGGTTTGTAGCTTCGGCACTGGATCAGCATTTTTATTCGGATCGCTTCTCTGTGCACAAACATGCACTGGGATGAAGAGCGATTCGATGGATTGCGGCTCCGGGATGTCTGGCTACGGCTACTGTGGTGACGGTATGGGCGGCGAAATTGTGATTGTGGGCGGCATTTTGCTCGTCGTCACGTTGGCGCTTCTTGTCCTTGGCATCGGGCTCGTTATCAATGCGTTCACCAAAAGAGACCAGCGCGACCAAATTGTTGCGGCCCCTTGATGAACATAGTGTCCTCATTCGCACACGTTGAATTCCCAAAAGGATTTGATGTGTGCGAGTGAGGTTTTTTTATAATTAAGAAAAGCCCCGTGCGGGGCTTAACTTTTTATGGCCCAACTGTATCCAAACCGAGCAAATCACGAGTGTGGCTATTCCGCTAGAGCGATATTTTTTGTACGCGTAATCAACGAATCAGCGAAGTGCGCGCGGCTGTGCGCACGCACAATCAATTTTTCAAGATCATTCACACGAATTTCATCGAACGATTGACCACCATGATTGAGTGACTGACGTAACTCGTCAATCACTGCATTTGGTTTTGCGAGACCAAGAGCGCTCTCTAGATCTTGAACTGTTTGATGAATTGCATCGAGCGCCTCAACAATTTTTTCCGCAGTGTCTGAAGTTAATTTAGCCGAAGTCAGATTTTGAAGAGAGCTGTTTTGTGTGCTGAGATCTGCAACAAGAGAGCTCGCGGCGCTGGTATCTTGACCTGCTTTATTCAATGTACGAATGCGTTTTGTGTATTGCGCAATCTGTACTTTGATTTTGCCAACCGTTGCTTGTGCGTTTGCAACCGCTATCACGCCCGACGCAGTGTCTCGTGCATCCTGCAGCTTGTCGAGAATATCCGATTGAATAAAGTCGAACACGTCGTCTGCGGCAACCTTGCCCGAACGAACTGAATCTGCACCCGTGCGTGCATCTGTGAGTGTCTGTGACATTTTTTGAACCAAATCGTTTTCCTGAATGCCACGGCGGAGCGCCTGTGTTTGTGCTTGTTTAACCACACGGTTCGTGTTTACGATCTCGCGGTCAATAATCGCAAGTGCGCGCGGCAAACGAGACAACATTTCCAATTTTTGAAACGCATCATTCAATTGCTCTGCCAAATTCGGTATCTGTTCCATCAGACTGCGCACATCGTCGTATGTTGTTGCCGCACCAACTTTATTAGCAATTTCAAGCGCCTGTGTCACTAAATCAATAATATCTGAATCAACGCTCACGCCTTGTTTAACCAATTTATCAATCTGACTTTTCTTTGCGGTAAGTGTACGAACGAACGATTTCGCGCCTTGCTTCATCTGCTTAAGGGCTTTTGCTTCCTGCTTTTCATCAAGCCCACTTCCGCCACCCGTATCAATCTGTGATGTCGCATCGCGCAAATCTGTCATGTCGTCACCAAACGACGACATGATGTCGAATGCTGAAGAATCAAGAAGCTTTACGGTCTCGATACTCTTGCGCTCCGCAGTAATCTTTGTGAGCAGTGCATCCTCCTTGGCACGTTTTGCGGCTGATTGCATCTGACCAAGCTCCTGTATAAAATTTTTGCGTGTGCGCTCCATATCACGAATCTCGCGCGCCGTCAGCGGCCGATATTGAACCGCTGGCTCAGGCAGTGGCGGTCCCATGAGTGGTTTAACACACGGACCGCGACTCATCTGACACCAACCCGTTGTTTGACCTTTAGTGTCGGGGCACCACACATTTCCTGTATTCAAGCACTTTGTGATTTCATCCTGTTTAACTTCGATTGGTGGACAGGCGGTAATTGTTGGCGCTGTTGTGCCATTTGCGCAAGTTACCGTCGCATCCGGCGCTGGGCACGGATCTCCTTTGCGAACAACTTTGCCAGTGGGGCACGTCGTAAATTCAGGATTTGGAATGACTGGAAGGGGAGTTGTCACGTTAGTGCGTGGGCAATTATCGAATGAAGTTACGAAAGTTTTACCATCCGGACATGTCATTTGGCCTGGTGGGGTCATCATTTGGCAGATGTCAGGACTGCACCAACCGTTATTTGGACCTCCATAGGTACTGCTGCACCAATTCTTGCCCATCTTAGTACAGTCTGTTTGGTTTTGTGGCATGACGGGGCAGTTACCGCCATTTGGTACCTCTGATTTGTCCCAACAGCTCATGTAGCCTGAACGTGGCATCACTGGACATGTCATGTTTGCCATTTGACAATAGCCGCCACTGCCACCGCTATACGATGAACCGATAGTTGAACACCATCTACCAGAAAAGCTTTGGCAATCTGTTTGTGTACTTGGCCACGATCCATATGACATGGTTGGTGGTGGAGTTGGCGTTGGAATGACCGGCGCGCTTGTCGTAGGAGTTGAGGTGGTATTCACAAACGGAATTGGCGCAGTAATAACTGGTGTCGAGGTGGGGGAAGTTGGATTACTACTCGGTGTTGTTCCTGAAACTGATGGACTTACGTTTGAGACGTTGCCGGCAGCGTCGTATGCTGCTACAGAATAGTATTGGCCTGATGACAAGTTACCAACAGAAGGGGTGAGTGTGCTCGGTACATCGAGCAGAAAAATTCCATTCTGATAAACTTTGTAACCCGTGACGCCAACATTGTCAGTGGAAGGGCTCCAATAGAGATTTACACTTGAAGAGTTCGGAATCAGTGTGACATATACACTTGCAGGCACTGATGGCGAAGTTGTGTCAGCGGGTGTGGCAGGCGTTGTCATCACATTCGAGCGATAGACAGCATCCGAAGTGCCCGTAGAATTATAGGCCGACACACGATAATCATAGCGCTGACCAGGCACAACGTTCATGTCAGTAAACATTGTTGTATTTGCAGGAAGTGTTGCCCAATGGAGAGATCCCGCGTAATTTGTGTCAGTAATAAATTTGCGGTCAACATAGAACCCTGCCTCATCAGAGGAATTGTCATTCCATTTCAAATAAATCCTGTCTGTGAGCGGGGCTGGATCGAAATTAAGATTCGACGGTGCAGCTGGTTTTGCAGTAATTGCAATTTGTACAATATTTGAATCAGAACAGCCTGCAGAATTGCATGCCTTTACTTGGTACTCATAGGTACCGCTTTGTGGGGGCGTGGCCAACTGAAATCCCCCTGAATTAGCAGGGAATCCCCATGTACCACTTGTACCGATTGCGCTGGTTGACTGAAATGTGCTCGGCCATGCAGCCCCTATGAGATGCCAATATAAACGATACTCGGTTTCATTGTTCGCGTTATCAGTCACATGCAATGAAACATTTGGACCAGAAACATTATTAAAAATAGAACCTGTTAATTCTGATGGGGCAGCCGGAATCGTGACGGAGGGTGTCGTGCTTGTTGTTTGCGCGTGAGCACTTTCAACAAAAAAAGCTGCAGCGAATAGTACACCCAAAAAGATGGGGCTTATTCGCCGCAGCGAAGTTCCTTTGAACATAGAAAAAGAAATAAAAAACGAATTTGAGCCTAGTATACCTTGGAACCCACAGAAGAGATAGTGTCCCTGGGGGGTATGTATGAACGCGTCGCGTTTGTTATACTAGTGTTCTATGGAACACACTTTTAAACCACAGCGGCCTGGAGTGGGTATACCGCTCCAGGCACCAAATCCAAACGAAGAGCCGATTCCGTTGCCAGATAAACAGCAACCCGAATTTGGAGACGTAAAAGATGATGAGATTGTTCGGCGTGGCAGTAAACAGGCAGACGAGGATGCGCGCGATTATGATCGCGAAAAGGAATGGTAAACAAAACGCGTTCGCTGTTTCTGCTATCGACTATTATAGGTCATCGAGAAGTTGCGTGAGGAACTTTTTAAAGATCTCAATAATTTTTTCAAAGCTCTCGCCGTAATAGCCATTCGGAGCGTACGTTGTTAATGCGCCCTGACCTCCTTTAAATCCAAGTCCAGCGATTACCAGCGATTTTTGATCGCTGTCATTTTTAGTGAGCGCTTCAAGTCGGCGAATTTCAGATTGGATCGCATTTACATCGCTCTCTCCATCCGTGAGCCAGAGAATAACTTTTTTAATGTCGCCTTTTCGCATTTTTTCAACGCGATCCGCATCAAATTGTTCCTCGCGCATTTTTGTAAATGTCGCGATTTCATTATTAGAGCCACCAGGAAACTCGCGGAGAACTTTGTGCATCGCAACGCGTTCTTTGTGTGTAAGCGTCGTGCCAAGAGGTTTGAGCACGTGATCGTTTTCGTCAAACATGCGCACTTCGCTTTTAATATTGAGGTTGATACGCTCGCCCTTGCGGCGCTCTTTTTCGAGTCGTTCTTGAAAATCAAGAAGTGCTTCAGTAATAAGAACTGATAGTTGGCGCTGCATCTTGTCTTTCCCCTCGCCTTTCATAGAACCCGAACCATCGCATACAATTGTAAATTCAAAATCTGATGGCCGCGTCCGTGTTGCTTCGCGATCTTCATAGTCAAGCATCGTGCGAGGATCTGTGTTTCCGGATTTAATTTCCGCAACAGCGGTTGCAATGCGTGAGGGGCTGAGCATCACACCTTCACGAACGGGTTTACGAAGTTTACGCTCAATTGTTTTGCGCCGCTGTATAACTGCATCAAAAGTTCCCGATAAATCCGCGATAAATTTCTGAATCATTTTGAAATCTTTCGCGTACGCATCGTAATCTTCCTTAGAAACGCCAAGTAATTTCTCCATTTCTTCTTTTTTCTTTTTTGCGAGTGCCTCTCTAATTTTTTGTACCTGATCCTGAATATCTTTGAACTCTATCGGATCGGGGATAGCGTCTTTAAATGGATCGTCATCAAACGCGCTTTCAGCGTCAGGATCTGGCTGTGCATCTGTTTTTTCTCCTCCTTTTTTATCTCCATCTGGTTTCTCTCCGCTCTTTCCTCCTTTTCCGCTCTTTTCCTGCTGCTCCTTCATTGTTTCAATGTCTTTTTTAAACATCTCAATAAACGTCGGCTCTATGAGTCCTGAAATTATCCCAAAGCGATCTATCGGCTTCATTACCCCTTCACCCTCAAGATCAACCGCAGTCAAAACCTCCGTGAGTTTGAGTTTACCACCTTTTGCTTGGACTTTATCAATGGCTTCGCGAACATAGGGAGAAACTGTGCATGTTTCGTCTGGCAACATCGCTTCTCTGAGAAGCGCATACATGAATTGCCGATGCCCCGGCTCCTCTTTTCCTGTAAACGGGTTGGTCATGAGGTCTGAACTCTGAAAAAGTTTTGGATACAACGTATCTTTTGCTTTTCGTCCTGAATTCCATCGTTGCATCACACATTTATTTACGAGCACATCGTCGAGACAGTTGTATAACGTATGGAGTGCTTTTGGCAGCGCTGGATGAACCGTGCTTTCGCTATTCATGCGGTCAAATAATCGTTTGTATTCTTCTGGTTCGCGAATCATATCGCGAAAATGTTCTGCTTCGTGAAATGATGCGAAGAGTGCCTCGTCTTGTGAATAACCTTTATCAATAAAAAAATTTGGGTCAGCGCTCACTTCAATCTTTTCTAAGTCCACATACCAGCCGCCCGGCTTCATCGTAAATTTAACATCCGGTGTTCCAAAATAACCGTTAATTGTTTTTTCAAATCGATTAAAAAAAATATTATAGCCAGGTCGTCCGGCTTCGGGTTTCATTCCGGTGTCTTGTGCTGCAGTATCGTCACCTTCTTTTTCTGCAGTATCTTTTTCGGATACACGACCAGCAACACGACGTATTTCAAATGGCATAGAGCGCGTAGATTTCAGAAGGCATTTAAAGTGTGGTACAATTATAGCACATTGTTTATTTGTTCGCTTAACTATGCGAATTGAAATTCCGCGATCACCATCAGGCCCAGAGTCTATCCAAGAGCAATCAGTTGATGGGCGACCTTTTTCTGAACGGTCAGAAGAGGAAAAGATTCAATTGATTGATGACATGTATCATTTGTATTATCAATTTACGGATCAAGCTAAGTCGGGTCAGGCATATACTCAATCAAGTGATGAGAACTCTTCATATTTTGATGAGTCCGCAACGGAGACATTGTCAGATGGTTTTATGGGTGATCGGTATGTTCCAATGCAGACGATGGAGGGCACAGAGCCTCAATCAGTCGAAGATTTATCTATAATGCAGGAGGCGTTGGACGAATCTGCTAAACAAAAGCATAAGATAGCAGAGGCGCTTCGTAAAATTTCTCGCATCGAAGGTATTGCAGACGTTTTTAAAAAAGAACAAATGGGGGCACATTTGCTTGTTGAGCTCGCGCGTGCAGATCAAACTATCCGCGGGCATATTGGCAAACTTGATTATGAAATTTCGCGCATTGAGCGCAAAGCATTGTCAAGCAAAGCGGGTTCAGTGATTGGTGTTGATCGTGTTTTAATTGATAATCGTCGGCGTGAGCGCGCTGAGCTTCAGAAAAAATTAGAAATGCTCGCCAGTTATGATACGATTGGACCAATGATCGCACGGTACGCAACGCTTAAAAATTATCAGTCCTCTGCCGCAAAGAATCGTATTGTTGAGTTTTCATCAGCAAAAGAACGAATCGAGCGCATCATGAAAAATTTGCGAGCGCACCAACCGTATATGTTGGCGGGCCATTTGGGTTCAGGTAAAACGGAAATCGCGCGGCACACCGCAAAGATTTTTATGATGCAGTATGCGGAGACCTATTTTCCGGGCGCATCAAAAATGGATCCAGATGAGTTGTATGACAGACTAAGTCCTGAAATTTTTTCAGCATCTGACGAGGCATCTGTGTATGATTTGGTGGGTAAATTAAAATTAACGGGAAAAAATGTATCAGACCCAGAACTTCTTGCGGTTCGAACAAAACAAATGGCACTCGAACTAAAAGAGCGAGGTATTTCAGATGTGCCGGAAGCTGATATCGCGAAGATTTTGCTTGGACAAGGAAGTGTAACAGAAACTGTATTTAATTATGGTCCGCTTGGTCGCGCGCTTCGTGACGGAAAACCGATTATTATTGATGAGATTAATCTTGCGCCTGCTGAAGTAATCGGGCGTATCAATGATATTTTACTTCGACCAGTTGGTTCAAAATTTCGTCTCCAAGAAAATGGTGAGGAAGAATTTGTTATGAAGCCAGGCTTTACCGTAATCTCAACGTTGAACCTTGGTGGAAAATATGCAGGTGTTAAAGATTTCAACGCTGCGTTTCGTTCGCGCTGGGTTGGTGAGGAAGTAGACTATCCAGAAGTTTCGGAAACCTACGATTTAATTTTAACGTCGCTTCTGCGGCACGATTGTCAGCGCTTGCCACCGGATTTTCCACCAGAAGCATACAGTAAGCTTATTGATCTTGCGCTTGTTGTTCGTGAATCCCAGGATTTGTTCTCTGGAAAAACAGCAGGTCAAGCGTTTATGAATAAAACGCGTGGTATGACTGCGGCGAAAACCCAGCTCGAAAAAATGGTTATTTCGCCTCGTGATTTGATGAAAAAAATTATTGAACCATGGCGTGCATCAAACTTTACAACGCCGCTCGAAGAGGTTGTTGCTGAAAATATTTTGCGTGGCGGATTTGATGCACCAGACGATCAGAAGTTTATGACAGAATTATTCTTGCGTCGTGGATTTTTTGAAGGGTGGGACGCAAATAAATTTATCGCGCATGGTGTTAAAACGGTAAGCGATGCTGAAATTAATATTTTGCACGCGGTTGATACACGAACCGAATTTGAAGCTGCGGATCCTCTCGCAGAGGCGGCACGTATCGCGCGGGCACACACAACTGCTTTGGAAGAGCGCAGAATGCTTCGTGGCAACACTTCTCTGACTGCGCGTGCACTTGGCGCGCGAGAATAGTTCTCGGGCTTGACGCAATCGTGTTTGTAAGCATACACTTCGCATGAAGGAATGAGTTTTAATTCACATGCGTTTACAGAGACCCCATATTGCGGTGCAGAATCGCGCATCATTGCCAGACACCCCCGGCGTCTATTTATTTTATGACGCAGCGGGAAATTTGATGTACGTTGGAAAAGCAACGTCGCTTAAGTCGCGCGTCGCATCATATTTTCATACCAGCACAGCATTCGCCCGCGCCATCGAAGAGGTTACGGCAGATATAACGCATATTGAATACGTCGAGACACCAACGGTTCTTGAGGCGCTTATAATGGAGGCTAATTTAATTCGCGCACATAAACCGCCGTACAATGTTTTATTAAAGGATGACAAAAGTTTTTTGTGGATTTGTTTTACTGCAGACGAATATCCGCGCGTTGTTTTAGTGCGTGGAAAAGAACTTGATGATTTGGGCGCGACTGTGGATAAAATTTATCCACAGCGGTGGGGCCCATTTCTCGGTGCAAAATTAGTTCGCACTGCGCTTGAAATGATGCGACGAATTTTTCCGTGGAGCGATTGTGTGCCAGGTCGCACGCGCCCCTGTTTTAATGCGCAACTTGGACGCTGTCCAGGCGTGTGTACGCGCGCAATTTCCGCTCCAGCATATAAAATAATATTGCGACGAATGAAGCTTTTTTTAAATGGCGACCGCACGACTTTGGAGAAACAAATACTGCGTGACATGAAAATTGCGGCGCGTGCAGAGCAGTTTGAAGAGGCGGCAATTCTTCGCAACCAATTATTTTCTTTGCAGCACATTCAGGATATCGCACTCATCAATCGCGATGATGACGCACCACCGAGGAATTTAGCGGTCAATCCGTTTAAACGCATCGAGGGGTATGATATTTCACATTTATCAGGAACAGGAATGGTTGCATCAATGGTTGTTTTTAATAAAGGTGAAGCAGATAAATCGGAGTATCGAAAATTTGAGATTCGAGAATTTACAAAATCAAATGATACTGGCGCGCTTCGGGAAACACTAACGCGTCGGCTTAAGCACACGGAATGGCCGCTGCCGGAAATATTTTTTATTGATGGCGGCGAAGGACAGGTGAATGCAGTTGTAAAAGTTTTAAAAGAATACGGAATAACAATTCCAGTTGTTGGAATTGCAAAAGGCGCGCTTAGAAAAAATGTGAGATATGTTTTTGATCGTCGCAATGTTGCCCTCGATCGTGCGATTCGTTTATACGGACATATTTTTGTTAAAGTTCGTAATGAGGCACATCGATTTGCGATTACGTATCAGAGAAAAAAAAGAAACATGCGCGATTTTGGTTCATGATTTTTATAAAATGTTATCCACAGTGGGGGTTTTGCCTTGTTTTGTGGGCTTTGGTGGTATATAATGGTTTCAAGTGGGGGAAAGTGGGGCAAAAAACAACATGTACATCGGCGAATTTCGACATTCTATCGACGAAAAGGGCCGGCTTGCTATACCGGCCAAGTTTCGAAGTTCTTTAAAAAAAGCCGTTGTTACACGAGGTCTCGATGCATGTTTGTTTGTATATCCGCTCGCGGAGTGGAAACAAATGGCGCAGAAGCTCGCAAATCTTCCCATCAGCCAATCAAATTCACGCGCGTTCGCCAGGCTCATGCTTGCGGGCGCAATGGACGTTGAAATTGATGGGCAGGGAAGAATCAGTATTCCAGAATACCTGCGTACGTATGCAGGTCTCAGCAAAGCAGTTGTTGTTGCTGGCCTCTATAATCGCCTGGAACTGTGGGGCGAAGAGGCGTGGGCCGTGTATACAAAACGCGCTGAAAAAGATAGCGGAGAAATTGCGGAGCAACTTCTCAGCCTCGGCGTTTAATATGAGCTCAGAACTTCTACATCGCCCGGTACTTACAAAGGAAGTTCGGGAATGGTTAGCTGTTGAGCCCGGCATGGTCGTTGTTGACGGAACGCTTGGTGACGGTGGACACAGCGAACTGCTATGCGACGCTGTTGGACCAACAGGCATGGTGATCGGTATCGATCGAGATCCTGAGGCAATTATTGCAGCAGAGTCTCGGTTAGAGCGCTACGCAGATCGATTTCGTGCTGTGCACGGGAATTTCCAGGATATTCCGGAGCTCGTCCGGCAGATAACGGACCGACCGATCAATCGTGTACTCCTCGACCTTGGCTGGTCAACGACACAGTTCATGGTGCGCGGCAGGGGATTTAGTTTCCTTACCAACGAACATCTCGACATGCGTTTTGATCCGACTGAAGAAACGGAAACTGCAGCTGAGCTATTAAACAAGTCTTCAAAAGAAGAGCTTGTAAAAATATTTCGGCTGTATGGAGAAGAGCCGCGAGCAGCAGAAATTGCAGAAGCAATAATTGATGCGCGAGATCGGGATCCAATTACGACAACGCAGCAACTTGCAAATTTGATGAGTCAAGTTGCGCCACGAGTTGGCAAAAAACATCCCGCAACACAAGTGTTCCAAGCACTTCGTATCGCGGTTAATGATGAGCTTGGGGTTTTGCGCACAGCGCTTGAGCGCATAACCGACGCAGTAGCTCCGCACGCGCGTATTGGCGTCATCACGTTTCATTCACTTGAAGATCGCATTGTAAAACAGTTTGTTACAACGCGAGCCGATGTAATATCAATAACAAAAAAACCAGTTATCCCAACGTGGGAAGAAGTGCGGGATAATCCGCGATCTCGCAGCAGTAAGTTTCGCATCTTTGAAAAATCATAGTATGGAACAAAACACGCAACAGTTTTTTGACAGACCACGAATTCGAACAGCACTTTTTATTTCAGCAATTCTCATCGGGGTGATCTACTTTTTTCAAATTACATCGTCTTCGGCTCGCGGCTTTGAGCTGAGACATTTGTCAGAACGCAAAACACAACTGCTTGGCGAAACCTCACGACTTGATTTCAACATTGCCGAAGAATCATCGGCGCAGAATTTAAAAAAACGACTTGACGCGCTTGGACTCGCGGCGGCGACCAAGATGGAATACGTTCACGCAGATTCACATTCCGTTGCAGTCAGATAAGTGGTATACTTGTGGCGCTATGACGCAAACAATGACCATGGTTGGGCGCTTATTTTTTGATACTCTTGTCGACGCCGCATATGCGCCGATTTGGTGGTATACATCGGGCGCACGTTGGATCATTTCGCGTTTATTTAGCTCTATTCGCGCGATGTGGGTCGAAACAAACATCGCTATTTGGATAAAAAATTTATTCGTGCCCATGTACGGACAGCGAGATGCATGGAGTCGCGGGATTAGTATTGGCCTCCGCTTTTTAACAATACTTGCGAAACTGATTCAGGTTTTTGCGTGGAGCATCGGAGCCCTTATTATTTTTTGTGTGTGGCTTGCGGCGCCACTCATCGCCGTTTATTTAATTGTTTCGCCCATTCTTCATTTTGTGATTTGATATGTCACTGACCAACCGTCCACTTATCGGATGCAGTGTGTGTAAAGGCACGGGTCGTGTCCAGCGACATGAGTGTGCGGCGTGCCACGGAAAAATTGTTGGTTATTTTGCGCATGATCGGTTTTTATTTTGGAACCACACGATCGACACGTATTCAATTCAGTACCGTGGAATTAAACGTCAATTTGATGCAGCACTATCGATTGTGCTCGGATTATTTTTGTTAGCATGCGTTGGTTTATTTATATTTAAAATAACGCAATCTGGGTTTGATGCAAGCACACTTCCGCTTCTTGGTTTTGGCGGACTCGCATTATTTTTTTTGATTTCGAGAAATATTCGTCTGCGTCCAATAGAATCAGAGGTCGCGCCCCACTCATACCTTGAAGGTGCGGACGATCACATAGAGAAGGCAGAAATTAGTTGGGAAGAGGTACATGCATTGCCGCAATCAAAAGTGCAAAATATTTCAACTGCATTTACGCATGATGCACTACAAACAATCGAAGATGCGTATGGTATTGCGGCGCACAGTACAGCTTCACACGTTACGCCGTTTCATTTGTTGCGCGCGATTTTAGCAAACACACGCATTCAAAGTTTGTGTATGCGGTTACTTGTACCGCTTGATCATCTGCAAGCGGCGGTTGATGCGTGTATGGTGAAAGAGCAAGCGCTTGCGCAGCCGATTTTAAGCACGACTGTGTGGCAGATCATTTTTAATAGTTATGAAGAGGCATGGATGAATCGCTCACCAGTTGTTGACGTGACGGATATTTTTTTGACTGTTGTTTCGGCTGAACAAAAAATCGCGGATTTATTTTTTGATTTTGGCGTGAAGCCTGAGACGCTACATAACGGAGTTGAATGGGTACGCGTTCGTGAACAGATGAAGCGTGCGCGACAGCGTCGGATTCGCGGAAGTCATGGCCGCAGTAAAAAGGGCGACATTAATCGTGCGATGACGGCAATCGCGACTCCGTTTTTAAATTCTTTGAGCCAAGATTTGACGCGCGCTTCTTTATACGGCGCGCTTGAGCCTCTGATTGGGCGCGATGCAGAACTGGAAACAATTTTTCGCATTTTGCAGGGCGGCAGCACGAGTGTTTTGCTGGTTGGTAACCACGGCGTTGGTAAGGAAACAATTATCAACGGAATTGCAGAGCTCATGGTTGCAGAAAATGTGCCAGAAATTTTAAGCGATAAGCGATTGGTTGAGTTGGATCTTCCAAAATTGTTGGCAGGCGCGAGTCCAGTTGAGGCAGAAGAGCGGTTGCTCGAATTATTAAATGAACTCAGCGCAGCGGGAAATATTATTCTGGTAATTCCGTCAATTGAAAAAATGATTGGAATTACCATTGGACAGCAGCAGAGTCTTGATGTTGCGAGTGTGCTCGCGACTGAGCTTGGAAAAGGAAATTTTTTGACGATCGCAACAACAACGCCGGAAGCATACAATCGCACGATTGCAAATCAACAGCTCGCAACTGTGCTGCAGAAAGTTGATATTGATGAAATGGATCTCAATGCTGCAATCCGTGTACTCGAAGCAAAGGCAGGGTTTATCGAGTTCAAACACAGCGTGTGGTTTTCGTACGAGGCGCTCGAACGCGCTGCACAAATGTGTCAAAGATATTTGCACGACACGTATTTGCCGCAAAACGCGATTGAAATTTGTAATGAAGTTGCGCAGCATGTTCGAAATAAACGAGGCAAAGAGCAATTGATAACTGCAGATGATGTTGCGACAATTATTGCACAGCGAACAAAAATCCCAGTTACTGCAGTCACAGAAAATGAGACCGATAAATTGCTCAGGCTTGAAACAGAAATGCATCGGCGCGTTATTGGACAGGACGAGGCGGTTACACTTGTTGCGAATGCGCTGCGGCGCGCGCGAGCAGAAATTCGGAGCAACAAGCGGCCGATTGCTAACTTTTTATTTCTTGGTCCGACCGGCGTTGGAAAAACAGAATTGACAAAAACTATTGCGGAAGTTTATTTCGGAAGCGAATCGCAGATGGTTCGTATTGATATGTCAGAATATCAAGACACAAGCGGTATTTATCGTTTGATCGGGCAACCAAATCAGCAAGGTACAGGAATCCTAACGGAAGCAATTCGTCAAAAACCATTTTCGCTCGTGCTGCTTGACGAGCTTGAGAAGGCGGATCCAAATATTTTAAATTTGTTTTTACAAGTCATGGATGACGGACGACTGACAGATTCTGTTGGACGTGTTATTGATTTTACGAATGTGATTTTGATCGCGACATCAAACGCAGGGACACAATTTGTTCAAGAGCAGATTCGTGCGGGGACGAGTGGCGAGCGTATTAAAACACAATTGCTCCACGGTGAACTTAAACAATATTTCAAACCAGAATTTCTCAATCGATTTGATGCAGTTGTATTGTTTAGTCCGCTGACAGAATCTCAGATTGGAGAAGTTGCGCGGAATATTTTGCGCGGCATTGGAAAGAAATTGGAAGAGCGTGGCGTTCTGCTTGAGATGACTGATGCGGGAGTCGCAGAGCTTGCAGCTGCGGGGTATGATCCGGAATTTGGTGCGCGCCCACTGCGCCGTGTTATTCAAGACCGCGTTGAAAATGCGATCGCTGGAATGCTGCTTCAAAATCAATTGAATCGAAAAGATACTGTTGTTATTGATGCTGGCGGTGTCACTATTAAAAAAGGGTAGTATGCTCAGCACGATTTTTGCAGGAATTGCGGCGTTTGCATGCTCGGCGCTCGGTGCGCTTGGCGTGTTGCCGCTGCTCAGATCACATGGTTTTATCGATGATCCACGGGCAGCCTCTAGAAAAGTGCACGCACGTCCAATTGTTCTTGGTGGTGGCATAGTAATTCCGCTCACGCTGTCTGCAGTATTGCTCGTTGTCGCCCACACGTTTCCCGAATTAATGCCAGCGCTTTCTATTCGCAAGTGGCTCGCGCTCGCGGCCGCGACACTTCTCCTCATGATTGGCGGCGCGCTTGACGACAAACGCCAACTACCTGCACCCGTACAACTTATCGCACCAACGCTCGCGTCATTGCTTGTCGTGTGGTCGGGAATCGTTGTTGCTCGAGTTACAAATCCACACGGTGGTGTTCTTGAGTTTGGTGCTGTGTGGTGGCTGCCTGCCGTACTGACCTTTGTGTGGCTCATGGCGATGATGTACGGAACAAAATTACTTGACGGACTCGATGGGTTATCGACCGGACTTTCCGCGATTGGGGGACTTATGATCGTCGCGTTTACTGCGACAACGCGCTATTACGAACCGCGCATCGGATTTCTTGCGGCGATTTTTGCGGGCGCGTGTCTTGGATTTCTCATCTATAATTTTCATCCTGCACGCGCCTTTCTCGGCGAAGGCGGTTCGTTATTTCTCGGTTTTTTTCTTGGCATTCTTGCAATTCTCAGTGGCAGTAAAATCGCAACAACACTTTTAGTCATGGGTCTCCCCGTGTTCGACGTTGTGCGCGTCATGATTGTTCGCGCAGTAACACGGCAATCAATTTTTAGAGGCGACCAGTCTCACTTTCACTATTTGTTACTCCGCAGCGGCCTGAGTCATAGGGCTGCTGTGCTCAGTTATTATGCTGTCGGTTTTTTTGCCGGTCTAACCGCACTCATTTTACAAAGCACGGGGAAACTCATCGTTCTTATAGGTTTATTGCTGTGCACGCTCATGACATCGATAATTCTTGAAGCTCGGTTGCGCCGATAAAAAATATGGCTTTGATCAAATCATCAAATCCACCACGCATCATAGTAATAATTTTTGCGTGTTTGTTTGTCGTTGGACTTATTGGCAAAACGATTGCTGTTCGACTGTATAGCGTTGCAACGGTTCGGATGGGAGGACAAGAATTTTCTGCGCGCGTTGCATCGTCGGGTGCGCAGCGCGAAAAAGGACTTTCAGGAACAGACAGCCTCGGCAAAAATGAGGCGATGGTTTTTAAATTTGATAGCGCGCGGCAGTACGTTTTTTGGATGAAAGACATGAACTACGCGCTTGATATTATTTGGGTCCAAAATGGAAAAATAATTGATATCGCGCCGCGTGTCCCGCCGGGAATCGGTCTTCAAGATGTTGATTTACCAAAATATGCACCAAGACTACCCGCCAGTCGGGTAGTCGAAGTAGTTGCGGGAACAGCAGACCGTCTTGGGATCAAGATCGGGGATGCAGTTCAAATTGTTGAGAAGTGAGTGCTGCAATTATGCAGTAACCGATTCAATTTTGATTTCGGTCTTGTGCTGGCGATGTCCGGCTGTGCGGTGGTAGCGAACTTTGTTCTTAAATTTGCGCACCATAATTTTGCGGGTGCGGAACTGGCGCGATACCGTTGCTGCAATTTTTGCAGTTACCTCAGGCGTGCCAATTTTAAGGTCGGCGCCGTCTTCCTCGGCAACTAAAAGCACCTTATCAAAGGTAATTGTTTCACCCGCGTCACCTGTGAGCTTTTCAGCCTGAATTTTTGTGTTTGGGCTCACAATGAATTGCTTGCCACCTGTTTCAACGATTGCGATCATAGATTTCGAAAAAGATGTACGGAGTCTATCAAAAGGACTGTAATTTGTCAAATTTGAGGCATTCCATTGGTCGAAGGCGGATTGTGCAAATAAAAAACCGCCTGCAGAGTACGTGCAAGCGGCCAGATTTAACTGGGTTGACAGTAAATCTTCTGATGTTATTTGCGCGAGACGTCAACAAGTTGCTCTGACGAACCATAGATATCGGCCGTGCGTTTGTCGACCCATTGGATAAGCACCGGAATGGCCGACATGTACGCACTTAGCAGCTCTTTGGTTGTGTTTGGATCTGGGTTTAGAGCTTGTGCGCCCGGCTCACGAATCTCGTTGAGAATAGCAGCAGACCGAACGATCACTTTTGTAATGAGGTCGTTGTCATGTTCTGAAATGTGCTCGAGAAGGCGCCGACGATAGGTTTCGCGCGAGAAAGAGAGCCGTAAGATGTGCTGCCAAAAAGCAGGGCTTTGTTTGATGAGGGCCAGCGGATCTGAGTCGCATGACGCTGCTTCATTCGTCATGTGCTCAAGCAATGCACGAATCTCACCGTAGGTTCTTGCGAGGCGGCGCACGTGTCGGAGTATGAAGGACAACTGCAGGCGCAAAATTCTGCTTGTAGCACTAACCCTTGCAAGGCGGCGCGCCATGTCGGGTTTTTTTTCAAGCTTAATTTTTGTTGTGAACAGTAGTGAATTTTCAACGAGCGCTGCATCGAGATCAGCAAGGGTGAGAAATACCTCCGAATTCGGCACATCTGTTGATGTGATTCTGTCAGCCACATTTTCAATGGCCAGCGTAATGATCGAGTTTCGAATCCAATCCTCGCCCGACAGTTTGAGCTCACTGAGACTCTCGACTTCAGTAAGAATTTCGTCACGTTCTTTTTCTTCCGCGTCGATAATATCGAGCCACGGTTTGAGCAAAAGAGGAATCGCTGCCGGTGCTATCTCTGTGTGTAAGCACATGAATTCTCTCCAGCCGGAAATGTAGGATCGGCTTCTATTTTTATAGCAAAAAACGGCTCGTTTGTCAAGCGTCTTTCGAAGGCGTGGGATATTTTTTGGTTAAAAAAAGACCCGAGAGCAGTGGGTGCTGTCGGGTTTCTAGGGCTGGGTGCGATTGAACAGGCGGCGGCACGCGTTATGCGACTCGGCGCCGGTGTTCCATATATTCTTTTCCGTGGCCGAGCTCTTCATTAATTGGGATGCCCGCGTGGCACAAAGGACATACTCCAATTTTTGGATCGTACACGTCCATTTTAAGCTGCACGAGCGAGGTGAGAACGAGTGGTTCGCCTCCAAAATCAGCGGCTGTACAGGGGCCACGATTGCAGAGTGCCGCGATGCCAATCACACGAGCGCCAGCATTCCGAGCAAGGTTCATAAGCGTGTGAACGGTTTTGCCCGTGTTGATTATGTCTTCAACAATGAGCACTGCTTTGCCACGGAGCATTGGGCTGTAGCCGCGTTTGATGACGAGGCGCTCTTCGATGCGTGGCTCGCCACTGTTGTCAAAAAAGAGGTTGCCGTGCTCGTCGCGCGGATGATAGATTTCTTTGTCCGCGAATATGACACGCGGCGAGCACGCTGGGTGGTTTATCTGCGTGTGCAGGTGTCGTCCAACGGGCATGGCGAGCATTGCACCAACAACTGCGGCGCCGAGAACAACTTCAGGCAACATGTGTCGCGTTTCGGCAGCGATGAATGCGGCGAGTTCATCGAACAGCAGGGGGTTTGGCACGATCGCTGCTTTATCGATGAACGCCGATCCGTGCAGGCCACTCGTATAAACGAAGTGTTCATTTATATGAATGGCGCCGCAGCTCGTAAGGATTTCCCGAGTGCGGGCCTCGTTTTTGATTTGCTCCAGAATCGGAATGCGTTGGAGGTTCATGGAGGACTCCTGTGGTGGGGGGGGCGAATGTTAAGGGGCTTGCCTGGTCTGAAGTGTGTACGCTCGGAGCTGATTTGTCAAGGGTCTGTTTGTGCTATACTTTCGATACAATTTTTTATGTCAAAGCAAAAATCATCGCTGCGCAAACGATACGCAGTGTATTGCATGGCAATTTTATTTGCGGTGCTCTGCGTCAAAAAGATTTTTGATTTAAGTGCCGCGCCGACGACGTCCAAGGCGTGCGATTTTATTTTTCCCGAAAGCGTTGATCAAACAAAGCCGACGATAATTCGCGTTGTTCAACATCCAGATTCTTCATACATCCTTGAATTTGAACAGCGTGGCGGCATTATTAATGATGCGAGCTGCCTCAACAAAACCGCAGTGCATGGAATTGTAAAAATTTCGAATACAGAAGATGTGCGGCACGCGCTTGCATATGCACGCGAAAACAATTTAAAAGTTACGAGCGCGGGCGAGCGACACAGCATGGGCGGGCACTCATTTGTTAAAAATGGACTTGTGCTCGACATGCGAGCGATGAATGAAATAAATGTGGATGCGCACGGAAAAATTTTGACTGTTGGTTCAGGCGCAAAGTGGGTGGAGATTCAGAAATTTTTGGATGCGCGCGGTTTGTCGGTCAAAGCGATGCAATCAATAAATATTTTTACTGTTGGTGGAAGTTTGAGTGTTAACGCACACGGCATCGCGCACGATCCAGGACAGGTTGCTTCGACGGTAAAATCACTACGCATCATGACAGCAACTGGCGAAATTAAAATCGCAAGTCCGACGGAAAATTCTGATTTATTTGCTCACGCGCTCGGCGGGTATGGTCTGTTCGGCGTAATTTTGGACGCGCAGATTGAGGTTGTCCCGAATGAATTATATGAAGTCAAAACTGACTACACGGATTATAAATCGTTTCCGGAATATTATGCGAAGAATATTCCGGGGAATAAAAATATCGGTTTATTTTATGCGCGTTTGTCAGTTTCGCCAACATCTTTTTTGCGCGAGACCGCCGTGCACACATACGAAAAAATAAATTCGGCCGAGGTATTGCCGCCACTGCAGCCGGATGTGCATGATGCGCTCGCACGATTTGTGATTAATTTTTCGAAGACCGGTAAGATTGGACGATGGGTGCGGTGGAATTTAGAAAAATTTGCTTTGCCACGTCTTCGGTCTTGCATGACGCGCAACGCAGCAATGAGTCAAAAAGAGGTGTGCATTGTTTCGCGCAACCAAGAAATGTACGACTCGATGAGATATTTAAAAAATCGTTTACCAGACACGGATATTTTGCAGGAATATTTTATTCCGCCGGACAAGATGGCGGCATTCGTCGATGCACTGCGTACGACTGTGATAAAAAATGATGCGAATTTGCTTAACGTAACAATTCGAATCGTGCACGCAGACACAATTACGGCGCTGCCGTATGCGCCGGGAGAGCGGTTTGCATTCGTATTATATTTTAATCAGAAGTTTACAACGCGCGATTCTGAAATTTTGAAAAAAACCACAACGGATTTAATTGATGCAGCGACAAATCTTGGCGGATCGTTTTATTTGCCGTATCAATTAGTGTATACGCCGGCAGAATTGCATGCAGCATATCCGAATATTGATTCGTTTTTTGCCGCAAAGAAAAAAATGGATCCGACCGAGCTGTTTACAAATACTTTTTACGAAAAATATGGCGGGGGGAGTTAAAAGGGCTTGACACATAGATTGAATTATTTCATGGGTGTGATATAATTTTGTGCATATGAAAAATTTTACAAAACTCTCGATCGCTCTCGTTTCATTTTCACTCATCGGTGCAGGATGTGGAGCAGCAAAGTCAGTAGCAACTGCGCCTGGTGCAGCGCCTACCGAACAGGCCGCAGCTCCTGCAGCAGCCGCACAGACCGGTGCTGAAATGGTTAGCGCAAAGCTTGCCGCAGCAGGCATTGCCTTCACCATGAAGGACAAAACAGCAGCAGGAACAGCATTATTTACCGGTGTTGAAGATGCAATTGCCGCAATTACTGAATTCAAAATCACGGGCTCAGGCGTAATTGTTTCAGTCGTTGACGCGAAAGATGGTCGTGGCGGTATCGTAATGGCAAAAATGTCAGGTCAATTTGATAACGTGGTAAAAGTAGCTGACGCAAACTACCAGAACTCATTTGTTCGTGGTCTTGGCGACGCATCAGTAAACGAAATCGAGCTTATCTTTAAGGACGCAGATCAGGCAACCGTTTCAAAAGTCAAAGACGCACTCTTGAAATAGTTCATTCAAATAATTAAATAAAAACACTCGCTGTGTGGCGGGTGTTTTTATTTAATTCGTGTGTGGTGGTATAATCCGGCTACTTAACTGATTTTTTTATGTTACTCAGAACGAAAATTATTATTTGTAGCGCAACTATTTTATTATTAGGCCCTGGTTGCAGTAGAACCTCAAATGCTGATCTCGCAGCTGTTGCGGCCGCACGCGCGCGGGCAATTCAAAAACTGGCGGAACTTTCGGTTCCACACACTGCGACATTGGGCCGTACAATTTCTTTGGCAACACCAAACGGTTGGTCAGCGGTTGCGAATGGCGCGGATGTTGATAAGTCTATTGTGTTTGATATTGAGCCTGCGGATAAAAGCGCAGAATTTATGATTCGCACTGATGCACCAAGCGATGACGGTGTTGGGTTTATTCAAACAGGGACCGAAGCATATAGGAAAGCCGATCCGTTTACTACGTATACAATTCGCACATTTGCGAAAGACGCGAAAATGTGGGAGCAGCTTGGGTTTAAGGGTATTAATGATAATCCACGTATGCTCATGATAAAATTTGTGGGAACAGCAAGCAGTGGGGGCGCATTTGAACTGCGGGGTATTTATAATTATGATACGAGCGTTGTTAAAGATCCTGTTGCTGCGGTTAAAAAATTAATTGACGGTATCACACTTCAATTTGTTGGGTTACAGCCAGCCGCACAATAAAAGTATGTAGGGGTTGACGTCACACCCGCGAGGGAGTAAATTTGGGGCACCCAATATCGGGACGTTATTTCGGAGGGTGTCATGACCGTAAGTGTGCGCAGACAGGTTGCGCTTAATCAGTTTGAGATGTTGCTCCTGCTGCATCTGCTCTTGTTTATTGTTATGGCTGCGAACACGAAGACTCGTGATACGCTTTCTGTTGCGTGGAAGCGAATTGATCCAGAAAAGTATTTTCCGTTTTCGCAGTGGAAAGTGTGGGCACAACTTGAACGTTGGTTTCAAATCGGGTTTGACGATAATGGCCGTGCAGCACTGAAGCGCGCGCAGAAAGGGTTTCGTCTGCAAAAGATGATACAGCTTGTGCGCGCCACGGAGCCGTCAGAGCCATTTTTGTTCGATGATTTGTGGGCGCGGGTCGACGAAGCGGAACCGACGCTGTCGCCGGTGTATGATGATCCGGATACAGCATTGCGGTGTGTTAGTATTCTCGAAGCGCAGATGGAGCCGCCTGGGGATCTTTCGTCGTATGGCAAGTGGCAATTCCATTTGTTTGGGGAGATATCTGATTTGACGGCTCGTGCGCCTGAACAGCCAGGGCCTGTTTCGGCAAAGTGGCTCGCGGAACAGAAACTGCGTCGAATTGAACAGTTCTAGTCGAAGACCTCAATCCATGCGCGAGGCATTGGATGGGACCGTTCGATGGCGCCGTGCATTTTTTTAGGAACGTGCACGGCTTTTTTTATTTTGCGGTTTAAGATACACTGGAATATATTAATTTTTACGCTTTTTATGACCCCACTTGTTCACTTTGAAATCATGGCAGATGATCTTGAGCGCGCGAAGAAGTTTTATGGCGATGTATTTGGGTGGGAGTTTTCTGTATGGAAAGGCGAGAATGGCCCGGACGGCGGATCGTTTGAATATACTATGATCATGACGAAGGTCGGCGAAAAGGGAATTAACGGCGGTATGATGAAGCGCAATGCGCCAGCTCCGACCGAGGGCACATCGGCGAACGCGTTTGTGTGCACAATGGAAGTTGCTGATTATGACGCAACGGCTGCGGCGATTCTTGCGGGCGGTGGCGCTCTGCAGATGCCAAAAATGGATATGGCAGGCGTCGGCTTTTTGGGATATTTTAAGGACACAGAAGGTAATTTGTTTGGTTTGATGCAGCCAGAGGCAGGGGTAAAAATGTAAATGTGGAATTAAAACACGCGGCTTCCCGGGGCCGCGTGTTTTTTAATTTCGTTACATCAGTTTATGAGAGAGTTGCGCAAGAAAGTTTTTGTGCTATACTAATTAGGTCCGACAATTAAAGAAGTAATTATCTAGAGAGTGGCGAGAGCACTGGCTCACTGACCCACCGGCAACCATCGACGACGCATGCGGCGTGCGCGACAGGTGCCACATCCAGCCCGGCAACGGGAAAGATATTATGCGGCAATCTTTCCTGTATTATTCACAGGATTTTTTATTTTAATTTGATGGGCCAATTATATGATTAAGACAGCAGAGTTCGTTTCACCGAAGCACCCGGACAAGATTTGTGATTTTATTGCGGACAGCATTCTCGACGCGTACTTGGCGGTTGACCCGCGGGCGCGCGTGGCGATTGAGGTGATGGGCGGGCATAATTTGGTGACGATTAATGGAGAGGTGACGGCGGCGGGAGTGGCGCCGGATATGCAGCGGGTGGTGCGGGATATTGTGGGCGAGGAGTTTGTGGTTTTGACGAATATTGCGCGGCAGAGTCCGGAGATTGCGCAGGGCGTTGATACGGGTGGCGCGGGCGACCAGGGAATTATGAAGGGGTATGCGTGTGCAGAGACTCCGGAGTTGTTGCCTTTGGAGTACGTTTTGGCGCGGCGGCTGTGTCAGGCGATTTTTGGCGTGTATCCGTTTGACGGCAAAACGCAGGTGACGGTTGAGGATGGGGTGGTCACATGCGTGGTCGCGAGTTTTCAGAATACTAAGAGCGCGGATTTATTGGCGATTGTGCAGGCTGTGATTCCGGGCGCGGGGGAATATATTATTAATCGGGCGGGCGAATGGACGCAGGGCGGGTTCGACGCGGACACGGGTTTGTCGGGGCGCAAATTGATCGTCGACAATTACGGGCCGGAGGTTGCGATTGGCGGCGGTTCGTTTTCGGGGAAGGATTACACGAAGGTCGATCGGTCGGGCGCGTATATGGCGCGGAAGATTGCGGTGGATTTGTTGGGTGCGCGCGTGGGGGCGCGAGAGGTTGTCGTGAAATTGGCGTATGCGATTGGGAAGGCGGAACCGGTTATGGCCTCTGCGGTGGTGGATGGGGTTGAGGAGGTTGTGAGCGGGTATGATTTGTCGCCGGCGGGGATTCGGGGGGCGCTCCGGTTGGCTGACGTGCGATATGCGGAGACGTGCATGTGGGGGCATTTTGGGAGAGGGTTTTTGTGGGATCGATAAGTATTTGACAGATTTATTAGTGAATAGGGGGTGTTTTGTAGTGGTTATTCACTAATTATTGATATTATTGCGTGAATAAAATATATTCGCGATATTTGCGTTTAGTTTCATGAAAGCATAAGATTGCATCATAAAATTTTAAGGGGGATATGGCAACTATTTTTATTGATGAAAGTGGTCCGTTTGTTGAACGGGGAAACGAGCGATATTTTATTATTGCATCTTTTACTGTTGATGATCCTAAAAAATCAGCAAAACGATTTAAAGCATGGTGTCGAACTAAATTCCCGAAGAAAATGCGGGCACTGGCCGAGATAAAATATTCAGGGAATGGGATAGACCGTGCACTTAGGCTTCGGACGCTTCGTTTTATCTGCTCGCTTGAAGTGAGAATCCAATTTGTATATTTTAAATGTGAAAATTTTCCTACGAAATATATGCGTAAAAGCATCATCCAGGGTGGGCTGCTGTATACACATATGGTTGGAAAGGTGATCGAGCAATATTTTCCATCGACCGATAAGGAATTTTTTGTTATTTGTGATCAGCGGCGATTAAAGGGTGTGACTGATGTTGAATTTAAAGAAATGCTCAGAACAAAAATTTATAAGGATGCTTTACGAGGAACGAAGGTCAGAATTGACCGCGTCGATTCGGCTGTAGATCGAAATATACAAATTGCAGATTGGATCGCCGGCGCAATTGCGGCGTATTTGAATGAAAAACCGTTGGGGCAGGAATGTATGGATATTTTGAAGGAAAATATCGTCGGTACTGGCATCGAACTGTTTGTCTGATAACAAAAAACCCGATCAAGTGATCGGGAGTTTTGGTGAAGCTACGTCTCTTGGATTCGTTCTCCTCGGCTGAGACCCCAGATATTCCGGGGGAGCACCGAAGCGTCCCAAAAGTTATTATTGTAAGCTTCGAATAAAATATAACATGTGTGATTTGGTGTGTCAACTAGGTGTATTGTTTGATTTAGAGAAAGTGGGTATGATGGGGGCACTATGGATTCGATTCAGGAATTAACTCAGAAGATTGTTGCCTTCCGCGACGCGCGCGATTGGAAGCAGTTTCATAATCCGAAGGATGTGGCGATCTCGCTTGTGCTTGAGGCCACGGAGGTGCTTGAGCATTTTCAGTGGAAGAGCGCGGATGACATTGCCGCGCACCTGCGCGCGCACACGGATGACGTTGGCGACGAGCTCGCTGACACGCTCTACTGGGTGTTACTCATGGCGCACGACTTGGGGATTGATTTGGGCGCGGCGTTTGCGCGCAAGATGGGGGAGAATGAGGGGAAGTATCCGGTTGAGAAGGCGAGGGGGAAGTTTGGGAAGTATACGGAGTATACAGACGTATGATTGTATATTCATATCCTAAAACAGAGTTTCTTGATCACGTGATTGATGGCGATATCGCCGACATTATTTTTGAGTATCTTCGAAAGAAGGTTAATGTAACCGCGACTCATGCGGAAGTTCGTGCTTTCGCAAATTCTTTGCGTTTCATGCACGGTGTATTGGTTGATGAAGAGATACCAGGTGGTTCAGTGGTATCAATTGAGTACATGATTCCGCTGAGCCGCAAGCGTGTTGATTTTATTTTGAGTGGTCAAGGAGAAAATGGTTCGGACCATGTTGTTTTGGTCGAACTCAAACAGTGGGAGTCCGCTGACATGACTGATAAAGACGCAATTGTGAGCACGTGGGTTGGTGGTGGTATTCGTGAAGCAAATCATCCGTCATATCAAGCGCTTACATATTCGGAATTGCTTAAGGGTTTCAGCAAGACCGTGGAAGACGATGATATTCGTATACATCCGTGTGCTTATTTGCATAATTATAATGAGGATGATGTTATTCGAAACGATTTTTATCGTGAATACACTGAGCAAGCGCCTGTTTTTTTAAAAAGCGATACGAGAAAATTGGCCGCATTTATCAAACAGTTTGTTAAATATGGTGACAAGAATAATATAATGTTTAGGGTCGACAATGGCGAGATTAAGCCATCAAAAAAATTGGTAGACAGCCTTGCTTCGTTGTTAAAAGGAAATAAAGAATTTTTGATGATAGATGAGCAAAAAATAGTTTACGAAAACGCGCTCATGTTGGCGCGTACATCTGCAGAAAGTAATAAAAATGTTTTAATTGTTCAAGGTGGCCCTGGTACTGGGAAGTCGGTTGTTGCGGTTAATTTATTGGTTGACATTACAAAACAAGATCATAAGAATGTTCGTTACGTTACGAAAAATGCTGCTCCGCGGGATGTGTTTTACAGCCGCCTTGTTGGACATATGCGAAGAGTGGACATACGGAACTTCTTTTTAAGTTCGGGTGTGTTCATTGGTTGTGAGGCAAATTCATTTGATGCACTCGTGGTTGATGAGGCGCATCGTTTAAATGAAAAATCAGGTATTTATAAAAACAAGGGTGAAAATCAGATCAAGGAAATTATTGCGGCGGCAAAATGTTCTGTATTTTTTATTGATGAAGATCAGCGAGTGACCTGGTCTGATATTGGTTCGAAAGATGAAATTGAAAAAATTGCGCGTGAGGCAGGTGCGAAAGTGACACACATGGAGCTAACGTCGCAGTTTCGGTGTAATGGTTCTGATGGATATTTAGCGTGGCTCGATAACATGTTGCAAATTCGTGAAACGGCAAATTTGGAGTTTTCAGATTTCGACTATGATTTTCGTGTCGTTGATTCACCGAATGAATTGCGCGATTTGATTATTGAAAAAAATAATGTTCTCGACAAAGATGGCAAAATTTCTAACAAGGCACGATTGGTTGCGGGATATTGTTGGAATTGGGTGAGTCGTAATGATAAATCCGCTATGGATGTTATTATTCCCGAACATGATTTTGGTATGCAATGGAATTTGGCGACAGATGGGAATTTGTGGATTCAAGCGCCGGAGTCGGTCAATCAAATTGGTTGTATTCACACATGCCAAGGTTTGGAGGTTGATTATGTGGGTGTGATCGTTGGCCGCGATTTAATTGTGCGCGATGGACAGGTGATCACAGATCCAACAAAGCGTGCGCGTACGGACAAGTCGTTATCTGGTTTTAAGGCTGCATTGAAGATTGATCCAATTGGTGCACGCGAAAAAGCAGATGCGATTATTAAAAATACCTATCGAACCTTGATGACACGAGGGATGAAAGGATGTTTCGTGTATTTTGAGGATGAGGAGATTGGAAAATTGTTTAAGGGCTCCTATAAAAAATAGTTTGCGTAAATATACTTTTCTCTGTGAGCGATAAAATAAAAACACTAACAGTAACTACAGGGTTTGCCAAAACAGATTGGATCGTATTGAAGCAAACATCTGATACGGTGTTAATTTTCAAACCAGCAATTCATTCCGGAGGCGTTCGTGGAATACTTGTTCGATTTAAAAAAGAAAGAGACAAAAAATGGGAACAGTTGGATGGGCAAGATTTTAGAAAACTAAAATTATATGAGGGAGTAGAGATCGAGCTGGGCACAGAGCAAACAAAAATATTCTGTGAAGAAATTCAAAAACGTCGAAAAATTGCTGAACAAGGAGTGGTGTCTGGATACCAAGAATATGTTGTAGCTCCTTCAGATAGGGTTATCGTAATAGACGATGCAAATAAGCGGCAGGTACTTCAGCAAATTTTAGACAATAATTACTCTGAAGAATTTTGGTCCTTACTAAAGGAAAATGCTCCGGAACTTGCTAAGAAAATATTGTTAAACCATCTTCATGAAACTAGGCTCGAAGCATTAGAAGAATTCAGAACTAGCTTGCCAATCAAGGGGGTTGGAGAGGAGGCTTATTGGCAGGATTTCTTCGAAAGGAATCGGTGGATATTCGGCTATGGCTTGAATTACCAAATTCTAAAGCAAGAACAAAGTCAGCCGCACTATGGTGGTACAAGGGTTGATGGTACTGGCGGACAAAGAGGAGATACACTATGTACTGCTGAAGGAGACATCAAATTTACTGTATTAGTTGAGATAAAAACTCCCGCAACACCTATTATTCAAGGAGCTTCAGCGCAGCGCAATGGTGCTTGGAGTGTGGCAAAAGAACTGACAGACGGCATCACTCAATTGCAGGCAAATCTAAGCACATGGGAAATCACCGGCTCTAGGACAGATGACAATCGAGACAGATTTGAAGAAAACGAAGCCTACACCGTTATCCCAAAAGGGATTCTATTAATTGGCAAGCTAAGTCAGATAGCGGCGGATAGAGACCAAAGGAATTCTTTCGAAAGATTTCGGCAAGGTATTCATGCTGTGGAAATTCTTACTTTCGATGAGTTATTTAAGCGTGCAGAATTTATTTTAGGTGAACGTGAATAATATGTTTTGGCTGGCGTAATATATGTTTTAGACCCTTTCCTATGCTCGCCTTGCGCGTGTATTATATCTCTGTCAAACATTGCTTATCTAGTGACTTTGTACTAAATACTGTCATTCTACAAAACTATGGAGCGAAAATCTGGGAAACTCAGTATTGATGATGAAGGTAAGCTTATTCTGACAGGCGAAGTTTTTGATGGGCACGGTTCATATGATTTTAACGCCTATGTAGATACTGGGTCTATATTTGGCATAATACTGACACAAGAATTAGCAGATGCAGTTTGTGCAAAAGTAAAAGGAGAGGTAGTTATAAGCACTGGAGCTGGTTCGGGACAAACAAGAGGTCAAATACGTAATGCTAATCTTAGGTTTGGAGACTTAGTAATAGAAAATTACCAAATTACAGTAGTGCAAGGTGATAGAAATTTAATTGGGATTAAATTTCTTCAAGATGTAGGAGTGGGAATGCTAGTTGATTTCCATAAAGGAAAAACAATGGGTGGTTTAATAACGAGTGAGCGAAAACTTGTAAGGTCATTAGGTAAAACAGCACACTGTTTTTTGGAACATAAAAACGATATGGCAAAATCACATGAGCCATGCCCTACATGCGGACAACAAGGAGAATTATAGGCATACTGGTGCTGGTTCATAGTGTTTTTCTTTCGCTATGCTCCAGAAAACGATTCATTCCGTGTCGCTGTGACCTTTTTTTAAAGCGCTGTGTATTCTCATGATGTTAGTCCCTTGACAAACCTTTCCATCCATGTCACCCAGTATAGATAGTCATTCAAACTAATCTATTTCTATGCAAACGCAGGGGAGAGTGCACATATTTTTTGATTTTTTGGTCGCGGCGGATCCGGAGCAGCGGAAAAAGGCGGAGGAGTTTATCAAAAATGTGGATCCGCGGATTGTCTGCACGCAGTACAATAAAAACTCGCCGCGCGGGTTTGACGTCGCGTTGGTCGTTGACCTGCTCGTGGGCGCGCGCGAGGATGCGTATGATCACGCAATCATCGTGAGCGCGGACGCGGGATTGGCGCCGGCGATTCAGTTCATTCGCAATCGTCTGCGCAAACAGGTGAGTGTGGTTGCCCGTCTGGAGGAACTCGGCCTGTTAAGTGTCTGACACATGTTGTGCGTGGGTCTATAGTTTATTTATGTATTTCGCCGTTACGCGTCCACTCCTCCCCACAAGGGAGGAGTGTTTATTTTAAGGGGGTATGTATCAAAAAAACTATAATCAAAGGAAATTTTGGACGGCGTGGGCGCCGTATCGCGAACAGAGATGGAACAGAAGGTTCGGGTAGAGCTCGCGAAATTCAATCAGAAACAATTGGCGGATAAAAAAGAGCCCCACCTGCGTGCAGCAGAGGGGGCATAATACAAGAAGTTTGTCGGCGCCGCGCCATGTGCAATCGTTTCATACGCTCGCTGCGTTAATCGCCGTCAACGATTTTAGTACCTCGTCCTCTAAAGCCTTCGAACCAGCGAGGTTGATTATTGCACGTGAGATGTCGGCCCATCTCGCTCGCAGAGCCGCTGTCATGCTCGTGCTGCGGATCTTCCTCGCCGCATCCAGGGCACAGCCGTACCCCATCTTCGTTGACGTAGATCTGCCCGGTCGGATGATAGATTCCGGTGTCAGCAGCCGACACGACACCACTGATTGATTTAAAAGCCATGGTTCACCTTGTTCTGAATTAAAGGCGCAACGCCGTTGTTAGAAATAACTAGCTTGAGTATGGCCACACAGGGTCACAATCGTCAAGGGGCCGCACAACACCACTACGGGCTGTAAACCGCCCTCTTGACTATTTATAATTCCTAGTCTAACGTACGCGTGCACTATCAAAGTGGCAGTGCGGTTTGACAAAAAGTATAGAGTTAGAGAGGCACCCCCATGTCTGGTAAACGCGTTTCTGGTGGCAAAGGCGATTTGTGGCGATGGCCGGAAGTGCCACGCCATTCAGAGACCACGGAGCTTCTCGACGGAACGGAAGGAGCTCTCAAAGAATACGGCACCGTGTCTAAGCTGCTCAAATCCCCTTATTATGAGCCGAAACCCCCAATGTGTTATCCGGGCACGCCGCTGCTCGAAGCGCAGATGGAGTGCATCAATCACATTATAGTCGCGCAGCTCAACGCGATCGGCACGCATACACGCGGCAAGCAGGGCGAAACCGGTTTTGGTGATTTGCACGATGTCGAATCGCGCGCGATCTGGATGATGGCGAGTGTGATGGGCGGCACACCGGACACGGTTGATGGTTATTTTTGCGGCGGTGCAACCGAAGCGAATGACCAAAGTTTGTGGATTGGACGCGAGTGGCTGCGACTGCGATCAGACCCGATGAATCGGGGCGTCGCAGTGCTCTGCACGCCGCTCACGCACTACAGCATCGACAAGGCATGCGACAAAATGGACCTCGGGAAATCCCGCTGGTCTCGTTGTCCACGCTGCCGACGTGACCATTTGCTCATCACGGATCCGCGTGGCTCAGGCACGACACTTGTCGGCATGAACCACAAAGGTGAAATGGATGTCGACGATCTCGAGCGTGTGTTTCGGCTTCGCTACGAAGAAGGGTTTCGACGGTTTCTCGTCGTTGCCAATGTCGGCACAACCGTCATGGGATCAATCGATCCTGTCGAGGCAATCGGCGCGCGGATCGATAAGTTGCAGCACGACACGTGCGCGAACATCTATCTGCACGTTGATGCGGCATTCGCGGGCTTTACTGTTCCGTTCGTTAACAAAGACCTCAAGTTCGGCTTCAATGTCGAACAGGTGATGTCTGTATCAATCGACGGCGACAAAATGGGCCGCTTGCCGTACCCGGGCGGGATTTTCCTCTGTCGCAAGGATCTCCAATCGCTTGTTGCCAGGCAGGTTGCGTATATTGGCGGTAACGAGGACGACACGTTTTGTGGTTCGCGCACGTCGGTTGCGCCGATCCTTGCGTGGCTTCAGTTCCAGACCTTTGGTATGGAGGGTCAGCGCGAGTACGTCCAGAAATGTTTGGATGTGCGGCAAACATTGATTACCTCAATCAATTTACGGTTGGAGTCGCGGGCACATTTCCGGTTTCTTCCGTTTTGGCCTTGTTTAATT
>CALRDW010000004.1 GCA_943355025.1 Candidatus Magasanikiibacteriota bacterium | reverse complement strand
CGATTGAAAACAACCGCGGAGGACAAAAAACTCGCTATTGAGAGTGGAGTAACGCTCAGAGAGTTATATGAAATGAGATTCGAGATTTTCGCTGAAGCACGAGGTCTATCGGCGTATTGGGATATTCTAGACGAAGAGCACGGAAAGGATGTCATGGTGGCACGGTGGCTCAGTCAACTTCCACGATAATGTATGAGTGAGGTAGCGGCAAAAAAAATAAAAAAGGAGTTTGATCCGAAACGAGTTGACCAACGATCAGCGCTATTTCGGAAACTTCGCGCTGCTTTTGAAAAAGAGGATCAAGGCGTGGATACCGTGGTCGGCGAGCGCCACGAATTGCTGCACGGAAAAGGTTATCGTGAAATTCCACCTCCACCACAGGAAGAGTCGTTTCGTGCTGCTGAGATGCGAGCTAAAACTGAAATGAGATCTGATCATCATCAATCCGATAAAACGTCTTCAGGCAGAGTAGTTGAAATGGACCCAACTGCACGCGGCTATGCGCGCATGATTGAACACTGGGGGCCACGTCGCTGTGAGCAACTGTATCGCGCGGTTAACGCACGAAAATCAATTCCATGTCCGGAGGGATTTGATGACGAGGCACGTGTGGCGTGGGAGCATTTTGTTACCATGATTTGGTATCCGACTGTTTCTTTACAGGAGCGTGCGGCGTGGTTTGAGCAGACAGAGACGCGGCCACAGCATGAAGCACATAGACAGGCTCTTGTACGCCGAATGCATGAGCTCAAAACGCAGATAAAAAAACAATCAGGCGTTTCGGGCGCGATACGCGGTGTTTTTGGCAAGAGCGCCGACGCGCATAATCGGGTTCATCATGACTTTGATGAGGTGCGCGAAGACTTTCGGATCATGTCGGCATACGTGTTTGTTGATCGAATGCTTGCGAATGTTGAGACAAAGCTTGATTCGCATGATGCCGTTTTTTTGGCACGTGAGCTGTTTCGCGCTCCAGACAAATGGCAGGACGAGCCCCGCGCCCCTATTCATGCATCACTCCGTGAACATGCTCTCCTTGCGCTAACAGGCTCATACGCACCGAGTCTCAAGGCGGATTCTCAACTCGCTGTTGCCGCGGCCGAGCAGGTTCTGCGTTCTAAACCTCGGGAATTATCGGAAAAGACACACATGATTGATGGCCGTCCATTTCCTGTTGCCGGGGATTGGGACGAATATGTTTGTATTTTACAAACCGCGATAATTCAGGAAATTTCTTGTGCGCTTGTTGACGGTCAATCGCTTCGGTTTGCGCTGTCGCATGAGCCGCTTGCAGGACTCGTTACATCATATCGACAATCAATTGACCGTACGTCTCGCAAGGACGCGCAATTTATGGCAGAGCTCACAACATTTTGCGAGGAACAACTCGGGGAGGCCGAGGCAGAGGTGCGATATCGCAGTCCGCGTGCAGCTGACGCGAGAATGTTTGGAAAAAAACATGACGCGCGGTGGGTTTCGGATAAATTGGAGGAAGGTTCTGAGAATCGCGGACAGCGGCATGTTCCTGCTGAAATGATTAATTTTGGCACTAATTCAGGATTTGGATATTTTATTTATAATCATCGGGGAGAGCCGCAATTTTTTTACGAGCGACAAAAAAATAATCCTGAGACCGATGTATGGGAATTTGATGACGCGGGCGTTATTCATTTTGCGGGTCAATACCAAAGCGGCAGGTTTTTTCCGTATGAGGAGCGAGTTTGGGAATATCGATCACAAAATGGAACCGAAGAACACGTAACTGAATTTCAACAAAATATTTATTTTACGCCATCTGGTTCAGTTGTTGCTGTGCCAAAAAATGCAGGTGCGCGCGGAACATTTCAAACAACGTTGCTCGGCAGCAGGGCGGCTTTTCCAGAAATTTTAAATGTTAAACGGGGAGACACGATTGAAAAAATAACTATTTCTGGCGGCGAATATTTAATTTCGCCTCAAAATATGGTCGTGCGTCTCCATCCTTTGTACGGATTAACTGAGATCGGCCTTATTCAAGGCAAGGAGTAGTGTGTTCCACATGAGTGCGGCGATTGTTACAGGCCCAACGCCGCCCGGAGTTGGCGTAATCCATGCTGCAATTGGAGATACTTCGTCAAATTGAACATCACCAACGATTTTGCCATCAGGGGTTCGTGAAATACCAATATCAATAATTGTTGCGCCGGGCTTAACATCGCGTGCCATGATCACGTGCGGACGACCAAGCGCCACCACAAGCACGTCGGCAGGCGGAATAGGTTCGCCAGCAAGTTCATCATATTTAACCCAGTGCACGCTCATGCCAAGCAGCGCGAGTAAATATGAAAGCGGTTTGAGAAAAACGTCTGATTTTCCAACAATGGCTGCAGTTTTGCCTTTAAAATTTTGATGCGTTGCGCTGAGGAGCCATGAAATTGCCTGAAGCAGAACGGGCTGGACATCGCGGAGACCTAATAAATAGTGCGCGATATTATCCGGATGAAAACCGTCGACATCCTTTATCGGGTCCATTGATTCAATCACTGTCTGCGTGTCGATGCTAGCGGGAAGTGGAAGCTGAATCAAAATTGCGTCAACGTCTGGACGCTCATTGAGTCCTGTAATCGCTGACACAAGCTCTTCGGTCGTTGCGGTTTCAAAAAACATAGTTTCGATTGCAATGCCAACCGATTGCGCCGCTTTTGTTTTACGATTAACATAAATCGTGCTCGCAGCATCATTGCCAACCTGCACAACCACAAGTCGCGGTGTAATTTTTTCTTCTTCGATGGTGTTCTTAATGCGCGCGAGGATTTGTTTCGATAATTCTGTGCCTGATAAAATCATAGAGCGCTGTTATGCTTCTAATTCAGGATACGGAGGAAATTTTTGTGCGAGCGCGGTAACTTTTGATTGTATGTCGGCAAGCATTGCTGCGTCTGTTGGGTGTGTGAGCGCGCTATACATATATTCTGCAAGCTCTTCAACCTCGGGTTCTTTGAGCCCGCGACTTGTTAAAGCAGGCGTGCCAAATCGAATGCCGGATGGATCAAATGGTTTACGCGGGTCGTTTGGAATTGTGTTTTTATTTACGGTAATGCCGGCCTTGCCGAGCGCAACGTCTGCTTCGCTTCCAGAAATGCCGAGCGCTGTAACGTCCATGACCATGAGGTGATTGTCCGTTCCGCCGGTAATAAGGCGACACCCCTTGCTCGTGAGTGCGGCGGCGAGCGTCGTCGCATTTTTTACAATTTGGTGTCCGTAGGTTTTAAATTCTTCAGTCGCTGCATTTTTTAAGGCAACCGCAATCGCCGCTGTTTGATGATTATGCGGCCCACCTTGTAAGCCAGGGAAGACGGCGCGATCGATAAGTGACGGTATATTTTCTCGTGTGCGCTCTGGAGCTTTGAGCGGATTTGATGGCAGGCCATTACACAAAATCATGGCGCCGCGCGGCCCTCGAAGCGTTTTATGCGTCGTTGTTGTTATAACATCGGCGTGTCCAACAGGAGACGGGTGTGCGCCCGCGACAACAAGACCGGCAATGTGCGAAATATCTGCGAGTAAAAACGCGTCAACTGATTTCGCAATCGCAGCCATTCGCGCAAAATCAATCGTGCGCGGATATGCTGTTGTTCCGCAGATGAGAAGTTTTGGTCGGACTTCTTTTGCTTGCGCCTCAACAGCATCATAATCAATCCAACCCTCTGCGTTTGTGGTGTAATTGAGCGCGTTGTAATAAATTCCAGAAAAATTTACTTTGAGCCCGTGCGTCAAATGCCCGCCGTAGGAAAGCGAAAGGCCAAGAACGGTTTCGCCAGGATTCAGAAGCGCCATGTACACAGCTTGGTTTGCTGGCGAGCCGGAATATGGTTGCACATTTGCGTGCGTTACACCAAAAAGTGCTTTCGCACGTTCCTCTGCAAGTATTTCAATCTGATCAATATATTCGTTTCCGCCGTAGTATCGTTTATGCGGATATCCCTCGGAATATTTGTCCGTTAAAATTGTACCAAGCGCTTCGATAACTGCGACCGAGGTTACATTTTCAGACGGGATCATATCAATTCCTGCGCGTCGGCGTGCAAGTTCTTGTATGACGAGTCCATGAATCTCAGGATCGCCTGCGAGCAAATGTGGATATAACATAGGAATGTGCCGCGCGGATGGCGACTGAGGTTAAGTCAAAAACTACAGGGATTTTATCATGTACGTCCCGCTTCGTCGATAACCAATTTTTTCGTAGTAGCCGCGAACGCCAACACCTGAAATAACGGTCATCCGTGACGCGCCGGCGCGACGAGCAATATCCTCAGCTGCTATAATGAGGCTTTTTCCGAGGCCGCGATGCTGTTGTTCATTCGTGTCCGACGGCGCAAGCGGAACCATGAAGCCATACGTATGCAGCTCACGAATAAATGCGGCGCCTGCAGTTTCTGGGAGCAGCTCATGAATTTTTTTAACCGCAGTGTCGTTGTCTTTCGGCGCGTCCGGTATATACAGCCGCGCAAACGCAAACACTGCACGCCTCTCCGGATCCTCGATGCTCAAAAAATATTCCGTTCCATCAGACGCACGATATTCATCAACATTGAGCGTCGCTGTTTCAAAAACGCCGAGCAGCGTTGGATCAGTTTTAATCGCGTGACCAATCTCGCGGCAACGCAAGCATTTGCAAACAAGCCCATCCGCATGAATTTGTTTTTGAATTGTTTCGCGTAAATTTGTAATGATGTTGCCCGCGATAATTTCAGTTCCTGGAATATCGCGGATGAGTCGCGAGATGCGGCAGTAATAGGGGATAAGTTCGGTTTTTACGCGAGCGAGCATTGAGATAAGTTCGCCGACGTCGTACGGCGTGTAGGTTCCGGCCGCGTGCCACTCAGCAATTTCTGCTGTTGGTGTTACAACACACGGATAAATTTTTATCATGTCAGGCCGCAAACGCTCATCCGCGAACAACTCAACAAACATTTGATAATCTTTTTCCGGCGTCGTTCCCGGCAGCTGAGGCATGGTATGGACATCAACTTTAAATCCAGCGTGACGCAGAAGCCGCAGTGCCTCCATTGTATCTTCAACCGTGTGGCCACGTTTAATATATTCTAAAATTTTGTTGTCCGTGTGTTGGAGGCCAAGCTCGATGCGTGTGCAGCCGAGAACGCGCAGTTGCCAAATCGTGTGTGGCCGAACCCAATCTGGGCGCGTTTCGAGTGTCATTCCGATGACGCGGTTCGGCGCTGTCTCATTTTGAATTTGTGCCGTTTCAATTTTTGCGAGCTCGCTTGTTGTAAATTTTGAAATCTCATCATGCGTTCGCATTTCTGGCGTATCAACGTATTCAAAACTACCTGATTCATGGGCTTTGACAATTGCAATATCCATGCTATGCTCGCCGTCTGATCCAAAATCATTGCATGCGTCAAAACAACGGCGGATAAACCACAGTTGATAATCCCAGCGGTATGCAGACCACGTGCCGCCCTTAACAATGAGTTCGATTTTGTCTGTTGGGTGACCATTGCCGTCCAAGGTTGTGAGGCGTGAAATCACCTGTTCATACGGATCAAATTTGTTCGCGAGCGCGCGTTGAGCCGCAGGTTCTGTTTCAATATAACTCTTCGGCATGCGAACCTCGGTCGGACAATATGCACACGTTCCTGGACATGGGTATGGTTTTGTCAGAACTGTTATAATGGCAACGCCGCTTTGTGTTCGCACATCGCGTTTGCGCAGAAGTGAGTCGAGGAGTGGAGATTTTTCAATCGTGCCTTCCTCCAATAATTTTAAATATGCGCGCCGAAGATCAACCGTCGCAGGAGGCGAGGCTTTGGTTGCTGCAGCAAGTTCGCGCTTGAGGTGCGTCAATGTGTCCTTATCAGCGACGCCGCGCGCAAGAGCTTCTTGAATAATAATCGCGCATAAGCGCTCAAGCATATGACTCATGAAATGGCAGACTCTATTGTACGCCAAACCAGCCGTTTATACGACCGTATTGCGGTCGATTTTGACGATAATCGAACCACATCACAGGATTTTACTGCACTCAGCCACTATGTCAAGGCTCAAGACCTTGTTTTAGATATTGGGTGTGGCAACGGGCGACTTGCTGCAGCACTCCGCTCCTCGAGTATCAACATGATTGGCCTCGATGGATCGGCTGAACTCGTCAAAATTGCCCGTAAAAACAACGCTGAGGACGTTGCCGCTGGCTGGCTCGGCTTTGTGAATTTCAGCATGTTTGACATGCCATTTGACGGACACCAGTTCGATGTGATATTTATGATGGCCGTGCTACACCACACGCCGAGCGAGCATCTACGTCTTCAGTTGCTCCGTCATATTCACACGATTTCAAAAGCGGGTGCAACGTTTATTGGCTCTGTTTGGAATCTGCGCGGGTCAGTTTTTCAGGGGCGCTACGGCTTAGCTGCTGAACTTGCGGCGCCACGAGCGGGGTATGATTTGGGCGATGTGCATGTGCCATGGAAAACGCACGGAGCTGACGAATCGCGCTACTGTCACGCGTTTGAGCTCGATGAACTGCGAGCATTATTCGAAAAAACAGGATGGCGCGTTATTCGACTTGAGGGAGTTGACCGAAATTTTAATTCAGCAAAGCTAGATGATGCGTTGAATATTTTTTGGGAACTCCGCGCCGAATAATGTACGAAGATTTGTTTGGGCGACACACGTGTGGATAAAATTTTGCATGACGAAAAAAAGTTTGTTATCATCAAATTTAACCAATACAATAATATAAAAATATGTTGACTGTAGATGACACACAAGACGATGAGGCAGACGTATTTAAGGATCAAGAACCTCTTGAGGGTTTTGGCCGTGAGGATGATGACATTGTTGGCGGGGAAACAGATATTGGTGGCGACGATAACGACGCAATTGCGGGTGACGAGGAGTAAACCTTGCTTTGGTAGGGTTTTTCTGGTAGAGTTCACCCCATGATTTCTTGGGCTGAACTTAAAAAACCGATTATAGCGCTTTCACCAATGGCGGATATGACAGATTCGCCATTTTGTCGTATCGCTAAACAATTTGGGTGGCCCGTTGTGTTTCGTGAAATGGTTTCGTCCGAGGCACTTGTGCGCGAATCTGCAAAGACTCTTCACATGGCGGCGTTCCACGAAGAAGAGCGTCCGCTTATCCAGCAGATTTTCGGGAAAGATCCATTAACAATGGCGCGAGCTGCTGAGATTGTTGAGAAAAATTTTCATCCGGATGGTATCGATATCAACATGGGTTGTCCTGTGTATAAACTGGTTTCAGATTTTAATGGCGCGTGTTTGATGAAAGATCCAGATCGGGCGTGTGCAATTATACGTGAAATGAAACGCGCTGTCGAAGCACCGATTAGCGTCAAGATTCGATTGGGGTGGAGCGATAAAACAGATTGCCTCGAATTTATTAAACGCATTGAAGATGCTGGCGCGACACTTGTTACGATTCATGGTCGCACGCGCGCGCAAGGCTACAGCGGCATTGCTGATTGGGAAATGATCGGGCGCGCAAAAGAGCAGGTTTCAATTCCGGTTTTATGCAATGGTGACATTCACACACCAGAAAAAGTTTTTGAAGCGCTTGCGATTTCAAAATGTGATGGCGTTTTAATTGCGCGCGGCGCACTCGGCTGCCCGTGGTTTTTTCAGTGGTATGAAGAGATTGCAAAAACGGGCGCACGGCAAACTGAAATCACGCTTGCACAGCGCGCGCAGTATGTTCTTGCGCATGCGCGGCTGCATGTTGCCGAATATGGTGAGCGCGGCGTTGTTACATTTCGAAAACATTTGTCGTGGTATTTTAAAGGCATCGACCACATCAAACCATGGCGCGAACAGCTCGTAAAAGTTACGACACTGGCGGAACTTGAAGAGATTCTGAATGCGTTGGTACAACATGCAGGTGGAGCGCCAACTGGTTTTGAATTACATCCGTCTTCTCCGGCGTCCATCCTGTCAGAGGCCACACATACGTGATAACGCGCGCGCCAGGCCGCAGCTCTGCCCGTAGTTTTTTGACCAATTTTTCTCCAACTTTGGGCATCAGAAATAAATATACAACGTCCGCCTGGGACAGATCTGCACTCCAAAAACTTTTATAAAAAATGCGTGGCCGAATTTTTGAGGAGAGGAATAAAAAACGAACGCGTGAAATTAAGTAGGGGAGGAGAGAGATTTCAAAACCTATTGCTCGTGCTCCCGCGTGCGCGGCAGCGGCAAGCGTTCTCCCGTCGCCAGAGCCGAGCTCGACGAATATTTCTCCAGGCGCGATTGCCGCGAGTTTTAAAATTCGACCAATGTCTCGTGTATGTACAGGAACCCATGGTGCAGCGCTGAATGAGGCAATAGAAAATGTTACAAGAATGCTGAAAACGAGGAGGAGTAAAAAAAGGTTCATAGCTGCTATTAATCAATAGCCAGATCAAAATTTTCGTCCCAAGAGGTTGCTTGACACGGTCCACTTGACGTCATAGATGCTTTATTATTTGACCAACCTGCGCAATTTTTTAAAGGGTCAGTATTTTTAAATTCAGGAAGCTGTTTTTCAAATGGATTGGGGAGCATGAGGTTTGTTGCATTTATTTAGAGAAAGTATACCATAGAGACTAGGATCTCGCTCTCGTCGCGATCCATGTCGCTTCTCGAGTCCTAGTCTCTACAAAGGCCAAAGAAAAAAGCTGATCACAAGGATCAGCTTTTTTCTTTGGCTCCGAGACCAGGATTCGAACCTAGATACCCTGCTCCAGAGGCAGGAGTCCTACCATTAGACGATCTCGGAATGGATTTAGGTGGCAGCACTATAACACAGCGCGGCGCTCCTTACAAGTTTCGAGTACGGGACGGCGCAGCCTTCGGGTTATGCAACAACACGGCCGCCAAACGCCTCTAAAATATCCGTAACCTCGGGTTCCTGCGGAGCTGCTGCAGCTGTTTCCCAATCAACAATCGTATATCGAAGAGGGCTTCCCGAGAACCGCTCAAGGACGTTTTCAATCTTATTTTTGACTTTGAGATCGAGCAGTTTTTCGCGGTACATCGGGAATTGAACGCCGAGTTGCAGCACGCCTGCTTGTATGTCACATAGCTGTGTTGAAGACAAAATAATTCCGAGCGAAGGCATTTCTGAGGTGATATGCTGCGTTGTTTGCACCCAGTGGCCCCGCACATCGTCGAGCGTCAGAGTTACACGCGGTTGCACTGGTTCAGAAGGTGTTACGACAATTTCGGTAGCGTTTATTTCGGAACCGGGGACAGTTTGTGATTGCTGCGGTACACGTGCAGCAGCCGCTCCGGAATCCTCTGCGCGCGCCTCGTCCGTTATAGAAGTTATAAAGTGGGTGTTTTGCGGCGTTGGCGGTAGGGCAGAAGCTACAGGTGGTACAATTATTGCTGGTGCGCGCGCTATGGGCGTCTGAGAGGATACTGGTGCGCGTGGTTTCTCGGTGTAGGGCGATGTGAGCGCTGTTACAACAAGGTGAAGCGGTATGAACGGCGAGCTCACTGTTTTATAGAGTAATTTTTTCGCCAGGAGCTGGTCAATAAAATTTCCAAGCCACGCGGAAGTTGTTGTTTCCGCATATTTTTTTATGAGCGCGCTGTCCGCATCGGAAAAAATTCCTAGAAAAATCGGAAGATCTTTTGTTGCGCGAACGACGAGAAGCTCGTGCGCATGCCGCGTGAGGGCATCGTGCAGCGACGGCAAATCAACACCAGACTCAAAGAGCTGTTCGATGTGCGCGAATGCTTTTTCAGCAGACCCCTGCACGAGCGTCTCAATAAAACTCAAAGATTCTTGAAGAAGTGTTGGCGGCAATAATAAATCCGCATCAGTATCTGTAATGTGTGCGCCGCCAAGCGACAATAATTGACCGAGCAATGATTCAGCGTCGCGCATCGCACCACCAGAAACAGAAAGCACTCGTCGAATAACGGAAGCATCAACCTCAACTGATTCTTTTAATGCAATGTCAGTTAATTTTTTTTCCATCACATCGAGGGACAGGGGATGGAAAATAAATCGCTGACATCGCGACGCAACAGTTGTTGGAATTTTATGGAGTTCTGTTGTTGCAAGAATGTAGACTACGTGTGCGGGAGGTTCTTCGAGAGACTTGAGGAGCGCGTTAAAAGACGAAGTCGAAAGCATGTGGACTTCGTCGATGATAAAAATTTTGTATGGATCGCGCGTTGGCAACATGCGCGCATTTTCAATAATTTGTTCGCGTACAATATCAACTCCAGTGTGAGTCGCTGCATCGAGTTCTATTACATCAACCGAGCGTCCGCTGGTAATATCAGCACAACTCGAACACACGCCACACGGCTCTGCCGAATCAGCCGCGCGATTTCTACAGTTAATCGCTTTTGCAAAAACGCGCGCTGTAGTTGTTTTTCCCGTGCCGCGCGTCCCCGCAAAAATATACGCATGTGCAATGCGTCCAAGTTTAATTTGGTTGGTGAGAGTTGTTGTAATTCCTTCCTGACCGTGGATGCTCTCGAATGTTTGTGGTCGGTATTTTCGGTACAGTGTTTCTCCCATAGTTCTGCCATCTTATCAGATTGAAGCCACGGCGCAAGCCTTTAGTAGAGTCCAATCGTGCGTGAGCGAATTTCTTCCTCAACAAGCTCGCGGTTTCGTCCATGTTTCAGTCGTGAGAGCTGTTTGATCGCCTCAGCGAGCTCGTAGTTGCGTGGCGGATACATGTCCACAGTCATGTTAAACGGTTTGCTTGCTGTTCCGTTGATAAGCATTTTTACATACGCAGTTCGCGCTTCAATATTTACAAGATCGTATGCGGTAAACGTTGGCGCAAATTCTTTTTGTAAGAATTCTGCATCTTCCGCGCCAACCGTAAAAGAAATCATAGTACCAACGTTACCGAAAATTGCATCGCGAATTTTATTGTCGCCGCCATTGCCCGTCAACTGTGTGATGTATTGATGCGCAACAATAAGGTTGAGACGATATTTACGCGCTTCAGACAAGATTGTCGCGATTGAATCCGTGATGAAATTTTGGAATTCATCGATGTAGAGATAAAAATCTGGGCGCTGATCTTTTGGTGCGTCTGTTCGCGAAAGTGCGGCCATCAAAATTTTACCTACGATAACCATACCGATAAGGTACGCATTAATGTCGCCCAATTTACCTTTGCGCAGCGGCACAAGCAGAATTTTTTTCTGGTCCATCACTTCGCGGAAATTGAATGCGCTTGTTTGCTGCCCAATAATCGGCCGCATGATGTCGTTCGCGACAAATTGATTGAGCTTAGACGTAATGTACGGAACCATGTTTGCGAGCGATGCTTCGCCACCAGCCTTTTGTGCTTCCTTCGTCCAAAAATCGTATACAACAGGATTTTTTGTTTTTGTTAATTTATACCGGCGATAATCTTCATCCGCCAAAACTTTTGGAATTTCCATGAGCGTTGAACCAGATTCCGGATCATCCATAACAAGCGCCATCGAATTTTTCATGTACTGTTCAAACATCGGACCACCGGTTGATTTAAGATCATATAACTTGTCCATGATCTTCATCATTTCGTTGATAACAAAAGTTTTTTGTACAGGATATCGTGGATCGTATTCAAGCAAATTAAGACCTTGAGGCCGCTCGATATCTGTTGGATCAAAAATAATCACGTCGTCTGCGCGGCTTGCTGGAACGTGCGACAACACATCATCAACCAAATCACCATGCGGATCAATAACACACACTCCGGCACCATTCGCGATGTCCTGTGACGCAAGAATTTCCTGCAGAACAGATTTACCACGACCAGATTTACCGATGATGTACATGTGGCGCGTTCGATCCTCGCTTGCCATTCGTACTTGTTTTTTGACGCCACGATATTCATTGTATCCAAGACTGATGCCTTCACTTGGAAGATCGTTCGGCGGCGGCGCTTTACGGGCAGTGAGCCATTTAATATTTGGCGTGTCGGTTGTTGGCAACGGAAAGTGATACAGCGAGCCGAGTTCCTCAGTATTCATTATCATCGAACGATTTTCTCGAAGAACACGATAAATAAAATCCTTGATGATTCGTTTTTGTCCTGACGGAACGGCAACCTGAAAACTATTCCCGAAATGATATGAATTGAATTGCGCAAACGAGCCGCAAATTTGGTCGAGCAGTTGTCGTGCAAGCGTTTTATCTTCTGCTGAGACAACAACACGCACGTTAACGTCAAGGCCAGCCTTACTTGCTTTCTCTTCGAGCCCCTTTACGACCTCTTCCTCCATAGGAGAGAGCCGATACTGCACGCCCATAGCATCTTTTTGCGGGTGTTCTTTTGGTTTATAAACGTAGCGATAAATAAACGCTAGGAATTCACTACGAATTGCAAGTTGTTCAAATCGGCCGCCCTGCTGTATTTCCCGCGCTAACCAAATACCTTCTCTGCGCCACACGCGTTTAGCCGAACGCACAACTAATTGAACGCATGCGCCATCAGCGCCTTGAACTTTTGAAAGCGCGTTTGTAATTGAAGTCAGCGGATCAGAATCAAGTTTTTTATATGTTTTTATGGGGAATGCATTTTTTCTTTTATAGAATAAATAGCTTCCCAAAATCGCGCCAGTTGGTGTGAATATATTATAGTCCGGAACATCTTCGATTACTGCAGCAGGGAATTGTGCATGGATTTGCTCTTCGACAAACGTGCTGAGATTTTTTGGTGCTGCGACATAAAAATAAATAAACCCTCCTTTTGCAACAATTTCAAAACTAAACTGGTCATCGCGTCCCATGAGCCACGCCTTAAGTCCGCGCTGTGCGAGAAGACCTCCGACATTCGCAAAGAGCGTTTCCATCACCGCAATCTCTTCACGAACTTTTTGGATGTTGACAGCTTCGGCCGCGCCACCGCTTTTTGCATCTTCTTTGCGCTCGTGAGGAACAGTAACGAGCATGATGCGCTGATTAAAACTAGCAAGATGTTCTGCGCGGTGTTGGAGCATTGCACGTATGAGATGCAAAATAGCGAGAAGTGCTAAAAAAATTCCGAGCGGCACGAGCACCGCGTAGAGGACGCTTTGCAATCCAGAAATTTGTCCCGGGTCAAATGAAATTTGGGAGCTTACGTTTGGGTCGAGAGCTGTAAATTGAAAGATCATACTGCTGACGCGTGTTCACGATCGAATAGTTCTTGAATTTTATCTGTTTTAATTTTCGCTTCCTGTTCGAGAAAAAACGCATTCACACCCGGGATCATTTCAAGCCAATCTCGGATAATGCCGAGAATTTTTTTAACTTGTAAAATACCGCTGCGGATCATGTGGACGATCTGATCTGTAATTTGCTCGCCCTTAAGTTTGAACGCTTTTTTTCTATCCGCGGGTAGATTTTTGTAAATACTCGCGATATTTTCCGAAAGCACGGATTCAACGTCTTTTGAAATCGAATCTGTGGCAGGAGACGATTTGACTGGAACAGGCGCAGGCAAGGGAGCTGCAATCGGTGCAACGGGAACCGATTGTTCGACGATTTTTTCCGCCGCAGATTCAACACCACCCGCGGATTCAGATCCAGCGTCGAGTGTCTGGTCAATCGATTGTAAATTTTCTGGTGAAAATCCTGGTGTAATTTCTTGTGGCATACATGCGCAGAATTATACCACAGGTTTTAATTTTTGACCCTCAGCAGTATCGAGCACATCAAAACCAGCGGCATGAAGAGCCGTGCGCAGTTCATCAGAACGCTTCCAATTTTTTTCCTGTCGTGATTGTTCTCGCGACCCAAGAATTTTTTTAACTGCATCAGGAATTGCCAGCTCTTTTTTTGTGGAAACTCGCCCTGTTGGCTTAAGTCCAAGTCCGAGCACCGCATCAAACGCAAGAATTGTTGCCCGCTTGTCCGCCGAATTGTACGGTGCATTCACGACTTCCCATAGAACTGCAAGACCGCGTGGTGCATTGAGGTCATCGAGAAGCGTCTCTTCAAACTTTTTTATTTTCTCTGGAATCAGTGCGCCGCCGGGCGAAGCCGAAGACACCATCGCGATAAGATGCGCACGCGCTGTTCGTGCTGCAACGAGCGCTTCAGCCGTTACTCGTAATTCTTTACGATAATGCGTTTGCAGCGTGAGGTACCGATAGTCGAGCGGAGAGCACCCTTGTTCTTCTATCCACTCAAGCGTTTTAATATTCCCAACCGATTTCGCCATCTTTTCTTTTCCTTCGATTACAAATGCACCGTGCATCCAGTGTCGCACAAACGGTTTTCCCGTTGCTGCCTCGGATTGGGCAATTTCATTTGTGTGGTGAACGGGGATAAGATCAATTGCGCCACAATGGATATCAATTGTCTCGCCTAAGTATTTCATGGCCATTGCAGAACATTCAATATGCCAACCAGGAAAGCCGATGCCCCACGGAGACTCCCATTCCATTTGACGTGCTGTGCCTGCCGCCGCAAATTTCCATAATGCAAAATCAGTCGCATGTTTTTTTTCACCGAGGTTGACGCGTATTCCTGGTCGACGCTTCATTGCAGAAAGGCCTGCGAGCTTACCATAATTCTTAAATTTCGTTGCGTCAAAATAAATGCCGTCTTCTGTTCGATATGTGTAACCCTTTTTTTCTAATTTTTTTATCAGTGCGATTTGTTCTGCGATATGTTCAGTTGCGCGCGTCCATTTAAACGGGGGGATGATACCTAAAGATTTTATTCCTTGCTTATATTGTTTTTCATATTTGCGTGCAACCTGACGCGCGGTCAAACCTTCGCGGCGCGCACCGACCTCGATTTTGTCTTCTCCCGAATCGTCTGCGTCGTTCGTAAGATGACCAACGTCCGTAATATTTGTAATGTGTTTTACAGGATAACCAAAATAGAGAAGCGTGCGTTTAAGCAAATCAACGGAAAGACTGGTACGAAAATTGCCGATATGCTGATCGTGATACACCGTTGGTCCGCAATTATATAATGAAACCGTTTTTTTAAGCGGTCTAAAAGCTTCTTTTTCTCGGGTAAGTGTATTAAATAGTTTCAGCATAGTTATGCACATTCTAGCATGACTCGCCGGCGGGTTCAAAGTCTGGTATACTTTTGCACAAACGTATGCCACTTTTTGAATCTAAGCCCACACAGTTCGTTGGAATTGATATTGGATCCGGGGGAATTAAACTTGTTGAGCTGCGCGCGTCCGGCGGACGTCCGTATCTTTTCACCTACGGATTTTCTGACCAAACTATTGATTTTCGATACGCAAAAAATGACGCAGATCGAAAGTCTGCCGTTGATAAAACGGCCGCAGCTATTCGTGCGGTTGCCGCTGCTGCTAAAACCCAATCAACACTAGCCGTTGCCTCGCTATCTCAGCGTGATGTTTTCTCAACCATCCTCACAATTCCACAAGCAGATCCAAAAGATCTCAACGCAAGTGTTGCGCACGAAGTAGAAAAGTTGTTGCCATTTCCACTTGCCGAAGCAATGCTCGATACGCGAAAAATCGAATCCCTGTCAGCGGACGCAGAACTCTATAAAAAAACGGATCGTGTTTTTGTAAGCGCTGCGCGAAAATCAGCCATTCAAATGTATACGGAAATTTTTTCTAAGGCCGGTTTCCAGCTTAAAACAATTGAAACAGAAACGTTCGCTACGATTCGAGCGCTGATTGGAACTGATCCAAGCCCTGTTTTGATTATTGATATGGGCCAGCACACAACGAGCTTTAGCTACATCGCACGTGCCGTGCCAAACGTTGATGTGGTTATAGAAATTGGCGGTGATAGAATAAATGAAGTGCTCTCAAAAGCCTGGAATAAATCACCGGAAGAAGTTGAGTCAACAAAAATTGATTTGTTCGATGAACTTTCAGAAGAGGATGAGATCTCGATCGCGACGCTTCTTGATCCAGTGTATCGACCGATCCTCAAAGAGATTGAACTGGTGCTCGAAAATGTACGGCACACGGCTGTTGGTTCGCTTACGCGTCCGGATAAAATTATTTTAACCGGCGGTTCCTCAGGCTGTCCGCAACTTGCTAAGAAAATCGAAGCGCAGTTTTCGATTAAGACGTTTGCGGGCGATCCATGGGCACGCGTTATGACGCCGCCAGCCCTCAAACCCGTCCTTGATCGCGTTGGCCAGAGATTCGCAGTTGCTGTCGGCCTCGCGGAGCGCCTTATTTTGAGCTCCTAAGTTTATTATATGGAAAACGGATCTTCTCAGCACAGCGTCACACTTCTCGAACTGCTTATCGTAATTGGAATCATCGCCATCCTTATGACTGTTGGCGTGATTCTTCTTGGCACCGCACGCGAACGCTCACGCGACGCCCAGCGGTACAGCGATCTATCAACAATCCAAGGAGCGCTTGAAAGATATTTTATCAACAACAATCGATATCCACAGGCACCTGCGCCAGTTGTTCTTGGTACGCCGGGCTACACTGTTTTGTGTTCTGGAACAGCGACAGGCTTTGCCGACACACGAACTGCGTGTGGCAACGGAACTATTTATCTTGACCCAATTCCGGTTCCACCAGAACCACAGCCAGCGCAGCAGCCGGGATATACCTATACATCATCAAGTCCAAACACAACGTATACAATTGATGCGGCGCTTGAAGGAAGTCTTAACGGGCTCCAAGGAAAAATTCAAGTTACGCCAAGCGGGCTCGAACTTAAACCATAATATATGAGCGCTGGAGGATGGATCGCAGCCATGGCCCCGCTCTTTGGCATATTTATTTTTGCCATCGGCGCTGTGCTCGGTGCCGGAGCAGATCGGTTTTCGTATTGGCTGCATGTTTCACGCGGCATGATGCTTAAAAAGCATTGCGCTCGGTGTTTTGAGTTTCAGAGCTGGTTAACATACGTGCCGGTTTTCGGGTTTGTTATTCGACGCGGACTGTGTTTTTCCTGCAAAGCGCGTTTGCCAATTCAATCATGGCTTTCGGAGATCGCGGCTGGCGCAGCGCTTACGTTTATTTGGCATGCGGCGTTTGTGGGACGCTCGCCAGAGGGTGGTTTTGAATGGCTCCGGCTTTTACTAGTGGCTCTGCTCGTTTTTGGTTGCGCTGTCCTCATTATTTCTGATTTGGTTTACGATGAAGTGCCGCTCGCTTTATTTGTTTTTACCACAGTAGTTATACTCACACATGGCTTTCTTGTCGGCACGGTGAATGATATTTTTTTAACGCTCATTGCTGGCCTCATCGGCGCGGGGATCATGTGGATTCTCGTTGCGCTGAGTCATTGGAAATGGGTGCATGTGCACGATGTGCTGTTCGGAGCTCTCGTGTCAATGATTATCGGATGGCCAGGATTTTTTGTAACACTTTCACTTGCATATTTACTCGCAATTTTTGGCGCACTCATTAGTTGGGGCTGGAATAAACCTGTGTGGCGGGGCGTTTCATGGTTTGGAATCTATCTCTTTGCTGCTTTGGCGCTCCAAGGTATACTTGCGGTGCTAACAGCAGCACCCGTATGACTGAACGAGCAGCAGAGGCACGCATTCTGAAACTTCGAGAAACTGTTGCGGCTCTCCGCTATAAATATCATGTTGAGAATGATCCAGAAGTGACAGATGTTATATACTCATCCCTCATGGATGAACTTCGTCGTTTAGAAAAAGAATTTCCACAATTTAGGGATGCAAATTCGCCAACCATGCGTGTTGGTGGAGTTGCACAAGCCGGTTTTAAAAAAGTTCATCACGCAATTCCGCAGTGGTCGTTCGAGGATGCGTTTACGGAGGGAGATATCCAGGAGTTTGACGAACGAGTGCGCAAATTAATTTTTGAGAAAACAGGAAAGCACGAAACGCCAGAATACGTGGTTGAATTAAAAATTGACGGCATTCACATTGTTTTGACTTACGAAAAGGGCGTACTCGTCATGGCTGCAACACGCGGTGATGGAGTTGTCGGCGAAGATGTAACGAGAAATATAATTACGATTGCGTCCGTACCGCTCAAACTTACGGAGCCCGCAACAATTACTGTCGAAGGCGAAGTGTGGATGCCAACGCGGGTGTTCACTGCGCTCAACGAGGCGCGCACGAAAAGCGGTGAAGCCTTGTTCGCCAACCCGAGAAATGCTGCGGCTGGCGCGGTTCGGCAGCTTGATCCAAAGATTGCGGAGTCTCGGCATCTCGAAGCGTTTTTGTACGACATTTCTTTGGTAGGTCCCGGCGTTTCCGAGCCCGCGTCGCAGGCAGCCGAGCTTATGTATCTCGCGTCACTTGGTTTTCAAGTTAACCGTGAATGGAAAAAATGCCGATCTGTTGAGGACATTATGAAGTTGTGGCGTGCGTGGCAGGGGAGAAATAATAAAGATCTCGCGTATTGGGTTGATGGGCTTGTGATCAAGCTTAATGATCGTAAGCTGCAAAAAGCGTTGGGATATACAGGAAAGGCGCCTCGGTGGGGCATCGCGTTTAAGTTCCCGGCAGAAGAAGCAACTACGATCGTTGAAAAAATTGTGTGGCAGGTTGGTCGCACAAAAGTTATTACGCCAGTTGCGCATCTGCGGCCCGTCTCAGTTGCGGGCACGGTCGTCAGCCATGCAACGCTTCACAACATGGACGAAATTGAGCGGCTTCAGGTACGAATCGGCGACACAGTTGTCATTGAAAAAGCTGGGGATATTATTCCAAAAATAAAATACGTCATTATAAAATTGCGTACTGGCGCGGAGAAAAAAATTAATTTTCCAAAGATGTGTCCTGTGTGTGGTGCGGCAACTGTGAGGCCCGAAGGCGAGGTTGCCTTGTATTGCACAAATAAAAAGTGCGAGGGATCGCAGCGCGAAAGTTTAGCGCATTTTGTAAAGCGCGGCGCATTTGAAATCGATGGCCTGGGAGATAAAATTATTGAACAGTTGATGAGCGAAGGTTTGGTTTCTGTGCCCGCAGATTTATTTGAATTGACGTTCGAAGATTTAATCGGACTCGATCGCTTCGCCGAAATTTCCGCAAAAAAATTAATCGTGCATATTACGCGTGCAAAAAAAATAACGCTCGATAAATTTATTTATGCGCTTGGCATTCGACATGTTGGCGAAGAATCGGCAGCGCGGCTTGCGCGCCACTATAAAACACTCGCCGCGCTCACACAGGCCACAGCTGAGGAACTGCAGGCAGTTGAGGGTGTTGGAGACAAAGTTGCCGAAAGCATTGCAGAATATTTTGGTGATGCAGCTCATCTGCATCAGCTTGAACGAATGCAGAAGCATGGTGTTGAAATTGGACACATGCCTGAGATTACAGATGGGCCGCTTGCGAGCACAACATTTGTTTTTACAGGAACCCTAGGGGCGATGTCGCGTCCACAGGCAGCAGAGGAAGTCAAGAAGCGCGGAGGAACAGCGTCGGATACACTCAGCAGCAAGATTACATATTTAGTTGTGGGCGATGATCCAGGTTCAAAAGCAGAAAAAGCTAAAAAATTAGGCGTGACGATATTGACGGAAGCGGAATTTTTAGCGATACTAGGTCTCAAAACGACTGTATGAAATTAACTGTTCAAGACGTTGACCATATTGCAGGATTGGCGCGACTTACGATAGCGCCTGGCGAGCGGGAGCAATATGTTTCGGAAATGTCCGCTATTTTATCGTATGCTCAGCAGCTGCAAACACTTGATACGAGCGTTGTAGAGCCAACGACGCATCTGACTGAGAAATTAGCGGAGCTCCGCGAAGACGCTGTAAACTCAGTAACGAACGAAGAGCGCGCTCAGCTGGTTGCTGCGTTTCCAAAATCGCACGCGGGTCTATTAGTCGTACCGCAAGTGTTTCAGGATTATAAAGAATAAGTATGAATTCATTTGCAACACTGACTGAGTGGTCAGACGCACTTCAAACAAAAAAAATTTCTGCGGTAGAAACCGTTGATTATTTTGGTGAGCGAATTGAACGGCTCGATCCAACGCTTAATTCATTCATTACGGTTGATCGTGAGCGCGCGCGCCAGGAGGCGCTCAAAATTGATGCGGATCGCGCGCGCGGGGGAATTATTTCTAAACTCGCAGGACTTCCGTTTGGCGTAAAAGATGCGATTGACACTGAGGGCATTCGTTCAACGGGCGCCGCAAAAATTTTAGATACATTTGTTCCGACATTCGACGCAACAGTCGTTAAAAAATTGCGTGCGTCGGGGGCCATAATTATTGGTAAACAAAATTGCGATGCGTTTGGACACGGGGGGTCAAATGAAAATTCAATGTACGGTGCTGTAAAAAATCCGTGGGATATTTCGCGCGTCGCTGGAGGCTCGTCCGGAGGTAGCGCCGTAGGAGTCGCGGCAGATTTATGTGCATTTTCAATCGGCGAAGATACCGGCGGCTCTGTTCGTGCGCCCGCGAGTTTTTGTGGCGTCTCAGGGCTCAAAGTAAGTTATGGCCGCACATCTCGCTATGGCGCAATGCCTATGGCGTCATCACTTGATACTGTTGGTCCATTTGCTCAAACCGCTGAGGATCTTGCACTCATTTTAGAACACATCGCGGGCCCCGACCCACTCGACGCAACCTCTTCATACACACCTGTTCAAAAATACACAGAAGAAATAAAAAAAGATATTCGTGGTTTGAAAATTGGCGTACCAGCAGAATATTTTTTGGATACACTGGACGATGCAATTAATGATGCTGTCGTAACTGCGCTTGAAGCGCTTAAATCTCAAGGCGCGATTCTTGTACCCGTCAGTATGCCGCATACTAAATATGCGATTGCCGCATATTATATAATTGTGCCGTGTGAGGATAGTTCGAATTTGGCGCGACTCGACGGAATTCGCTATGGCGTACGCCGCGGTGAGTCGGAGATGTTATCGCTCTATGCCCAGTCGCGTACAGAAGGATTTCCAACGGAAGTAAAACGGCGCATCATGCTCGGAACATTTGCGTTGTCGCATGGGTATTATGACGACTATTATCTGCAAGCGCAGAAGGTACGAACACTTATCAAACGAGATTTCGATACAGTTTTCGAAAAAGTTGATATACTAGCAACACCAACTGCACCGGAAATTGCATTTAAGCTTGGCGACAAAACGAGTGATCCGCTTAAAATGTATTTGTCAGATGCTTTTGTAACGCCAGCGTCGCTTGCGGGCGTATGCGCGCTTTCTGTTCCGTGCGGATTCGTTGAGGGCATGCCTGTTGGCCTGCAACTTATGGGGCCGCGCATGCGCGAAGAATTGCCGCTCCGCGCAGGACATCATTTTCAACAAATAACTTCCTGGCACACACATCACCCAAGCCTATGACCACCCCTCGCTCTTTTAGACATGCTGCAAAACCTATCATGGGTGCCGAGCGTGGCGCGTCGATCGATTTACGTGAATCAGCGTGGCAAGTTTTTCGAATCATGTCAGAATTTGTCGAAGGATATCAGTTTCTAACACGCTATTCAAAACAAGTAACTATTTTTGGTTCGGCGCGAACATTTCCGAACAGTCCGTTTTATCAAGAGGCGGTAAAGCTGGGAAAGTTATTAGCAAAGGGAGGTTATACAACTATTACGGGCGGCGGGCCGGGTATTATGGAGGCTGCAAATAAAGGAGCGTTTGAGGCCGGTGGTAATTCAATTGGCATTAATATTCAGTTGCCGAACGAACAGCGGCTCAATTCGTATGTCCAGGAATCTATTGGCTGCAATTATTTCTTAACAAGAAAGGTTTTGCTTACAACTCCGTCGCAAGCGTTTGTTTATTTTCCCGGCGGTTTTGGCACGTTGGATGAGCTGTTTGAGGTTCTTGATCAAATGCGTTTTAAGCAACTTTCGGTAGCGCCCATAATACTTATGGGGTCACAATTTTGGAGCCCCGTTGTTTCATTTTTGCGAACAAATGTTTTTGAGCAAATTCACGCGTTGGAAGAACAGGATTTGTCCATGATTCATGTTGTTGACAGTGCGGCTGAGGCAATGACAATTATAAAAAAGACAAAGCAATCGTTTCAGGTATGCGCGTTGGACGCGTCACAATTTTGTTCGGATGATGCAGTCAACTGGCGCGTGTTTCGCATCATGGCGGAGCTTGTTGAAGGCTTTGAATTTTTACGCGACATTGGTGATGTCATTACTTTTTTGGGAACTCCGCGAGTAAAATCAGGCAGCACTTTTTATAAAGATGCATACAACTTGGCGCAAGGAGTTGCGAGAAAAAAATTTGGCGTGCTGACAGGCGGCGGTGTTGGAATAATGGAGGCCGCGAATCGGGGAGCCTATGAAATGGGTGGCGGCTCATATGGAATTGAGGCGATACGCTCGCATCATGATCGACCAAGCGATTTCATGACAAAGAGCAAAAGTTTTTATTTTCCGTTTACGCGAAAATTAATGTTAACGACACCAACAAAAGGTTTTGTCGTTTTTCCAGGCGGTTATGGAACTTTAAATGTTTGTTTTGAGATTTTGACGCTTATACAAACCGGCAAAATTGCACGCGTGCCGATTGTGTTGTATGGGAAAGGGTACTGGGAGCCACTGCTTTCATTTATGCAGGAAAATCAGTTTGAACATGAGCACACAATTACGAGAGAGGACCTTAATTTATACACTGTTGCAGAAACACCGGAAGATGTGCTACGAATACTTGATCTGTAAGTGAATATGCTGCCATATTTTGATAGAAATGAGTTTTATGTAGGCCCGCTTACAATCCACGTGTGGGGTCTTTTTATCGCGCTCGGCATTTTTGGATTTTTGTTCATGCTTCGTCGTGAAGCACGTGCGCGTCATATCTCATTTGATGCTTTGCTTGACATGACCATTTGGGTTTTGATAGCAGCATTTGTCGGCGCACGGCTCTCACACGTATTTTTTTATGAACCTACATATTTTTTAGCACATCCAACTGAAATAATTGCAGTGTGGAACGGAGGGCTCTCATCGCTTGGAGGTATTTTTGTTGGAACCCTGACCGCAATTTGGTATGTCGTACGGCACAGGCTCGATATCACGCGGGTTGGTGACTCTATTTGTCGTGCGCTACCTGCTGCATGGATTATTGGTCGCTTCGGTTGTTATATAACGCACATGCATCCAGGGGTACATAGTACGGCGTTCTTTGCGGTTGCATATCCGGATGGCGGCCGAATTGATCTCGGATTGTTAGAGTCTGCAGTGTGGCTTGTCATCGGAATTTTATTTTGGGGGCTGCCGCGTTCGCCACGGCGGGGGATGTATATCACAGTGATTTGTCTCTTGTATGCGCCAACACGGTTTGCATTTGATTTTTTTCGTGCCTCGGATACAGCGATGCCTGACATGCGCTACGGTGGATTTACTCCGGCGCAATTTGGCATGGCGGCCCTATTTATTTTTGGAATTTTTCTTGTGTTTAAATTTAAATTTTTTAAGAAAACATATTGAGCAACATGTTGCAGAGTGTTGATAAAAAAATCGGCCGCTTGGCCGAAATTTTTTTATGCATCGTCTTCCGTGTCTTCATCCTCATCATCGTCTAATGTCTTCAGGGCTGCCACATCGACGAGTTCTATGTCGAACGTGAGATCCTTTCCAGCAAGCGCATGATTCGCGTCCAGCGTGATGTCATCTCCCTGAATATCAGTGATGGTTACGATCATGGACTGTCCGTTAGGCTGAGGAATTTGCAGCTGGGATCCAATCTCTGGTGTGAGGTGCGCAGGGAACTGCTCGCGCGTTACCGTTGCGGCCATATCTTCATTTCGCTGCCCGTATGCTTTTTCTGCAGGAATGTTGACGGTTATGGATTCGCCAGGTTCGAGTTGCAGCACAGCTTCCTCAAAACCAGGAATTACCATGCCTTGACCAATTGTGAATTCAAGCGGATCTCGACCGCGGGATGTATCAAAGATGCTGTCGTCGTCAAGACGGCCTGTGTAATGAATTTTGACGGTATTACCGTGTTGTGGTTTTGCCATATGGGAGCCATGATACCAAACCGCTGTGGCCACCGCAAGTATCAGTGGTTGTGTGCGCGAATTTTTTTAATGCAGCCTGCTGGACACAGCAGATGCCCAGCTTCAACACAGGATGCGCAACAAATAAACTGTTTGTGACATGCAGTGTCGTTGCAGTTAATATAATTATCTGAAACAGCGCTGCAGCGTTCGCAGTTTGCTATTATTTCGTGTTCGGTTGATTCGGTTTGGAATCCGATGGAGATTCTATCGTCAAATACGTATAACTTTCCTTTGAAATCCTTGTTCGGATATTTTTCCATGTACGTTACAATGCCGCCGTGCAGCTGCGACACATGTGTAAATCCATGTTTGAGAAGAAGTGCTGACATTTTTTCGCAGCGTACACCGCCCGTACAAACAGTAATTATCCGTTCATTTTTTAGCGGCTCTAATTCTTTGATTTTTTCAAGGAGGTCGCGTGAGTTTGAAAGCGACGGCAAAATTGAATTTTCAAATTGTCCAATTTTAAATTCATAATCATTGCGCATGTCAACGATTTTTATTTTTTCGCCGCTTCTTATGAGCGTATGGAGTTCTTCGGCTGAAATATAAGGCGAGGTTCCCATTGTTGGATTGATATCTGCGTCAAAATGTGTACCAACAATTTCGTTTCGAACGCGCACAAACATTTTTTTAAATGCCACTCCTGTTCCGACACTGCGCTTAATGTGGATATCAGAAAAACGTTCGTCTTTCATGAGTTCTTGCACGTATGTTTCGGTCGTTTCCACTGTCCCTTCGACTGTCCCGTTTATTCCTTCGTGTGCAATTAAAATGCGACCCTTGAGGCCGAGTTCTGTACATAGCTTTCGTTCCACCTCAGCAAAGGCTTCGGGGTCGTCGATATGCACGTATTTATAGTAGAGAAGAATTTGGTGTGCCATGTCCAAATTCTGTACTTAAAATTGCATGTTGTCAACCTGTCTTCAAGAGTCGTGCGTAGGTTTCTCTAAATTTTTTCAGCTTCGGCGCAATGACCATCTGGCAGTAGCCCTGGTCAATATTTTTTTTATAATAATCTTTATGATAGTTTTCAGCTTCGTAAAATACGTCGAGCGGCACAACACATGTCACAATAGGATTTGAAAAAACTTTTTGATCGGTGAGCTCCTGTATGATTTGGACAGCTTGCTGGCGCTGCTCTGCATCTGCGTAAAAAATTGCTGAGCGGTATTCATCGCCGACATCGTTACCTTGGCGATTGCGTGTTGTTGGGTTATGCGTTGCAAAAAATATTTCTAATAAATCTCGATAGGTGAGCTGGTCACTGTCGAACTCAATACGAATTGCCTCAGCATGACCAGTCGTGCCTGTACAAACCGAATTATATGTAGGATTTTTTGTTGTGCCACCTGTATAGCCAGGAGTGACAGCGATAACTCCGCGCACCTCCCCATATACTGCCTCGGTGCACCAAAAACATCCGCCGGCAAATACCGCAAATTCGTTTGTCATAATAACTCTATTTTACACATCAAAAATCTATATTGCAAAATTGGAGCATCTCCTGTATCGTGATCCGGACCCACACAACTGGAGATTCGGTCATGAAGAGACACGTAATTCGTTCGCAAGATTTCACACCAGAGTTTCTCGCACGAATCTTTGATCGAGCAGATCAGTTTCGTCGGATGATGGAGCATCCAGCAGAAAGTAAAAAACTAAAAAAACGGCTCAAAGGACGGCTTATCAATGTTCTGTTTTATGAGCCGTCGACCCGCACAATGGCGTCGTTTGTCGACGGTGCGCACCATCTTGGTGCAACGGTTTTTTGCACTGCTGACGCGGGGCTTACGTCATCAACCGTTAAGGGCGAAACATTCGCCCACACGATTCGGATGTTTAATGGGTATCGGCCCGACGTACTTGTCGTGCGCCACAAAGAAGAAGGACGGCTCGCAGAAGGCGCGCTGCTTCTCAATAAAATCGGATCGCGCACGCATCTGATTAATGCTGGCGACGGGCCAGGGCAACATCCGACACAAGCGCTGCTCGACGTTTATACGTTGCATCAGCAGCTTGGATCCGTTGACGGCGTAAAAATAATGATGGGCGGAGACCTGCTCAATGGGCGGACGGTGCGCTCGCTTGCGTACCTGCTCTCAAAGTACAAGGATGTACACATTACGTTTGCTGCGCCGAAGCAACTGCAGATCGGTTCAGACATTCTACGGCATCTTGACGAGCATTGCACTGAATATACGTGTGTTGGAGAGGATTTTCGAAACCTCTTGCCGGCACAACATGCGGTGTATTGGACGCGACTGCAACTTGAGCGAATTGTGCATGAGGATATTGAAACGCAAAAAAAACAGCGGGAAGAACTCGCGCGTATTCAAAAGGATTGTTTCTGCATCGATGCAGCGGAGATGGCCCTCATGCGTCCCGATGCGATTCTCATGCATCCGTTGCCAATTAATAATGAGGTTCGAGAGATCTCGCTTGTTGCCGAAGACGATCCGCGGTGTGTCATTTTTCTCCAGGCGGAAAATGGTATGTACGTTCGAATGGCACTGCTCGACATGCTCGTAAACGGATAACAAAAAAACCGCGCTGCACCACGTTCCGAGAACAGAGTGCAGCGCGGCAATTTTTTTACTAAGCCAAAATCTCCTTGAGAAGTTCGTTCATACCCGCGCGTTTCTCGGATGAGTAGGGAATAATAGGGTGGTCGCCAATCAGTCCTTTTATTTTTTCCATCTGTTTTTCGTACGCCGTCTTTTTTAGTTTATCAATTTTATTTGCAACAACGATTATATTTTTTTCATGCTGCATAAGTGCATGGAGCATCTCCATGTCGCTCGCTGTCGGTCCAAGTGACGCATCAATGATGAGAACTATCTTTTTTTGTTTGTAGGGGGATTCAAAAAAATACCAGTTGACAAGTTTTTCAAGTTTTATTCGCGCTGCGTGCGACAATTTAGTAAAACCGTAGCCAGGGAGATCGACTAAATAAAAACTTTTATTTATCAAAAATAAATTTATTTCTTGCGTGCGTCCGGGAAACGAGCTTGTTTTTGCAAGACCTTTTTGGTTCGTCAATGAATTGATGATGCTGGATTTTCCAGCGTTCGACCGGCCGATAAAAGCGACCTGAGGAATACCATCAGCAAGTATGGCATCAGTTCCTCGTATTCCTTTAACAAATACTGCTGTTCGGATACTCATACGTATTTTTTATGCAAAGATTTTATATGCTATGCGGAGAGGAGGAGATTCGAACTCCTGGTCCCTTGCGAGACGCCACCTTTCCAAGGTGGTGCACTAGACCAACTATGCGACCTCTCCACGCAAAATATAAAGTGTGTTATACTAAACTCCGAATTAACACAGTATATGGGAGAGCTGAGTTTGTCAAACCTTCCTGAACGTCCTTCACATAAAAAAATCGAGTCTGGTGCGGCTATTTCGCCGGAGCAGACTTTTTTTGGTTCACGTCTAAACGCTGCATTTGAAAATGCTGACCGCAGTTTTTCGAAACAGTCGCCTGTCTGGCAAAAGTTGCCAGAGGCAACGGAAAGTGGCAATCTAGGTTTATACACTGACTCAGAACGTTTTTCAATTGATACTTTAGCAAAGGATGTTGGTGGCATCGACGAACTTTCCTATAAAGTTTGTCGCCAAGCTGCATCCTCAGGAATTCCGAACATACATTTTCCTGACCCAGCTACTATGCGCGGGCAACTCTCGCCCGAGCAGCGCGCAGGCGTTACAAAAAAAGTGTGTACCTCAATTAAACAAACGGTTGCTGGGGCGGCAGTTGCTAGTGTAAGTGGACACTTGTTTGGCGAACTTGGAACTAAGGCTGCACTGCGAGAAGGTTTTGAATTGGTGGGGAGCCACGGTTTTGTTGCTGCACTTCTCTCTGGAGCGCTCATGAGCATCGGCTTTGAGGTTCACAAAGATTACAAAAAACATTTGCTGAGACAACGAATGTCTTTTGTCACAGAAGAAATGAATAATGAACCCGACTCGCTCAAGGCTTCTGCGCTGGTGAACGAGGCGGAATCTATTATTCAAGAAGCGCGACGATATAATTTTACGGATGCGCAAACATTGCCCCTTGTTTATGCGTGTCGTGCGGCACGAATGAGGCTGGAAATTAGTTTACATAAAAAAAAGCACGAAGCAACTGGAGATGCGGACAAGATGCTATTTCTTTTGAATAAGTCGCGTGACGTAAGAATTGATATTCCTGTTTCTGAAAAAAATAAAACTCAGACACTTTTAAATGAAATCCGAACGCGTCACTCGCGAATGGGACGGGGCATGAGTCTTAAAAAACTTGCAGAGTCGATCATGTTTGGCGCGCTGTGTGGAACTATAGCCTCAGCAATTGGAACTGGAATTCTCGAGGCAGCCGCGCCAGCGATTCAGCACGCCTTTGACACGGTCGCACACCAAGCGGGATTATTTATTGAGCATTTGACCGCACAGGGCGCGCATGAGATGAGCGAACAGGGGTTAGACAAAACCGCGCATGCATGGCTAAAGCAGGTGACACAAAAAATTATCTCACTGCTTCCGTTTCACCAGTCTGCAGTTTCCGCGGCAGCAGCGCCCGCGCGTCAGACAGAAGCACCCGAGGCGCCGGGCATTAATTGATTCCTATGAAAGCACATGAGCTTGAAAAAATTAGCGCAGAAATTTTGACAGAACTTGGTGTAAAATCTATGCCGGCCGAACGTCAAGCCGAAGTTGCTGCAGGACTCATTGTCCATTTTAATGACATCGTACTTGAGGTTGTAATTGCTCATTTGCCCCCCTCAGACGTTGATAAGCTCAATCACTCATTAATGGATGACCCAAGTAATTTTTATGCAACACTTGCGGAAGTGGTCGCACGCATTCCGAATGCCTCACTCCTGATTGAAAAGGCGGTGGCAACCGAGCTTGTAGCGCTCAAAACTCAGTTTGCTAAACTCAAGGAATAATTTTGTATGTTTGATTCGTTTCATGAACAATCCGTCCATGAAGAGACTGACAAGGCTTCAGCGAAACGCCCCGCGGAAGGGTCGGAAATAAAATTTGGCCGTCCAAAGCGGTTTAATGAGCTTTTTTCACAAATGGAATTAGTTCAGCGATATATTGCGCGGTATAATTCTGAATTATATGAGAGCCTGAGCGACAAGGACTCGTTATTGTTAGATGATCTCGAGTCAGAATTAAATTATTATGGGCATGGCTTAGCCTTAAAAATTGGTGCCCAGCTCACGAACGACGACTACGAAGCGCAGGGGCTGCCTGAGTTCGTTCATAATTTCGTGCGACAGAAGCCGTATCATGCAGAGCTGTTTAGTAAAATTTACAAACTCGCTCGATTGGAGTATGAGCAAGGCGCGGAAGCGTTTCTTAGGGAGTCTGCCGCTACCAGTAAGTCGCGTGAAAAAATAGATGTAAATTTAGAAAAAAGAATCTTGGATTCTGTAATTAGTCTTGATAGGGATTTGCCTGCTGAACAGTCTGAAAAATTGAAAACGCTATTTCCCAGCGGGAATTTTTTGGTCCATTCGACTAATTTGAATTCGTTGATTTCTGTAATTACCGATGGTGCACTGCTTACGAGTATTGAGGTTGCGCATAAAAAACAGCGGCCATGGGGAGCTGGTGGCGCTGATGGAATTGCATTTAACCTCAATAAGGTTCGTATATTACAAGGGGATCCGTTCCATCTTGTTGGGTTTGTTGCTGCACCTGAATTAATTCTTGATGCTGATCACGAGTGTATTGTTCCGATGTATGCTGCGCAATATGAGGTACGGCTGCGCGCGAAAAAAGTTCTGCATGTGGGTATTGATCGACCTGCCGATAGTGATGATTGGAAAAGACTTAAGCATGCCGAACGACTTGCTTTGCCCCGCGTTTCTGTAGGCAACATGTTTATTCTCTGTCCTGCGCACGACGCATCAGCGATTGCACATCTGTGTGCGGAGGCGCACAAGGAGCCGCTCGGTATTTTAACCTACTCTGGCTCAGAGGTCCGTATACCTTCTTGGCATCAACCGTTTGGCGACCACAAAGTTTTGAGTGACAAACTTGAACACACGTTTGCTGACGCGACGGGACAGCCGACGCTTACGTGGGAGAAGAATATGTTTCAAGATGGACAACGGCAGCCTGTGCAGATGCAACCTCGAAGCCCCTTTGTTCATGAAGAGGATACAGCGCGTACCTTGTCGCTCCGGCTCATTAATGGAAAACCGGTTGCCGTCAAAACGGCCACGTCTAAGACCGAAGTGAACCCCGACCCCTACTCCTTTAATTGAGCGCTTTCCAATCGCGCTTCGATGAGTTAGTATGAAGCGAGTATGAAAGTACGTTTTAAGGAACCTCCTCATTATCCGCCGCATGTGTTCATGCGCAGTATTGGGTATGCAAAACAAACTAATCGTGAAGGCGAAGTTAGTTATGTTCGTCGCGTGAGCGGATTTGATTTTCCGCGATTTCATGTCTATGTCCAGGATTTAGCTGTACCGCTTACACTTTCAATTCATATTGATCAAAAAGCGCCAACGTATGACGGTTCTTCAGCTCACAGCGGTGAATATTTTGGCGATGTAATCGAAGATGAATTGGCGCGAATGCGCGCAGAGCTTGGTGTGCCAATGGTAATTTTGGTGAATAAAAATGGTAAGCCGCTTGAGCGATGACAAATGATGTTGAGGCAATTAAGCATCGACTTGATATCGTGGATGTAATCCGCGATTATTTGACTTTAAAACAGTCTGGCGCGCATTTTAAGGCGACATGCCCATTTCACCACGAAAAATCAGCGAGTTTCATGGTCAACCGCGAGAAACAAATCTGGCACTGCTTCGGTTGTAGCGAAGGTGGAGATATTTTTACGTTTGTTCAGCGCATCGAAAATATAGATTTTCGAGAAGCATTGCAATTGTTGGCGGAAAAAGCGGGGATTGAATTGTCGAGTGGCGTTCGTTCAGAAGTAAATAAAAATGAACGCACGCGCCTGCTCGAGATGCTGCAAATTGCGGCGAATGTGTATCATCGCATTTTGTGTGAGCTTCCGGGCGCGGCTGGTGCGCGGGAATATTTAGAGAAGCGGTTGGTTTCGAGCGCGATATTAGGTTCATTTCAGGTAGGTTTTGCGCCAACAGGCTGGGACGTGATAACACAATATTTTTTAAAAAAAGGATTCACGATTGAGGATTGCGTGAAGGCAGGGCTCACAATTGCAAAGACGGAGGGTCGACGTGGATATTTCGATCGGTTCCGTTCGCGCATCATGTTTCCAATTTGGGACACGCATGGGCGCGTGATTGGATTTACCGGGCGGGTGCTTGTTGAAACAAAAGACTCTGGCGGTAAATATATGAATACGCCGGAGACGCCACTGTTTCATAAGGGAAATGTGGTGTATGCGATCCATTATGCGAAGCAAGCAATTAAAGAGGCGGGATATACGGTTTTAGTCGAGGGACAAATGGACGTGATTGCCTGTCATCAGGCCGGGATGAAACAGGTTGTCGCGTGTTCGGGTACCGCGCTCACGGTTGAGCAGCTGCGATTATTGAAACGATATACGGACGAACTTCGAATTGCATTTGACGCCGATGCTGCGGGGCAAGCTGCTGCTGAACGATCGATAGCGATTGCACTTGCAGAAGGGTTTGTCGTAAAAATTATTCGAATCCCTGAGGGTGCGGGTAAAGATGCTGATGAGTGTATAAAAAAAGATCCGGCCATCTGGTCAGAGGCGGTTAAGGCTGCAAAACCATTCATGGAGCACATGATGACGCAGCTTATTCCGGAAGACAGACGCGCTGATTTACAAAAAGATCCGCGGCGTAAACATCAGGTTTCTCAAAAAATAGTTTCGTTTATTAAACTGCTTCCGAGCGCGATTGAACGGGATCATTGGATTCAGCAAGCGAGTTTGCTGCTTCAAACTGGGGCGGAGGCGCTAACCGAACTCATGCGACGCATTCAAACTTCGACGCTGGATCAGAGCGCTCAAAAACCTATTGAAGATAAGCTAGAGCGAGAGGCAAAACGGTCGCGCCAAATTCGTAGTCAACTCGAAGAACGAATTTTAGCACTGTTGCAACAGGAGTTTTCTTTATTCGAAGAAGTGCGGCATGTCCTTCCTGAGGATGTAATTATTGATGACACATATCGTGCGCTTTACAAAGAGTGGACTGACCAGTATACTACCGGCACCACGCCGAAATCTGGCGCCCCTGTCAAAGACTCGACACTTGAGTTACTCGTTGCTGCGAGCTACTCGGAGATGGGCCAAAAAGAAAGACAGGCGGAATTGCGGGCGCTTACAAAGCGTCTGCGCGAAATTTATTTAACAGAACACCGTGAAACCTTGATTCATGAAATCCAGCGCGCTGAGAGCACTGGAGATCAACCCCGTCTCAAGACACTTCTCGAGCGTTACCAAAAGCTTATTGTATGAAGAAACCAGCGAAGGCAAAGAAGGCGCAACTTCCTGCCAAGAAATTAAAAGCGCCTGTCCGTCGCGCAGTGATCGTCGCAAAAAAACCAGCGTCCGTTAAAAAGGTCATGCCGGTAAAGCAGGTTGTTAAGCCTGCTAAAAAAGCGCCCAAGATTGTTGGTCCAAAGCCGAGCGGACACAATAATCGTGCGCTGCAAAAAGCGTTGCGCCGAGTCAATGGCACAGGAGCGGGACCACTTCCAGAATCAGATATTTTTGATCTGATTCCACCGACAGTGGAACGACTTGGCGAACTCGAAACAAAAGGCCGCAAGCGTGGTTTTGTTACAGAAGTCGAAGTGTTGTTTGCGTTTCCATACGTTGAGGAATATCTCGAGCAATTCGAAGAATTTTTAACACAGCTTGAGCGCGCAAGTGTGAGCGTGGTTGAAATGAAGGAAGGAATGCTGGGACAGCGCGACGCTCAAAAAGATATTTTGAATAAATTCCACAGCACAGGCCACGATAAAAAAACAAAAAATACAGTTGATCCGATGGAGCTCACGAGCGATTCGATTCAAATGTATTTGCGCGAGATTGGAAAAATTCCGCTTCTTACGGCCGAGGAAGAAATTTCATTGGCAAAGCGGAAAGATCGCGGCGAGAGAGAGGCAGAACGTGGTTTGATCGAAGCAAATTTACGGTTGGTTGTTTCTATCGCGAAAAAATTTGTGGGAAAACAGCTTTCGCTGCTCGATTTAATTCAGGAAGGGAACATTGGTTTGTTTCGAGCGGTTAAAAAGTTCGAATACAAGCGGGGCTACAAATTTTCGACATACGCAACGTGGTGGATTCGACAGGCGATTACTCGAGCGCTCGCAGACCAGTCACGAACAATTCGTATTCCTGTTCACATGGTTGAAACAATTAATCGTTTTCAACAAGTTGAGCGCCGGTTGCTTCAGGATTTGGGTCGTGATCCAACGCCAGAGGAAATCGCAGCAGAAATGGGCGAGGATGTTGAAAAAGTTCGCCATATTATTAAAATTTCGCAGGAAACAGTTTCGCTCGAAACGTCTGTGGGTGACGATGATGATGATTCACAGCTCGGTGACTTTATTGAAGATGTAAAAAATTTGTCGCCGGACCGCGCGTCTGCGCTTCAGCTTTTGCGAGATTATGTGCGCGCATCTATTAAAGATTTGCAACCACGTGAGCAAAAAATTCTCGAAATGCGTTTTGGTTTGATTGACGGTGTATCACACACACTTGAAGAAGTTGGTAAAGAATTCGATGTTACGCGCGAACGCATTCGTCAGATTGAGGCAAAGGCGCTGGAGAAAATTCAGAACATGCCAGAAATTGATAAGCTGCGGGACTACTACACATATCTATAAAAAGAGTTTTACTAAAAAAGAGCGTGCAGAGTGCATGCTCTTTTCTTTTTGCTGATTGACAGAAGCGGTGTAATCACGTATATTGATGCGACTATGAGTCACGGTGATGTAATTTTGCGCTTCCAAAACGTAACATTCGAATATACTGAAGACAGATTGCTTCTCGATGACGCAAGTTTTAGTGTACGCGAAGGAGCAAAGGTTACAATCATGGGCCAGAACGGCGCGGGTAAAAGCACAATTTTTAAACTCATCACGGGCGAGATTAAACCGAAAACCGGAAGCGTGAACACAACGAATAATGCGAGTGTCGCGATCGCGCAGCAAGTGATGCCGGAAACCGCGATGGACAAAACAATTACAGAATATTTTATAGAGGCCTTCACAGAAAAGAAGTACGATCTCGATAAACGAATCAAGGAAATCTTGGAAGTTGTAAATTTACAGGTTTCGCATGAAAAACATGTACGAGATTTGTCTGGTGGGCAAAAGGCGCGCCTGCTTTTAGCATTCGCGCTTATTCAAGAGCCAGATATTTTGCTTCTTGATGAACCAACAAATAATCTTGATGCTGAGGGAATTTTTCATCTCACTTATTTTTTACAAGCCTACGAAAAAACAGTAATTGTTATTTCGCACGATACAGAATTTTTAAATTCATTTACTGATGGTGTTTTGCATCTCGATGTTTTTACAGGGAAGGTTAATCAGTATGTCGGGGATTATTACAGCGTGGTTGAAAATATTGCGGCGCAAATCGAACGCGATCGAATGAAAAACGCACGACTCCAAAAAGAAATTTTGGATCGTAAGGAAAAAGTTAATTTTTTTGCAAATAAGGGTGGAAAAATGCGCAAGCTCGCGTCCAAACTTCGTGGTGAAATTGAGGAGGCCGAAGACAATAAGGTTGACACGCTTCGTGAAGATAGAACACTACGAGGATTTACAATTGAACCGCAGGAATGGAAAGAAGACGTTGTTGTCATTACACGAATTGCCGCGCTCAAAAATCATAAAATTGTAGAGAAGGATATTAATATCAAATTGCGACGCGGCCACAAGATGATTATCGAAGGGCCAAACGGCATTGGTAAGAGCACGTTTTTAAAATCGCTCGCAGAAGGAGCACATGCAGGGGCCCAAATTATGCCAGGCGTAAAAGTAGGGTATTATCGTCAGGATTTTTCAGGGCTTGATTATGATCAGAGCGGATATCAAGCGCTTGCCAGCATGATGGATATGCCAGACAATGAAACTATTTACGCTGTCGGTGCACACTTTTTACTCAAATCGGAAACACTTAAGCAGCCAATCCGAACATATTCGGAGGGTCAAAAAGGCCTCTTGTGTTATGCACAATTTGTTTTGCAGGAGCCTGGGCTGCTCATCATGGACGAGCCAACGAATCATATTAATTTTCGCCACCTTCCCGTAATTGCAGAGGCGCTCGCGGAATACGAGGGGACACTTATTATGGTAAGCCACGTTCCGGAATTTGTTTCAAAAATAAAATTTACCGCAGAGCTTGATTTGTCGAAATGCTAATTTGTTGACGGTGGATACGGATTTGGTATACTCGCAAAGTTAATCACTAATGGTATTTTGTATGTTGGAGGGAACCAGGCTTATTGTGCAGCCAGAGCCGAATTCACTTTTTGAAGCGTACGTGCTCGAAAAGCTCGGTGGATTGGAAAAGATAGAGAAGAAAGTGGATAGAATAGAGGGGATCGAGAATAAAATAGACGGGATTGAGGAAAAGTTAGAAGGAGCTGTGAGTAGAATAGAGGGAGTTGAAAATAAAATAGGAAGAATGGAGGGTAAAATAGGGGGAATAGAAAGCAAGCTAGATGAAGTTATTGAAAAATTACTTGTTCATGATACTCAATTTGAGGCGATATTTTATTGCTTCGGTAAGCACGACGAACGCCTAGAAAATCTCGAAAATCAGGGAGCGGATCTCTTAAAAGAAATGAGACGTTTGCGAGCGGATAATAAGGTAAGTGATGCGTATTATAATGCAGTTGTTCAACGAATCGAGCGACTTGAGCATACACTAGTTGTGTAAGAAGATCCGATCGGTTGCCATTGATGACTTTACAATGAAAAGAAAAATACTCACCGCGAAGGTGAGTATTTTTCTTTGGCTCCGAGGCAGGGATTCGAACCCTGGGCCAATCGGTTAACAGCCGATTGCTCTACCGCTGAGCTACCTCGGAATGCTGCGCTACTATAGCAGATTTGGGTATTATGTGTCAACGGTTTTCTTTTGTGAGACCTGAGAAATTCAGACGTGCCTGTTGATTTGACCCTTAATTGATAGCTGTGCTAAGGTCAATTGAGTTTTGAAACAAAAGGAGCATAGTGTGGATGAAATCACGGAAGTTATAAGTGATATGGACGGGGTTCTTGTGGACAGCGAAGCGCTGCAGGAGGCAGCGGAGCGGTATGTGTGTGCGCTTCATAGGATCGTCGTTCCAGAGGAGGTGTGGCACGGATTTAAGGGAAACACCAGCAAACACATATTCGGCTACATCAACGCACGATTTGGCGGTGGCAGATTTGTTGTGGATGAATTGATCCGTGAAAAAATAGAGTACTACATGCGTGAAGTGGTGCGTGGCGGACTCGACCCAATTCCCGGCAGCTTTGATTTTTTGCGATTTTTGGGGAAGCTACCACAAATCAGGGCTCTTGCACTGACAACATCAAACAATCGTGCAATTCAGCGCGTAGTGTTTGATCGTTACAGGCTCGATGCATTCTTTAAAGTAGTCGTAACAGGCGATGATGTTACGCACGGAAAGCCGCACCCCGAGCCGTATCAACGCACTCTAAAACTGTTAGGGGCAGAACCGTCGAAATGTCTCGTCATTGAAGATTCTGACAACGGAATAATTTCAGCCAAGGCGGCAGGCTGCAAAGTTCTTGCAATAACAACGACATTTCCGCGAAAGCGTCTCCGTGACGCAGGAGCAGATTATGTTGTTGATACATTCGTTGAAGCTCAAACACTTTTTAGCTGAAACGCACAAAGAGTCTCGGTAACCCACTCCACACACGAGCGGGTTTTTTATATCATTGAATAAATTACAGAAAAATGTTATAGTCGCACAAATTTTATTTCTATGGATTCTCGTGGCCAACTTATTGGACTCGCTACCAAAAACATCACAGACACCTTGCGGGATGCACTCTGCGTAACGCCTGGCGAACAGCAGCTGGTAATTTTTGATACAGCAGCGCCGCTCGCAGGCATCATTACTGAGAGCTATCGGCGTGCTCTTCCAACCGCAGAATTCGTAGATTTCGAAACGATTACACCTGACGAAGTTCTTGCGCGCATCAACGCACTCGGCGCACGCGACCTCGTTGTCCTTGTTCAATCAACTAATTTTCGTCTCAACGAATTTCGGTTGCGCATCGAACTTTTTAAGCGCGAATTAAAAACGATCGAGCATTTACACCTCGAGAGAATTCCAGAGGAACAATTTGCAACATATATTGAAGCACTTGAATATGACGCGCAATATTATCGACCACTCGGTCACGCTCTCAAAACAAAACTGGATTCGGCTCAAGAAGTTATTGTTGAATGAGCGGGGACCAAATTAACGTATTTTGGGGGAATGGAGCCGACAAAATTAAACATCGGTGATTATTCAGAGATGAAAAATGTTGGTGGCTCCTTTCCAATCGGTGAAGTATTTACAGAGGCACGCGATCTCACGCTCGTAAATGGAGAGGCAATGGTATTTGGATTTGCTGGTGACGACCATAAAGTTCAAATACTCAAACCATTTCGTGTAACAATTGAGAAGGGGATTTTGACCGCGCCGGATGATGCGCCGCCAGAGTTTAAACACATTATTGAGCTTATTAAGGCTGACGAAGAGGTGCTTGTACGCGAACTCGGTTTTGGTCTCAACGCTGCAATGGGGAAACACAAACTCGTAAGCGACATTACAGCATTCGAGCGGCAAAAGGGTGTTCATTTATCACTTGGCGAAAAACACGCGATTTATGCAAAGCCAGGGCTCCATCGACGTAAGGGCAGATATCACATTGACATTTTTATTGACGTTGAAAAAATATCAATTGATGGCGAAGCGGTTTTTTTCGACGGCGATTTTAAAAGATAAACGACTATGGATAAAAAAAAGATTACGATCGAAACATATAATCGAACGGCAGTTGAAATGGCGCAAAAATTTAATCAAATCGGCACGCGCGTATCAGACATCGAGCACGTTCTTTCACTTGTAGATAAAAAAAATCCCAAGATTCTTGAAATCGGGTGCGGTAATGGTCGCGACGCGGCCGAGATTATCAAGCACACTGAAAATTATTTGGGCATCGATGTTTCATCAGAAATGATTAGACTCGCGAGGGAGGCAGTACCGAACGCGCGATTTAGTGTGGCTGATTCTGAAATGTATGAATTCGAGAGCAGTATCGACGTGATTTTCGCATTTGCCTCTTTACTACATACACCACGCGAAACTCTCAAAATTATTTTTGATCGCGCATATACAGCACTCAATCCCGGCGGGGTATTTTTTATTTCCGTAAAATATGGACCGTATCAGGAGATTGCTAAACAGGATGAGTTTGGCGAGCGCTACTTTTATTTATATACACCTGACGATCTTTTGGCTGCGGCAGGCCCGCGCTACAAAGCACTGAGTCAGACAATAACAAATGTGCGCGAGCAAAAGTGGGTTGAAATAATTCTGCAGAAATAGGCCGTGGCACAAACTATTCTGCAGTGATCGTGAGAATCGTATAGGTTATTTTTCCAACTGGTAGCAGGGCTTCGACTACATCACCAACGGCGTGACCAATCAGCGCGGAACCAATGGGAGACGTATAAGAAATAATTCCTTTTTCTGGCTTTGTTTCTGCGGAACCAAGTATGTGGTATGTTCGCTGTGCGCCACTCACCTCAACTGTCACACGTGTTCCAATCTCGACTGTACCGTTTCCCCGCGTCTTAATGATGACGGCATGGCTGATCTGATGCTCTAATTTTAAGATCGCGCTATTCATTCCACGCAGCCGCCCTTTTGCGTGCTGATATTCTGCGTTTTCAGAGAAATCTCCATTTTGTGCGAGTCGATTTACTTCATCCGCGGCTTGAGGTCTGCTCGCGAGTAAATGTTTAAGTTTGGATTGTAATTCTAAAAATTTTTGTTGTGTCAGAAGTGGATCCTGCTGGAATTCGCTGAATTTCGGTGGTTTACGGTAGGGGATTTGCATACGCGCATCATAGCAGTTTCGCGGGCTTTTTCAAGCGCACATACGGTTGTTCGGGGCCACCCCTTGATTTTTTTCGTTTGTCGTGCTATGCTTTTACCTTAATAACCGCTCACGTCACTAATTCGTACAAGAGTAACTAAAACACACATATCTATGGGTAATTTCAACAACAGAGGCGGAGCGGGCTCAAAGCCGTTTCATAAGCCATCTTACGGAGGTGGCCGTCCAAGTTTTGGCGGCAACGGCGCAGGCCGCGGTGGTTTCGGAGGTCCTCGTCGCGATGATGGAGATCGTCCAATGTTTAAGGCAAGCTGCAGCCAATGTGGCAATGAATGTCAGCTTCCATTTAAGCCAAACGGCAGCAAGCCTGTTTTCTGCAGCAACTGCTTTGTTCGTGATGATAAGCCACGCAATGATGGGCCAGAGCGCAGCTCATATTCGAAGCCAAGCTACGATCGTCCACCAGTAGCAGCAGCTGCTCCAAACATGGATCAGTTTAAAACTCAGCTTGAAATCATCCATAACAAGCTTGATCGCATTCTCAAACTCGTCAGCCCCGTTGTAACAATTACACCGGTTGATGAAGAGCCAGCTCCAGCTGTAGCAAAGCCAGCAAAGAAGAAAAAGGCTGTTAAATAAATAGCCTGCAGCATTTAAAAATACCCCGCCAGTCTGCGGGGTATTTTTGTACATCTGAGCGATTGCGTGGTTAGTTTTCCCGAACGTCTACGCTGACAATTTTGACAGGATGGACCGGTTTTGATTTTTCTCCGCTTGGGCTTGTTTCTGAAGGTGCTGTTGCGATTGCATCAACTACTTCCATCCCTTGTGTCACTGTACCAAAGATAACGTAATTCTTTTGAAGTGCTACGGCCTGGTGCATTATGAAAAATTGACTGCCATTTGTATTTGGTCCCGCATTTGCCATGGCAACTGTTCCGCGAGAATATTCACCAACAACCGGTTCGTCATCAAATTTGTAACCCGGCCCGCCGCTGCCCGTTCCTGTTGGGTCGCCACCCTGGATCATGAAATTTGAAATGGTTCTATGAAAAATAGTGCCATTATAAAATGATTTGCGTGCGAGAGAAACGAAATTATTAACTGTAATCGGCGTATTTTTTGAATTGAGCGCTACTTCAATATCTCCTTTTTCTGTGTGTAGTATCGCTGTATAAGATTTTGCGGAATCAATCGTCATTTCCATAGATGGTTTATTGGTAGGAATATTCTGAGCCGTGGTCGCGGCCGGCTTTTCAGATGAGCAGCCGCTACCAAGCAGCACGATGAGTGAAAGCGCGGCAGCAAAGGATCGATAATTAAGCATATAAAACAGAATAGCTTAGGCGTGTTATTTTCGCAAGATGATAATAAATAAAAGCCCCGGATGTCGGAGCTTTTATTTATTATGACTGAATCTTATTTTGCTGCTGCGAGAGTTGCCTTAAGAATTACACGTGCCGCTTCATTTGCTGTACGAGCCGTGGTCCAGGCTGCCTGTATCGCAGTATCACGTGTTGTTCTTGCTGGCACAGTTGCTGCATCATAAACATCTCGTGCAATTTTTACAGCTGCGGTATATGTCTGGGCTGCTATCGTGACTGCGTCACGATACGCCTTGTTTGCGGCTTTAATTTGGTCCGCTGTTCCTGCACATTGCGTTTTCCAGGTTGCGAGCGCAGCGTCAACAGCGAGTTTACGCGCTGCAATAGCAGCGTCAACCGCCGTCTGACGCGCTGTAAGTGCAGCTGCAGTCGAATCACGGAATGTTTTTATTGCAGCGTCAACACTTGTACGTGCTGTCGCAGTGTTTGCTTTGATTGCAGCTTGATAGGTAATGATGGCTGCCTTTACAGCGTCTGACTTATGGCCGCGTATCTCACGTTCTTGCATTTTTAATGCTTTATGTAAATCACTCTCTTGACGATGTGAATTTCGTGATGCATCCGCTTCCTCTTGGTGCATTTTCATTTTCGCGCCTTGGTTAGCGCGATTTTTTTCCATGCGCGCATCCTCGTCTGCGCGATGTTTTTCATTTCGCACGCCTGCCTCAGCAGTTCGAATCGAACACCTTGTATTCATTGATCCTGCAGGAACAGAATCAGCAGCAAAGGCGCTTGTGGTTGAGCCAAGGAGCGTTACCGCAGTCAATGTGAGAGTTGCAATTCGATGTTTCATAATTTTATAGTTAAGTGTAATTGGTATGCTGCCTCTGTCGACCGGTAGAAGCATCACCTCAACTATGTATACGCAGTGGAACTATCGCTGGTTTCAGCTTGACAACGCATTCTGCAGCGGGGTAGTCTGTTGTGACTACTCACAGCTTTTTAGGCTACTTTATTGGTATGTTAGAGTTCACAGCTTCATTATGCACGGCCGAGGAATGCACAGCTGCATTTGCTCCGCATTTTGAACGTGCGCGATCTATTTTTGAAACCTTACGCAGTAATTCGAATGCCGAAGCGCGCGACGTACTTGAACATTATAATGAATTATTTCGTCACATTGATTTTATACAATCTGCTTCGAGCCTGCTCAGTAATGTACATCCGAATGAGGGCGTAAGAAAAATTGCAGAAAAATACGAGCAGGATTGTGGGGAATTGGTGACAGAGATTTCGCTCAGCCCCGATCTTTATAAGATTTTTAAAAATTGCGATTCGGAAGGCCTTGATGCAGAAGAGGTCCGACTCCTAAATAAAATTTTGCTTGATTTCAAGCGCTCCGGTGCGAGCACAGACCCAGAAACTCGAGAAAAAATTAAACAGCTTCGCGCAGAACTCGTGCAAATCGGACAAGCCTTTGATCGGAATGTTCGTGAAGACGTGCACACAATTGAATTACATGTGGGGGACCTCGCGGGTTTGCCTGATGATTTTATCGAGGCGCATAAACCGAGTGCTGCGGGTATAATTCAAATCACGACGGATTACCCTGATGTGCGTCCTTTTATGGTCTACGCGAATAATGGGATTGCTCGTCAAAAACTGTATCGGGAATTTAATCGTCGTGCATTCCCGAAAAATAGCGAAGTTCTGAATTCGATGCTTAAAAAAAGATTTGAACTTGCGCAGCTACTTGGTTATGCGCACTGGGCTGATTATGTTACAGAAGACAAGATGATTAAAACGGCAGTGAATGCGCATAAATTTCTTGAAAAAATCACGGAAATTTCTGCCCCACGGGCTGCCGCGGACTATGAGGTACTTTTGGAAAGAAAAAAGATTGATGAGCCAGACGCAAGCAATGTGTTTGCGTGGGAAAAAGCATACTATGAAGAATTAATTAAGCGTGAGCAGTTTGCGTTTAACTCACAGGATGTACGACCTTATTTTGAATATGCAGGAGTAAAAAAAGGGCTCATGAATTTGGCGGCCGAGCTTTTTAATATAAATTTTACTGCAGCCACAGCAGCGCCAGTGTGGCATTCGTCGGTAGAGGTTTTCGACGTTGATCGGGGTGGTGTGCCGCTTGGACGAATTTATCTTGATATGCACCCGCGTGAAAATAAATACAAACATGCGGCGCAGTTCACACTGCGGAGCGGCGTGCGAGATGTGCAGCTTCCTGAAGGTGTGCTCGTTTGTAATTTTACGAATCCTCACGCATCAACGACAGTTGCTTTGCTCGACCATGATCAGGTCACAACTTTTTTTCATGAGTTTGGCCATTTGCTTCACCATATTTTAGGCGGTGCACAAAAATGGATTTATTTTTCTGGCGTTGCAACAGAATGGGATTTTGTCGAAGCGCCGTCACAGTTTTTTGAAGAATGGGCGTGGAACACAGAGGTGCTTGCGCGATTTGCGCGCCACTATCAGACGGAGGAGCCGATTCCAGCCGCTCTTGTTGAAAAAATGCGCGCTGCCGACGAATTTGGCAAAGGGCTGCATGTTCGCCGCCAGATGATGCTCGCGAATATCTCGCTTGAATTTTATAACAGAAGCGCGCAATTCGATCCACATGCGTTGTATAATGAAATTTATGAGCGTTTCAACCCCTTTCCGTTTGAGCCCGACACCTATATGGAGCTAAGCTTTGGCCATCTCGATGGGTATAGTGCGATCTACTATACCTATATGTGGTCGTTCGTCATTGCAAAAGATTTGCTGTCTAAATTTTTAGAGCATGGCATGATGAACACAAACGTAGCCGGGGACTATGCGCGCATCATTTTGGAGCCGGGTGGCTCGGCAGATGCCGCAGATTTGATTAAAAATTTCTTGGGCCGTGATTATTCATTTGATGCTTTTGCTGCGTGGCTTGCGCCGCACTACTGAAATTTTAAAGCGTATGCGAATGATTAATTTTGCAGCAATAGTATGTGGTATAGCGCTCATGGGTTCCTCCGTGCTGGCGGTGCCGACTTTTGCGGCGGGGATAATTACTCATGGTGATACGAGCGAGAAATTGGTTGCGCTTACGTTTGATGCGGATATGACGCCTCACATGAAAAAAATGCAGAGCAAATCTGTGCGCCCGCTCTGGTATGATGAGCGTGTTTTTACAGCGCTCGAATCGGCACACGCTAAATCAACTGTTTTTGCAACGGGCATGTGGCCTGAGGTTTATTCGGCGAGGTTTTTGCAACTCGCAACAAATCCACTCTATGAAATCGAGAATCATTCATACGACCATGCTGCGTTTACGCAGCATTGCTATGGTTTGCCACGTGCAACTGATAAGCGTGATGAGATTGTTCATGCAAACAAAATTATCACCGAACTAACGGGACGAAAACCACATTATTTTAGATTTCCCGGTGGTTGTAGTGCTCCAGACGACGTCGCGGCTGTTCATGAACTGGGTATGGATGCTGTGGGATGGAATGTTATTTCGGGCGATGCTTTTTCAAAAAATCAAGAATATATTGTACATACAGTGCTGAGCAAAGTTCGACCAGGATCAATCGTTGTTTTCCATCTGGGTGGCATGCACGCACCAGCAACAGCACGGGCACTCCCACAAATTCTTTCGGAATTAAAGAGGCGAGGTTATACATTCGTTACTGTGCGTGACTTGCTCACCCTCGGGCCTACTGTCAACTAGACAATTGACATTATTTGCAGAACCGAGTATAGTTTTTTGACCTACCAACTGTTCAGGAGCGTCTCATGTCCGACGTCAATGTTCGAAGTATCCGCGTCTACCAGCGTCGTTCTGATTTTCAGCTTTTACGTCTGCGCTGTGAACCCACCGTGCTCGTAAGCTATGCTGGTCGAAAACGGCTGATCGAAAATATCATCGAAAGTTATCGTGATCCTACAGATCACAGCGAGGGGACCATTATTGTCCAGCGCTCGATCGTCGAACGTAGAAGCATCTATCACTTGCTACCATTTGGGGTGAAGGACTCGGCTGGTCGTGTGAGTCGAAATTTTGACAATGGGGTCATGATTCATTATAACGCGGCCGGTGAACATGAAAAAGCGGTGTCGGTTGGTGTCGCTAAGCCAAATATTGCAGCAACCGGCTTTACTCGGACTTCACGAAACCGTTAATTACAGAATGAGGCTTGTCACAACTGCGGGACTAATATCACGCAGTTTTTTTATAAAAAAATCCCCCATGAGTGGGGGATTTTAGAAGCACGATGCCAAAATATTACATATTTGCCGCCTTATATGTATCTGACGCTGCTTTTTTTGCTGCTGCAAAATCTGCCTCAGCCTTAGCTTTTGCATCCTTAAATGCGGCCTGCGCTGCCTTTGCATCATCCTTCGATTTATATGCCTTTGCCTGTTTCAAAGCTGCTTTATACGTGTCTGATGCTGCTGCGAGAGCTGCTTTGTGTGTTGCCTGAGCCGCATCCATTGCTGCTTTGTGTGCTTTCATGGCATCACCTTGCTTTTGCTTCGCTCCTAGTGCTGCTGATTTATCAACGGTTGCGTGGTAGACTGGTGCTGCCTTTGGACTTCCTGCGAAAACCGACGCTGTTGGTAAAAGTACTGTTCCGACGATCATTGCTGCTGTGAAAAATTTCTTCATAGGTTTTTAGTATTTATAAATATATTCTATTCGACCATTTCCAGTTTCATGGTTATATACGTAGAAAGCTATCATTTGGTTTCATTTTGTAAAAATGCTATCATGATGGCATGAAAATCCACCGATTCATTATTCCATCTGTAGAGTTCGGCCCCAGAATCCTCATTACAGACCGCGAAATTACTCACCAAATCGCTAGAGTTTTGAATCTTACTGCTGGCGAATCGGTAATTTTAAGCAACGGCACCGGCCGTTCTGCACAAGGAACAATCAAAAGTATTTCGAGCGATGAAATAGTTGTGTCAGCAGAATTGGCTTGTATGGACGCGGCCGCTGCACAGCGCACGGTAATGCTCTATGTCTCCATTCTCAAGCGTGATAATTTTGAGCTGGTGGTTCAAAAAGCAGCAGAGCTCGGCGTTCATACACTTGTACCAATTATATCAGAACGAACAGTCAAGACGGGGCTCAATGTGGGGCGCCTCAAAGTTATTGCACGTGAAGCATCCGAATTGTCGGGGCAGAGCATGCTTATGAACATTTTGGAACCACTTCAGCTTGCGGAGGCAATAACGACGGAGGGCGCACCGTGCCGCTTTTTTCTCAACGCTGGTGCGTCTATTTCACTTTTTGAGCAACTCTCAAAGAGTAAGGGCACTATCGCACTTGCTGTTGGACCCGAGGGCGGCTGGACAAAAAGCGAGACCCAAGAGGCGCGTGCTGCCGGGTGGACAGAGACGTCCCTTGCTCTTACAACGCTTCGTGGCGAAACTGCCGCAATTGCAGGCGCATATCTTGCAACACAAACCTAATTACACACCATATGTCTCTCAATGTTCTAAAAACAGAAGGGAAACGATTACATAGAGAGGTTCGCGAACAAACAGCGAAGTATATTTTAGCTGGCTCAGGCGTTGTTGCGGGCCTCGCGTGGAACGAAGCGATCAAGGCGCTCATCGAACATTTTTTTCCGACACAAAGTGGCATTATTGCACGTTTTTTATACGCTATTGTCATAACAATAATCGTCGTTGTCCTCAGTGTTTACTTAGTTCGCATTCAAAAAGAAGAGTATGTTGGGTCAAATAGTCGGAGTAATAAAGCCTAAAGGCCCAACGTCTCAACAGGTGCTAACTCGAATTAAGCACGCTCTTGGAATAAAAAAAATTGGCCATGGCGGCACTCTTGATCCGCTCGCATCAGGGGTTTTGCTCGTTGGAATTGGACGCGAAGCCACGAAGCATTTATGGGAAGCCGAGCACGGTGAAAAAGAATATATCGCAACGATGGAGCTTGGTGCGGAGAGCACGACTGAGGATGCAGAAGGGGAAAAGACGGTCTGGTCAGAGGTTGTAAAACCCACCACAGCGAAAGTCAGAAGTGTATGTAATTCGTTTCTTGGAACGATTAATCAAGTGCCACCGAGGTATAGTGCGCTCAAAATTGCAGGGAAGGCTGCCTACAAATTTGCACGTAAGGGTGTTGTACTTGAAATGACGTCTCGCCACGTTGAGATAAAATCAATAGAAATTATTGAGTATGAATTTCCTCGACTTGTCATTCGTGTTGTAACGGGACCGGGAGCATACGTCCGCAGTCTTGCACGAGATATTGGTCGTGCGCTTAAAACGGGTGCATATATTTCGGATCTTGTCCGTACGCGAGTCGGTTCCATGACGCTGGACAGATGCTATACGCTTGATTATTTTAAACATGCAACAAAAGATTCGGTACAATAATCTTTCAAATGTGGCCGAGCTACGAAAAATTGTCCGTGCGTTTTATAAAAAAAATGCACGGCCGCTTCCGTGGCGTGAAAATACCGATCCATATTGGGTTATGGTATCTGAAATAATGTTGCAGCAAACACAAGTTTCACGAGGGCTTGTTAAATTTCCTGAATTTATCTCAAAATTTCCAACTCTCGCTTCTCTCGCTCAGGCGACCACGCCAGAGGTTCTTGCCGCATGGCAGGGTTTGGGTTACAACAGACGTGCACTATTTTTAAAACGAACTGCTGAACTCATCGTGGCTCACCACGCAGGAGAGGTTCCGCGCGACATCGAGACGCTCAAGCGGTTTCCGGGGATCGGCCCAAATACCGCGGCGTCAATTCTCGCATTTGCGTATAATATTCCCAACGCTTTTATAGAAACAAACGTGCGGACAGTATTTTTGCATCATTTTTTTGCTGGCGAGGAAAATATTTCTGATGCACAGCTGATGCCGCTCATTGCTGAGGCGCTCGACCGTGTGCATCCGCGAGAATGGTATTGGGCGCTCATGGATTATGGAACGCATCTCAAAAAACAGCACAAGAATCCCAGCCGCCGGTCACGACATCACACAGTACAAACGAAGTTTGAGGGGTCACTCCGGCAAATTCGGGGAAAAATTTTAAAAATATTATTGATTGAGGATGACTTAACTACAGAAGAGCTCGCAACGCGCGCTGATCGGGAACTCCGGCAAACGCAGCGCGCAATTGATCAATTGGTTGATGAAAAATTTCTATACGCTAATGATGGGCGGTATTCCTTAGTGAAATGAAACTTCGATACCAGCTGTTCAGCTATAAAAAAACGACCAGCACTTTCTTGAAAGCGGTGGTCGCCATGCCTGCAGAACCGAACTGAGTTATTTAGCAAGTAAGGCCTTATATTCAAGCGGAAGTCCCATATAAATCACTGTGCGATGGTGCCTCACGAGATTATTCGGTAATGCGTTTATCAAGAACCATTCGCCTTGAACCGTCGGCTTTTTGTCGAGTCTACACAGATAGACCTTGCTGTTCGTTGTCGAGCGCTCATCCGTTACAATGATCGAGCCTTGATCTTGCGCCTCAACGATTTTTGCCTCGCCAAGCTCACTCAGCGACAGTCGTGCGGCAACACTTTGTTCATTTTCGCCGGGCAACATATACGTTCCTGGGCAGTGCCATAGGCCGGCATAGTATGGATCACTATCAGGACGCCGCGTCAAAAAAATCTTTGGGACATGGTACGCCTTAAAGCGCAAAATCACTGCTTCAAACGAACACATCACGCCGAGCTTCAAGATCGCGTTCCATGTTGCGTCTTCGCAGCGCTCACCATTATTACGCGCATCTACGAATCGTGCACAAAGCTCTTGCATCAAGCTTTCATTTTCTGGTGTAAGAAACTTCTCCATGTGACCCCCGTGTGTTGTGGGGGCACGCTATCATTTTTATGTCGAAGCGTCAATCTCCTAAGACTGCGCACAGTGCGATTGACTAGCCTCGGTGAGAGGACTATACTGAGAGCTACCTAACGAACTTTTTTATGCAGGGACCCAAGTATGTTTCAGCGCAGCGTTTGCAGGAACTCAAAAATGAACTTCAGGAACTCAAAACAGTAACGATCCGGAAAATTGCCCAGCAGATTGATGACGCGAAACAAAACGGTGACCTATCGGAAAACGCGGAATACTCAGACGCAAAGGAACGCATGGCATTTGCTCATGGCCGCGTGCTTGAGATTGAAACACTACTTTCGAACGCAGTCCTCATCGAGGATGCGGTGAATAAAGAAGATTCAACTGTCCATATCGGTTCGACAATCATCGTAAAAACAGGCGACGAGCAGCGTACATATACGATTGTTGGTTCAAACGAAGCCGAGCCGTCAAATGGCAAAATTTCAAATGAATCACCACTTGGTGAGGCGTTTCTTGGTCGCAGTGTCGGCGACGATGTTGAAGTCGTGACGCCAATCAAAAAAACTCTCTACAAAATTTTGGAAATCAAATAAGTATGGCCGAAGAGATTGTGCATCGCGCCGAGGAAGAAGTGCGGCTTGAAAAATTGAAGGATTTGGAGTCTCGAGGGGTTGTTGCGTATCCGAACGCGGTTAACCGTACGCACATGATTGGGGACGTGGTCACTAATTTCGACGAGTTACTTGCGACAACAACAGAGGTCATTGTTGCGGGACGACTTATGAATGTTCGGTGGCACGGAGGTTCCGCGTTTGCGGATCTCCGCGACATGTCAGGTCGAATTCAGTTGCACCTGCGCAAAGATGTGCTCGGCGAACAGGAGTACATGATGCTCAAAGCGTGCGTTGACCACGCGGATTTTTTAGAAATTACAGGTAACGTTATCCTGACGAAGGTCGGCGAAAAAACAATCGAGGTTAAGCAGGCTCGGATTCTTGCGAAAGCGCTTCGTCCATTGCCAGACAAGTGGAATGGCCTGCAAGACATCGAACTTCGATATCGCCATCGAGAATTGGATTTGCTCAGCAATCCTGAGGTGCGGGAGAAATTTTTGGTGCGTTCAAAATTAATTTCGTCACTTCGGCAATATTTGGATGAGCGCGATTTTATCGAAGTTGAAACGCCAATTTTGCAACCAATTCCGGGCGGTGCAAACGCACGTCCATTTGTAACGCACCACAATGCGCTCGGCATTGATCTGTTTTTGCGCATCGCCCCAGAACTTTATTTGAAGCGCCTGATAGTTGGTGGCTTTGAGAAAGTGTATGAAATCGGACGTTTATTTCGGAACGAAGGCATCGATTACGCCCACAATCCCGAGTTTACAACCATCGAATTGTACTGGGCGTTTGTTCCGAGCAAGGATTTTTATGTAGATTTTCTTGAAGGTGTCATGCGTCACATCATTCAAAAGTCTGTTGGTTCTCTCACGGTTCCGTATGGAGAGGGCGAGCTTGATTTTGCGGGTGAGTGGCCACGAAAAACCTTTCGCGAACTCATCATTGATTCATGCGGCATTGATATTGATGAGTATCGAGTGGAAGACGCGCTTATCGCAGCTGTGCGAGAGAAGGGTCTTTCGATTGATTTCAAAGGCTGCGTTGGTATAGGTGAATATTACGATCAGCTTTTCAAAAAAACGGCGCGTGCTGGGGTTACACAGCCTGTTTGGGTATTTGATTACCCAATCGAGCTCAAACCGCTTGCGAAAGCGACGGATTATGATCCGACAAAAAGTGCCTCTGTGCAGCTTGTTGTTCAGGGAGCAGAAATTATTAACGCGTACTACCACGAATTGAATGACCCAGTTGATCAACGACGGCGATTTATACAGCAAGAATTACTTCGTGAGCACGGGAGCGAGGAGGCGCAATTTCTGGATGAAGAGTTTTTGACTGCGCTTGAACACGGCATGCCACCAACAAGCGGTATGGCAATCGGTATTGATCGTCTTGTCGCGTTTATTACAAATTCTTCAAGCCTTAAAGAAATTATTTTGTTTCCAACACTTCGTCCTGAAGCGCCGCAAACAATGGTAGGAGAGCCAGAAACCTCTCAATAATGTATGTCAAAAATCGTAACGCACCGCAATCCACACCTGGACGAGATCGCATGTATTTGGATGATTAAAAAATTTTTGACTGGTTGGAGCGACGCGCGCGTATCCTACATTCCAACGACACCCAAGGGTGGCAACGTCACGCAGCCTGATGCGGATGTGAATACGATGTATATTGGCGTTGGGCGGGGAAAATTTGATGAACACAAAGGCAATCTTGAAGATTCTGCGACCACGCTCGTATATAAATTTCTAACTGCAGAGAAAAAAATAAAGCTTGCGCCGCTTGAAAAAATTGCGCTCCTCGAATTGGTTGAATATATTAATGACGATGATCATGGACGTTTAATCAATGTTCCTCGCAGCGAGTATTCGGCTGCGGTTGTGATGACATATCAATCACGCATTGGAAAATCATCAGCGGAAATTCTTGCGTTTGGGTGCAATTATTTTGATGGATTATTTGCGTGTCTTGTTGAAAAGGCAGAGCTCACGCGTGATTGGAAAAAAGCGACCGCATTTAAAACACGCTGGGGCGCGGCATTTGGCATACAAACAAAAGTTAACGCGAAAATGGTTTTGCGTTTTGCAGCGACGCACGGCGCAATTCTCGTTATAGCTGTAAATCCTGAAAATAAATTTCGCTCGTTTCGCGCGCTTGCTGAGAGCTCAGTTGATTTAACAAAGGCCTACGAAATATTTCGTGCTCGCGAGCCTAAAGCGGAGTGGTATTTGCACCACAGTAAGCGGATGCTTATTTGCGGTTCGGATGTTGCGGCGAATTTGTCGCTATCGCGCATCCCGCTTACTGATCTAATTGCAGCGATTCGCGTATGACACGCGTCGTATGTTTTGGTACGTTTGATATTATCCACCCGGGCCACATTTTCTTTTTGACTGCGGCGCGCAAGCTGGGCGATGAACTTTACGTAATTATTTCGCGCGACGAGAGACGAGCCCAGCTCTCTGGAGCGACACCGGTCCACACCCAAAAAGAACGCATGCTCGTTGTTGGTGCAACGAAATCCGTGACGCAAGTAATTGCAGGGGATAAAACAGATATTTTGAAGGCTCTGCGGAGTCTGAAGCCCGGGATTATTGCTCTTGGCCATGATCAGGTGTATGGTGTAGCTCTGCTCAAAGACTGGGTTGAAAAACAAAACCCTCAGCCAAAAATCGTTCGCTTGGGACAACACAAACGTGCGCGTTATTCGACCAGCCGTATTAAAGAAGCGTTATGCAGGAAAAAAAAGGCCCTATAAAACGACAAATTTTTGTTGCAATCGGCCTTGTTTTAAATGAGCGAGGCGAGGTTTTGCTTGGAAAACGGCATGATCCACGTAATCGAGGGATGCACGGACGCTGGGAATTTCCAGGCGGAAAGGTTGAGTTTGGTGAACACCCATCAGAAACAGTGTGCCGTGAGATCAAAGAAGAAGTTGCCCTCGACATTATGGATCCAAAGTTAATGGCCGTTTATTCTTGGTTTCATCCCGATCGGCCACATATTCAGATTGTAATTCTCGCGTACATTGCTCGAGTGGCAAATACTGCAGTGGCAAAACCAAACTGCTCCGAGGTCCGAGAAGTGACTTGGAAATCAATTGACGGCGCTATGCAGTTGCCGATTATTGAAAATAATCAATACATTTTGCGAGATTTGAAAAAAAACGTATAATTACGTCGATATGTTAGACATAGCCGTCATCAGACAAAATCCTGAATTAATAAAAAAATCTGCAGAAAGCCGCAATGCGACTGTTTCTGTTGACGAACTTCTTGACGTTGATGCTCGTGTGCGCGCGATTCAGTCTGAGGTTGATGCGCTGCGCCACGACCTCAAGAGTCGGTCAAAAGGGAAGCCTTCTGACGAGGAGCGCACCGTGTTGCAAGCGCTTTCCCATTCCATAAAGGAAAAAGAATCGGTTTTAAGCGTCGACGAAACACGGCGCACTGAATTATTGATGCAGCTGCCGAATATTAACGATCCAGAGACGCCAATCGCAGCGACAGAGGAAGGGAATATTGTTATTTCAAGAGGTGGCGACATGCCCCAGTTTGATTTCGAGCCTCTGCCGTATCACGAGCTTCCCTCGGTCAGACCCTTTATTAAATGTGAGGAGGGGGCACGAACATCGGGAAGCCGTTTTTATTATCTAACCGGGCCGATTGCAGAGCTGCAGCGTGCAGTTTTCCGTGCCGCATCCGATTTAATTGCAGCCGAAGGTTTTGGTTTGGTAATTCCGCCATTACTCGTTCGCGAACGCGCGATGTATGGGACCGGCCATTTTCCTGCGGATCGCTTTGAAATTTATCGAGTAAACCCAACGGAAGACGATCTGTACCTGGTTGGCACAGCAGAGGTGCCTCTCGTTTCACTTCATGACAGTGAAACATTTGATGAGGCAGACCTTCCGAAGATGTACATGGCGGAAACGACCTGTTTTCGCCGTGAAGCCGGCAGCTATGGTAAGGACCAGGCTGGTATTTTGCGAGTGCATCAATTTCAAAAAGTTGAAATGGTTGCCTTTGTTACACCAGAAAATTCGCATGAAATGCATATGCGCATCCGCGCCATTGAAGAGAAAGTCGTTGCCGCGTTCGGCCTTCATTACCAGATGGTGGATATTTGTACAGGAGATTTAGGATACCCAGCGAGTCGCAAATTTGATATTGAAGCATGGTTCCCATCACAAAAAAAATATCGTGAATTGACGTCAACCAGCAATACAACCGATTATCAGGCGCGACGGCTCGGCATTCATTTCAAAGGCGCGGGAGGTCGTGAACTGGTTCATACAGTAAACGGTACCGGCGTGACGGATCGCTTATGGCTCGCTATTTTGGAGCAATATCAAACCGTCGACGGCTCCGTTAAACTTCCTTCGATTTTGAAAAATTATTTATCGTGGGACACGCTCAAAAGCTAAAGAAGTATCGACGTTGATCTTTTTATTGCAGTATGAACCGGTTCGCAAAAAATTCGGTTCGCTACAAGCCAACAGCAGAAAAAATATCGCCACGGGGCGCTCCTGTTGGCGCACAAACGATCCGGAGTGCACGGTGGGCCATTCGTGGGCTTTTAAAGCGCGGTTCTCTCGAGTTTATTATTTTCATCTTGCTTAGCCTTGGGATGCTTCGCATTTGCGCGGTACATTCATACTTCCAGCTTTCTGATAAAAAAATATCTGGCTCAGACACAGAAACGACAGTAAGAATTCAGCATGTTTTAAGCGATTATCTAGAGGGGACAACATTTGGGTTGCGACACTCGAGCTTTATGTTTTTTAAGAGCTCGATCGTTGAGGCCGAAATAAAAAAACAGGTGGCTATAGATTCCATCACCATTCAAAAAAAATTTCCGCATACACTCATTATTTCTGCAACAGAAATTCCGATTGCAGCTCGTGTGATTGCAGAAAATGGCCAAGCGCTCGTTTCGGCGGATGGGCAGGTGGTCAGGTGGTATGACATCACCTCTACGCTAGCCGCGTTTATTGAGCGTCCAGCGATAATTCTTGGACGGCCCCTCGCAGCTTCTGAGCATGAATTGTTGGCACGCGTCGTCGAAAAGCGTACGGTCGATCTTGCGACTCGTTTTGAACGGACGGCAGGAAGCATGGTGCACGACGACCTCAGTGCCATTGCGCTGAAACCCGATGACCCACAACTACTCGAACTACATTTTGTAAGGGGACTGGTCGTTTTGATGACGCAGGACGCAGACTACGATGTACAATTTCAAAAAGTTCAGGCAGCTTCAACGAAGCTCGTGAATCCGAAGCGCATCGATGTTCGCTTCGGGGATAAGGTCTTCGTGAGTTATTAGGAGGGCCGGTTCAGTGTTTAGAAGAGCATTATTCTTGTGTCGCACAATATATCTTCTGCGACGCATAACTCTGGTTTGAACTTCCTGCGGTGCTAAGGGACTCGATAACACGGGTTGAGTATGATACAATTGGTACATCCTGTTCTCTCTATTCGTTCATCTGTAATATGAAAATTAATTCCAAACCAAGCCCGCTTATTCATGTGGCCGTTCTTGTCATCCTTGGAATTTCCACAATCCGTCCCATGACCACACACGCAGCTGATCTTGGACAGCTTATAAAGCTCAAAGGATCGCCTGCAGTTTACCTGGTGGACAGCGATAAGCGCCGACCATTTCCCATGCTATCAGTGTACCAATCTTGGTTTGGTAGCTCATTTAGTGGCGTCGCACAATTTGATACTGTAGAACAATTAAGTGCGTATCCGCTTGGGAAGAATGTTTTGTTTAAGCCGGGCAGTTTAATTAAAATTCAGACCGATCCGAAAGTTTATTTAGTAACAGATGAAAGCGGACATCTTGAGTGGATCAAAACCGAGGAAGATTTTAAGGCGCGTGGATTTTTGTTTGCCTCAATCCATGACGTGCCGGACACCTTCTTCCCTGACTATTCCCTCACACCCGAAGTTAGTAATTTTGCGACGCCAACGTCGACGGCTCCGATTCAACCAGCCCCTCCTGTTGCAACCACGCAGCCGAAGCTTTCCATAACCGACGTCTCTTTGCTCGCTATGTCTGTATCTGGGATGCCTTCTGAGCTAATCACAATTAATCTTTCAACCCCTGCGAGTGGTTCCCTCACCTACAGAGCAATCGATGGCTCCGGTGGCAGCCTCACGTTCATAACAGGCCTTGCGTTTAAAAAAACGTTTACTGTTCAGCCAGGACTCACATATACATACCACGCTGAGTTTAAAACTGATGACGGCGCGCAGACAATCACGCGCGATGGCACATTCATAAGTTACGTTGATATACAGGCAACAGCAGTCTCAGACCTAGTTCCAGCAGGATCGCCACTTGCAACCGTGAATGTTGTTGTCGGTGGTTTTTCTGTTGTAAACAAGAGTACAACGACCCAATCACTATCTCAAATAATACTTCAATTTGACAGCCAAAATAATTCGACGAACGCGCCAAGTAAAACATTACAAATTTACCGGTTGAACGCTGATAAAACTTTGGGAGCGCTTATTGGTGAAAAAACAATTCCTTCGCAGACAACTATAATCGGTGGTCTTGCGCAGCAAAAACTTGCGCTCGCAGATGAAATCACTACTGGTTCAACCAATCAGTATGCAATAGTGATACGTAACCTAGAGTCAATCAATCTTGATTTAGCAACTCCGGGAGACTCTTTTACTACGAAGCTTGTGCTGCTTACTTTTTTGAGCGACAGCACGTCAACACGCCTCCCACAGACCTCACTCGCAAGTTTGGCCTATATCAGAAAATAATTTATGGCAAATAGTCGAGCGCGTTAACGGGAATTCCATTTTCGCGCACTTCAAAATGCAAATGAGCACCAGTTACAAACGGACCAGCTCCTGGAGTTCCTGGTGTTCCTCCGCTGTAACCAATAATGTCGCCCGCTGAAACAGCGTCATCTTCTGCAGCAACAATTCGCGAAACATGCCCGTAAACAGTCGAGATTTTGTTACTGTGAATGATAATTATGTAGCTGTAGCCCATGCCTGCGTTTTTTGCTTTTGCAACAACGCCTGCGCCCGCAGCACGAATTGGCGTGCCTTGCGCAGCCCGAATATCGATACCAGGATGTTCAAAAATATGGCGGAACGGATAATCCGGGTCATGAAATCCCGCGGTTACAGTGCGTGACGGAGTTGGCCACTGAAGTGCGACACTGCCTATCGGCAGCCGAAGACTTTTATTTTTGAGACGGGCCTGAACTTGCCGTTCAATAGACGAAATTTCACTTTCAGTTGCCGCGTATTGACGTTTCAAATCTGTAACTAGTTTTTGAAACTTGTCCTCGCTCTGCTTTGTCTCGAGCAGCAGCTGTGCTTTTGCATTGCTTTGATCGGTTAGCTGTCCATGCTTTGTTTCAAGTGAGCTTTTGACCACGGTTAAATTTTGTTTCGTTGCGTCGAGCAAATTTTTTTGAGTGTCGAGATCAGACTTCGCCTTGCTGACACGCATTATTGCTTGCGTCATATCAGAATCAATATTCTGGTATGCCTCTTGTGTCTGAAAAAAATCAGAGATGGTTTGTCCACGCGCAAAAACGCTTACCAGATTTTGACGCTCCGCTTTGTCGAGAGATCGCACGAGCTCTCCTATCTGGGTCTGATCAGACGATATTGAGCGCTCTTTTTGTTTTATTTGAAGTTCAGTTTGCTGCAGTACAAGCTGTGTTTGCTGCAAATGGAGCTCTGTCGCTGCAATATCTAGTTTTGTTTTTTGGACGCGCCCATTAATTATGCCAAGCTGATTTTGTAGAGATACGCCCTCAAGCTGCTTTGTTTGGAGCGCTTTTTTCATCGCATCGATCTGGGTCTGTATGTCCTGTATTTTACTCTGTCGATCAGCAATTTGTTTTTGCAATTCTCCAACATCTTCGGTTGCTGCAAAAACAGACTGAGTACAGCCCAAAATAATGCAGCAAAAAATTGTAATTTGTTGCAAGGTACGATGCATTTTTTTAGTATAGCAGAGATTCCCAAATACACCGAGCAGGAAAACCAATTGTTGCGCGAAGTATCCGACGATACCGCGATGGTTGCTGAATGAGTCGCCACAGCCACTCGAGTCCGAGGCGCTGAAGCGTGGCAGGAGCACGACGAGCAACACCACCCCACACATCAATCGCACCTCCAACACCGATACCAATTGCTGGATAACCTACGAGCGGCAATGCCTTGGACAACCAGACTTCTTGAACTCCATGGCCAAAGCCAACCAGAATAATGGTTGGTTTAACACTTCGCAATCCTTCTAAAATAAGGCTACTCATGACCGGCTCCTGTTCTCGTGGCGTGTGTTCAAGACGAACAGCAAGAGTAACACGAGCTGATTGCGCCTCTAGATATTGCTGTGCTTGCTGGACAGCAATCGTAGAGCTACCGCCAATGAGCGCAACACGTTCCCCTCTCTGGCCGGCCTGTACTGCGAGTTTTTCCGCAAAAGCAACACCAGTTATCCGTGGAAAATTTCGGCGAAAAAAAAATCTGAGCCACAGCCAGACAGCAAAACTGTCGACTGTTGCAATAGTGCACGCGTCGATTGCCTGCTCTGCGCTCGGGTGCACCGCTGCATAGAGCAGCATTTCAGCATTGATCGTTACAATATGCGTCGAGAACCCCTGCTCAAGGCGCGCTAATACATGGTCGCACAGCTGCTCCGAGCTCTGTGACCAAAAAGGAAGTGTGGCAAAGTGTGATAATCTGGTGTGCATTTGCTCTTTTTGAGTGCCCTCATTATACTAAAATATACGAAAAGTTCAACTTATGAATCCACAGAGTTTTACGCACAAATCTCAGAAAGCTCTTGAGGCTGCTTATCGAATAGCAGAGGAAAATGGGCAGGCGCAAGTGCATCCCGAGCACATGCTCCAGTCACTTATAACCCAAGACGGTGGCGTTGTGCCCGCAATTTTGAAAAAACTTCAAGTGGCTGAGCTTCCGCTTTAAATAAAGCATTATTGCCCGAATTGGTCGTGACCTGGTATACTTCTTTCTCTATGAGAATCATTTTTGTGCGATTTGCAGTGGCACTCAGTTTGGTGAGCCTCATGCTGCCCACATCCGCTCTAGCTGCAGATTTTAATCCGCAGCTTATACTTACGGACAATGATCTCACTTCTTACGACGCAATGTCGACGACGGACGTTCAAAATTTTATTACTGCTCAGGGTGGTGCTATTGCAGGGATGCGGTTTGTTGACACGGATGGTTCAAATAAAACCGCGGCCCAAATTATTATGGCTGCAGCAGCAGAGTCGCAAATCAATCCCCGTTATTTGCTTGTTGTTTTGCAAAAAGAACAAAGCCTTGTAACCGATTCCTCGCCGGCACAAAAACAGCTTGATTGGGCTACGGGTTTTGGCGTGTGTGATGGCTGCAGCTTGAATGACCCGTCTATTTTTAAATTCAAAGGTTTTGCAAATCAGGTGCGCCGCTCAGCTTCGATCATGCGGTATTATTACGAAAATGTTGCACAAACATGGATCAAGCGCGCGGGGACGACGTATGTAATTGATAATCAACCCGTAAACCCTCTTTCGAATGCGACCGCGTTTCTCTATACATATACGCCTCATCTCCATGGAAATCTTAATTTTTGGAAACTCTGGAATAAGTGGTTTACGCGTGTGTATCCGGATGGATCGCTCATCCAGGCGCTCGGCGATGATACAACATACATAATAAAAAACGGTGTCATCCGTCCTTTTGCAACAAAGGCGGCCTTTTTATCTAGGTATAGCCCCGATAGCGTGCTTAAAATTCAGTCGGCAGATCTCGGGGCTTATCAAAAAGGCTCGCCAATTTCGCTTCCAAATTATAGCCTTGTTCGTACACCAAACAGCATGGTGTATCTCATTATTGATGATATAAAACACCCAATCGCGTCATCCGCAGTGTTTAAAACAATTGGTTTCAATCCTGATGAGGTTGAAGATGTGACAGATGCAGATGTAGCTGAGTACGAAAGCGGCACATTCATAACAACAGCGTCGGAGTATCCTCTCGGAGCCGTTGTCCAAGATAAAAAGACAAAAGCACTTTACTACATTCAAAACGGTGTTCGCTCAGTTATCGCCTCGCAGGATGTTGTGAAAGCAAACTTCCCAAAAAAGAAAATTCTTGTACAGGATATGAAGCAGCTTGCAAAATATCCACTCAGCAACACGCCAATTTTATTTCATGACGGCACCCTTGTCGCAACAAAGGGTTCGGCATTCATTTATGTAGTTTCAAATGGACGCCGCCGATTAATTCCAAGCGCCGCAGTGTTTAAAAGTCTCGGATACCAGACAAAAAATGTTATTTATACTGATGAACAGACGCTTATTAGCGTAACCGAGGGTGAGCCTCTTGTTGATACAGCTCCTGCGAATCATATTGCAGCAAAATAAAGTATGATTGTTTTTGCCGGCCTCGTTGCGCACAACCCTCTGCTTCTTAAAGACAAGAAATTCGAACAGTCACAGTCTGCCATGGGTTTTGCATTGCTTCGAAAGGCGCTTGCTGCGTCGAATGCAGAAGTCATTCTCATTGTCAGTGAGCATGCACGAATGTTCGAAAAAAAATATGCTGTTTTTAACAGTCCGACTCTGACGCCACAACTAAAATCATTTGGCGTCGTTCATTCAGGCGATGCGTCGTATCCAACCGATGTTAGTTTTTTAAGTGCACTGCATCGGGAGCAGATCGCCGAGCATCTTTCGCTCCAACACGTTGCCGAACATGAACTTGATTATGGGTCCGCGCTCGCGCTTCGTCTTCTTGGTGTATCCTCAACCGAGCGGATTATAGTCGTTGGCACAACCACAAACTCAATAATTGATCATGCTGAAATCGGCACGCACCTTAAAGAGGTGTTCCACTCAAGCCCGCGACGTGTTGCTGTTTTGATAACTGGAGACGCATCACACCGACATACCTCGGACTCGCCCGCTGGTTTTTCAGAACACGCACTTAAATTCGAGACAGCGCTTATTGATGCCATCGAACACCGCTCTGTCGCAGCGCTTACAAAACTGGTGCATGAATTTTCTGATGCCGAAGAGTGCGTAAGTAAGGCGCTTGGAGTCGGATTCGGTTTGCTCCGACGATTCCCGGCGAATGTTCGAATTTTATCACACGAGGTTCGATACGGCGTAGGCCTTATCAACGCAATTTTATTTTCTGAGTGAGCTGTGTATGAAGCGATTGATTCGCGTGGCCCCGCTGCGCAGCATGCCAGCGGGCATGTCTGTCTTTGATTACTCGTGGGAGCTTCCGCCAGCGCCCGAGGTTGGTATGCTGGTTCAAATTCCGTTTCGAAAGAAGATACTCTTCGGTATTATAAGTGAACTTCCTCTCTCGACTGCTTTTACGGTGCGGCCAATCCCCGACCAAACTCCAGTCAAAGTTCTTTCCACTCCCGAAGTCGCGTGGCTAACTGCGCTTGCTTCTGAGCTTAACTCAACCATTGGAAATCTTGCGCGTTATTCTCTCCCCTCGCCAAGCAAGCGAACATACCAAGCACTGACACGCACTGAGCTGGCTGAAATAATGCCACGAGAGGCCCCCACCGCCATAAAATGCGCGTGGTATTTTGATGCTGAATCGCACGATGCAGCAGTGCTCGCAGCTATGTGTCAGCTGGCGAAATCAAAACGCGTAATTGCTCTTGTGGCACCAAGCAATGAGCGTGCGGAAGAACTTGTGCGACTGCTTTCGGGACACAGAGCAGACCATGAAATTATTCACTACCACCCGGAATCAGCGCCACGCCGTCGCGCAGCATGGCTCGCCTGGACCGGCGGATCCAAAAAAATAATTCTTGTCGGAACACATGCATTGACGTGGCTCCCCTTTGCAGGGGACGGCGCGTGGGCTGTCGACGAGCCAACACATCCTTTTCATACCCAATGGGACGGCATCAACTACGACAATCGACAAATTTTAGAATCACGAAGAATTAATTTGGGCGACAGCGTTACACTTATAGGTCATTCACCGCACACACTTGACCTTAATCGTATTGCGACAGTGCCCTCGCTTGCTACATGGCCAACAATAGTCGATCGAACGGCCGAGGAGCCCAGAAATAGACGGCTATTTTTGTCGCCGGTACTTGAAGATGCAATTGAGCGTTCACAGCGACTCATCTTTTTTGTCCCGCATCTTCGGGAGGCCACACACGCGCTCTGCAAGGATTGTGGCGCGTTGCAACCGTTTGAAACAGTTAATGCACAAGCGCAGTGCGTCACGTGCAGCGGCACTCAATTTTTGCTCATGGGCCTCGGTGCACAATCACTTGTTCGGGAGCTTCGCGAACTTGCCGTCGTGAACGCCGCAGATGAAATCATTCTTGCGGACGCGCGCTCCGAACAACTTGCTCGTGCAACTGAGGCCGTAGAGCAGATTTATTCAACGGAACATCGCATAATCGTTATTGCAACCGCACCCCTCGCCTACTCAGTGGATCTGGGCTGGTTTGATACGGTTATAGACCTCTCACCTGATTTTGAGCTCATTCATCCACATTTGCGCAGCGAAGAGTCTATCTGGAACCGGCTTCGTGCCATGTCAACACGTCTCCCACGCGCCTGGGCGGGCGCATGGTATGTTCAGACACGGCGGCCTGCTTTATCCGCATGGAGTGTTCGCGATTTTGATGGGTTTACCCGGTGGTGGATATCCGAAAAAGTACTCAGAAAAAGGTTCAACCAAGCGCCCTATGGCAGGCTTGATTTTTTACGCAAATAGTGATAGAATACGTCGCATATGGCAGAAATTTTGCCCGTACTCCAGCATCCGCACCCGATTCTTCGCGCGACTTCAAGCAAAATTGAAGCTTCTTTTTTGCAATCTGAAGAGTTTAAATCGCTCAGCAAAGACATGATTAAAACAATGCATTCGGACGATGGCATTGGTCTTGCGGCGCCCCAAATCGGAAAATCAATTCGTATGATTACGATTGGGAAAGAGGCTTTTGCTCATGAGGAATCACTGCCTTTTTCGAAAATAGAAGATCTTGTATTAATCAATCCAGAATTCGCTACCTATTCATGGAAAACAGCACTTGATGAGGAAGGATGTCTCTCGGTTCCTGGACTTGTTGGAGATGTTGAGCGACATGTTCAAGTTTCGGCAAGCGCAACACTTTCAGGTGGCGAGCGTGTAGAGTTCGTTGCAACTGATTATTTTGCACGCGTACTCCAACACGAGGTTGACCATCTAAACGGCATTTTATTTATTGACCGTGCAAAACAAACCTCAAAAAAAGTGCGTCCGCGCACTGATTAATTTTAGTCCGTTTTATGATACGAATTGTTTTTTTTGGAACAGAATTATTCGCAACTGAGATTTTACGTGCGCTTTTTGCGATGAAAGATGCAACAGTTGTCGGTGTTATAACTCAGCCGGCGCGGCGCGTTGGACGCAAACAGGAACTCCATTCAAGCCCTGTGTCTCAGCTCGCTGCTGAGGCCAACGCTCTGTGCCTTGAACCAGCAACATTAAAATCTGAAGATATTCAGCGCTCGCTTCAAGAATTCAACGCCGATATTTTTATCGTTGCACAATATGGGCTCATAATTCCACAGGCGATCCTTTCGATCCCGCACTATGGCGCGCTCAATGTTCACACATCCCTACTTCCTCTGTATCGCGGAGCATCACCCGTTCAATCAGCGATTGCGGCTGGTGAAATCGCAACTGGCATTACCATCATGTGCATGGATGCACAACTTGATCATGGATCAATTTTGACACAATATCCTGCTCAAATATCCCCAACCGACACGACGCCAACACTTATGGCGCGTCTCGCCGCGATCGGCTCAGCCCACATCGGAGAAGTTATAACGCAATTTGTCGCAGGATCTTTGACGCCCCAACCACAGATCGAGGCTCTGGCAACATTTACAAAATTACTGTCTCGAGAAGATGGATTTGTCGATTTTAAAACAGAAACAGCTACATCAGTCGAACGAAAAATTCGCGCGTTGACACCATGGCCAGGGGTTACGATTGCTATTGGTGATCTGAATGTAAAACTTCTTTCCGCGAGCGTTATGGCAGCGGCCAATCAGGTGGCCGACCGTGCCCCAGGCGCTCTTCATATTTCGGAAGACCGTGTTTTTTTTGCAACATATTCAGGCACACTTGAAGTACTCACACTGCAGCCGGCCGGAAAATCAGTTATGACCGCTGCCAACTTTGCTCGTGGATACAAACACCTTACTGGCACGACCGCCGTACAGCCACAAAAATTATAAGCCCTGTTTTTTTAAAATAATGGCGCGTGCGGCTGCGTATTTTTTAACTCGAGGAATCCACGAAAACACGTGGGCATTCCGCGCAAGTATTGACGGGATCCACGTGCTGATGCTACCGCTCGCATCAGCGGTGAATAAAACTTGCGGTACATACACACCATATTTTCCCTGTGTCGCAAGTGTAAGCCATAAATCCCAATCCTGAAATCGTTTAAGTGTTGGATCAAACCCGAGGAACGCAGCTGCTCGAACAAGAGACATTGTAGAAATAAAATTCTGATGGCGTAGCGCGGCCAAGGAAAATGGCTCAGCACGCATCAGGCGCTTGCCAAACATAAAATCAGAATATGCATAAGCAGCCTGCGGATTTTTTTCAAGTGCGGAAGCTAGTTCGTGCAGAGCGTTTGGGGCCAGCGTGATGTCTGCATCACAAAAAAAATAAGTGTCTATGCCAGTTGCCTGAGCAGCTCCATAGTTGCGGGCCGCGGAAGCGCCACCTTGAATTTCCGTGCGGAGATATTCAGCACCTGCGCTTGCTGCAATGTCTTTAATTGACGCCGCGTCTGAGGCTGTATTCGCGTCGTCAACGACGATTACTCGTGACGGACGTAATTGTTGCGCTTGAATGCTTGCGAGGCAGCTACGGAGCAGTTGAACACGCCCACGAATCGGAATAATAACAGCGATGCGCATATGCTGATTTATTTTTTGACCGATTGAATAAGCCCCGAAAGGATTTTTCTCGGTGTTGACCAATCTTGCGACGCCGCAAACGTGCGCGCCGCCATACGCATTCGCTGCCAGCAGCTGGCATCATTCAGCGTACGAAGAGTTGCCTCTGCAAATGCCTGCGGAGTTCCCTCGGCGACAAACCCAGTTATGTCGGGCATAAGTGTTTCAGGAAGGCCGCCGCAATTGCTCACGACAACGGGGCAACTAAAACTTTGAGCCTCAAGCGCAGTCATTCCGAACCCTTCCCAATCATTTTCTGTAGGTTGCGCGGGAAACCAAAACACATGCGCGACTGCATACCACAAATATTTATCAGTTTCGCTAACGGGGCCCACAAATCGAATGCGATCGCCGATGCCGAGACGTACAGCAGCAGCCTCAGCCACTATGCGCTCAGGCCCCGCACCCGCAATAATAAGTGTCGCCTCGACATTTTGACGAACAATCTCGTAAAACGCTTCAACAGCCACCACCACTCCTTTGCGCGGCACGAGGCGTGCGAGAAAAAGAATTATCCGATGTCCCGTAAGGTTTTGCGCGCTGCGAAACTCTTCAATAGCTCTCGGCGCGATCGATCGGATTTGAACACCGGGACGAATGACGATTGGTTTATGCGCATGCGGAAGCAATTTTTTCAATAAATCCCCTGTTGCATTACTATTAACAATCAGTGCGCTTGCATGTGCAACGATCTTTTCAACACGCATCCATTTTTTTGGTTGCGCCGCAGCCGTAATAAGATCCAAACCGTGAAAAATGATAACGTATGGAATTTTATATTGTTTGAGTATCCAATAGGCAATCTGACCCATCGGGAGCACATGCGAGATATGAATTTGATCGGGTTTATTCGTCTTTATAAATTCCTTAATTTGAAAATAGAGCGGCAACCAACGGGGCCACATCCAATTGACCTGAAAGTTAAACGCAGGAGGCGCAATAATAGTCACTTCATGATCGAGGTTCGAATACAGTTGTTCAAGATAACTGCTCACACCACCGACAATCGGCGGATATTCCGAAGTGATGAGCAAAATTTTCATATTTTTTTTAATTGCTGCAGAACTCCGCGCACGTCACTAATCTGAATGATGCCGCTTATTTGGAGAAGAGCAATATGAGCACCACAGAGAAGTGCCGCAACTATCAACCAGTAAACATGCAAAAAACTAAGCGCTGTACCCAAGAGCAGTAATACACAACCAACACCCATGAGCCACACAAAATCAAAAATCAATTCTTTCCACGGCAGCCGTAACACACGATGTTCAACAAACCACACGCCGCAGCCAAACAAGAGAGTGTTCCCTACGAGCGCGCTTATCGCAGCGCCAATCGGTCCAAAATGTGGAATAAGTATAACGTTCATGGCAGCATTAACCGCCAGCGTGATTCCCATCGCGATTGTTTGTAGTTTTTGTAAACCCGCTGCGTTCAATAACGCTCCAACCGGAAAAGCAATAAAGGAAAAAATAAGTGCGAATGATAAAATAACGAGAGTGATCTCCGCAACGATAAACTCATTTCCATAAAAACTCAAAAATTTTTGGCGGAGCGTTATAAGAAGGGCAACAATAAGAGTGACTGTGGCAAGTAAATATCTTTCCGATTTGCGAAAACGTTCCGCTGTTTCAGCAGGATCTACATGCACGGTTTTTGAAAATGAGGGGTACAAAGAAGCAGAAAGCGAAAGTGGAATAAATTGAAACGCGAATGTCAGTTTATTCGGAACACTATAAATCCCAGTTGCAGTAAAACTCGCCGCGCCGAGCAGAATGCTGTCGAGAAAGGAGTAGCCGCGCACAAAA
>CALRDW010000003.1 GCA_943355025.1 Candidatus Magasanikiibacteriota bacterium | reverse complement strand
GGTCGCCAGCAGGAACTGTTACCGAGGCAAGCGCTTGTTGCCCAATCTCAAGGAGCGCCTTTCGCACGTCTTCTTGCGCATGATCAATATCTTGTTGTGAAACAATCCCAACTTTGCTCGACCCACCAACCATTGCGTTCGCCGAAACGCCGTACACAATTTTTTGCTGCGCTGGATTTAAACCAGGAATAGTAAATTTACTCGGACCGATATCGCTGTCCGCGCCTGTTTTATCAGCCGCAACGTCAACATCAAGCACACTTTTTGGCGGAACAATTACGGTATGTGTTGCTCGAAACAATGCGCCGCCCTCACTCAAAAATCGTGTTGTTGCAATTAAAGATTGCGGCAGAGGCCCTGTATTATGAACCGTAATTGTGCCGTGTGATTTTCCAGGTTTATCCGACACCTGCGTAGGTGCATACACACGCGACGTCGATGTCGTAACCGTCATAACCATGCCAGAAAATAAGGCATTCGGCGCTGTTGACGTGCCAGATACCGAAGCATTCGCTGCACTGGTACTGTCATTAACTTGGGCTGTAAATGTAACAACGAGTGGAATGGGATCCTGTTCAATCTTAATTTCTGCGCGTTGGAATGTAAAAAAAATAATGACACCGATCACGAAAACCGTTGCTGCTAAAAAACTGAGCGAGAGTCGTCGATACAAATTCACGCGTCTCGGCGCAGAAATTGCCGCATCAATTGCAATGCGTGGTCGTGCGCGATGTGATGAGGCTTCTTCCTCAATTTCAACAGATCTATGACGCAGCGATGATGCGCGACGTGGTGGCAATGCTCGGCGAGGAGCAGCGGCTCCTTTGCGACGCGAAGAAGCAGCGGACGAGGAAGGCGTACGACGTCGAGCCGGCGATTCCCCATCATCACCTAAAAATCCACCATTCTCACCGTCAATTGCTAGATCAAATTCTTCTGGCATACTTTAAAAGTTGAAACTTCGTTTTACTCACTCACGCGGAATACTTCAGAAACAGAGGATTGTCCTTCCGCAGCCTTGAGTATACCATCTTGCGCCATAGTTATCATACCATCCGCAATTGCCTGCGCTTGAATATCATATTCAGACATTTGTCCTCCAAGAATCAATTTCTCAATCGCCGGCGACATTGTAAAAATTTCGTAAATTCCGATTCGTCCCTTAAATCCGAGTCCCTTACATTTCTCGCACCCAGGCGCAGTAAAAAATTTCGCGCTTTCAAGAGAAAAAATAATATTCGCTTTTGGGGCAAGACCTGTCATAACTTTTGTAACTTTTGCTTGCTCTTCTGGCGTAAGCGGCGCTTCTTTTTTGCAATCAACACACAATTTTCGAATGAGTCGTTGTCCGATAATTGCGTTTAATGCAGGTGCAAGTAAAAAAGGTTTTACACCCATTGATAAAAAACGCGGGATTGCACCAGCCGCACTATTCGTATGAATCGTCGAAAGAAGCAAGTGGCCCGTAAGCGCGGCCTGAATTGCCACTTCCGCAGTTGGCAAATCACGAATTTCACCAACCATGCAAATATCTGGATCTTGGCGAAGAATCGACTTGAGTGCGTCTGCAAATGTATACCCTTTTGACGCATCAATTTGCGACTGATTAACACCCTCGAGTTTGTATTCAACAGGATCTTCAAGTGTAATAATTTTTACGCCCGGCGAATTTTTCTTTTTCAAAATCGTATAAAGTGTCGTTGTTTTACCAGAACCAGTCGGACCAGTTGTAATTACCATGCCGTTTGGTCGATCAATTTCATGTTTGAGAGCGGCCAACGCAAAACCACGAATACCGAGGTCATCAATTCCAACATTCCCCTGCGGTTTCAAAATACGCATTACCACGCTCTCACCAAATGAAGTTGGAATTGTAGAAACACGAATATCGATTTTCCCCATCGCAAGGACAAGTGTGATGCGACCATCTTGTGGTTTATCATCAATATTAATTTTGAGACCCGACAATAATTTAATGCGGCCAATAACTTTTTTCCAGGACTCATGAGGAATGTCGCCAATTTCATGCAAAAATCCATCAAGACGCAGTCGCACGATAATTTTATTTTCCTCTGCCTCAACGTGGATGTCTGACGCATTCATTTTGAACGCAGCAGAAAAAATAAGCGCAACAAAATCCGTTGTATTCACCTCCTTCATTTTCGCCGACAACTCCGGAAGCGAATTAAATAACGTCTCAAACTTTTTTAAATCTGCTTCTGAAATTGTCACGTCACGCGAAACATTTATAAGTTTTGGCAGTGCTGCATAAAGCATCGCAGCTTTATTAAAACTTTCATCCGTAATTACATACGGAATCAGTTTGAATTTTTTTTCTTTTGCGAGCGCTGCCAAAAACGCTTGAACATTTTTATCCAAAATTGAAACGGCGCCGATGCGCGCTTCTTGTTCTTCGGCAAAAAAAGGCACGACTTGAAATTTCCGCGCATCAGCTTCAGAAATTAATTGAAGCGCTTCTGGTGGAACTGGAAATTTGCGCAAATCCATATAGCGCAATTTGTACTGCGTTGCGAGAGCTTGCGCATCCTGTTCTTTTTTTTCATTTGAAATCTCAACCATTTTTTCCTGGAGCTTTCCGCTCGCGCTCCCGTCATTAACTGGATGCGCTGCAGCAGCAGAGGCGGTTCCTGCTGAACCTGGCGCCGCTGGGGCAGCAGGCGCCTTCTTCATCAGATCAGAAATGTTTGCGGTTGCTCCCATAGTCCTTGTTTATGCGCGACTGAAGAGCGATTTCAAGAAACGCATAACTTTGCTGACCGGCGCATCACGCTGCATTTCATCAAACAACACAACAATGGACATAAAAAACCATGTGTTGTAAATCGCCATAATAAACCACGCGGAAAAAAATAAAATACCGAGCACGAGCATGAGCGCTGGAGCTATGACACCGCTTGCCGCTTGAATGAGCGCTGCAAAGTACACGAGTGGCACAAACAGCACACCGATAACGGTTTTCGTCAGAATCGTTGCAAGCAAATTACACACCAAAAAAATCACGCCGATTTCTAGAGATGCGAGCCAGTGTTGTCTGAACAAACGAATCGCACGATACAACCCGCCATACAATTTTTCTTTTTCAAGCACAACGTAGCACGTTGCAAACAGAGCAACAAACGTAATCACAATGTCGATAAGCGCGAACAAAACAAAACCAAACACAAACAATACCTTTGGCCACCACACTCCTGAATCTTGAACAACAAGATATTGTAGACTTGCAACACCAAACGAAACTGCAGCAGCAACCAAAATTTTTATTAATAATATGCCAACAAGCGCCCAAAAATGTTCGAGTGCTGCGTGCCACGACGCCTTAAACGAAAAGTCACGCTTGCGAAAAATCAAATCGCCAGCCGCCATAATAGCGCCTTGCGATTGAATCGCCATAAATAAAAATAGAATGAGCGCAACAACAACAAGAGCTGCAAACCCAATGCCCGCGCCAACTTGCGCAAATGAATTTGGCGAAAGGTATGGAAGAAGTAATGTTTTTCCGCCCGCTGCCGAGGTTGCAAGCGTACCGGTTAAAGTTGAGAGCTGAAAGAGTCCGCCGAGTGCATAAAAAAATTGTGACTGACCCATGAACAGTGCAAAGGCACCGAAAATCCAGAGAGCTGGATGACGCCATGTTGCGGACCATGCATCACGAAGAACGTGTCGATAGAGTGTTTGTGGCATATGAGGAACAAAAGTTAAAAACAGTATATCACATTTTTTAAAAAACTGCAGTGCGTATAGTCGCATTCAAAAAACGACCCCTTTCGGAGTCGTTTTGATAGTAATTTTACGAAGCCTTCTGCACCAATCTTTACACAAGTGCACCACTTCCCTTTTCAACATCCAGCAATGCAACAAATTCGTTCTCCTCAAGAGTTTCTTTTTTAAGAAGTTCATCTGCGATGCGATCAAGCTGCCCACGATATTTCGTAAGCAAGCGAGTAGCGCGAGCACGTGCATCATTTACCATGCGCGCCACTTCCGAATCAATAAGCTCTGCTGTCTTTTCGCTGTAATCTTTTTCAGCAATCCCCTGACCAGCATACACAAGCTCCTCGCGTGTTCCAAACGTTCGCGGACCAAGCGCATCGCTCATACCATATTGTGTAACAGCGTCGCGCGCAATGCGTGTTGCGCTGCGTAAATCACTTGAAGGGCCTGTTGAAATCATGTCCTCGCCGTAAATAAGTTTTTCTGCCGCATAGCCACCAAGCGCAACCGCAAGATCATCAATAAACTCTGCGCGTGTGTGGTAATGTTTATCCTCGGTAGGCATTTTAAGCGTGTAACCGCCGGCGTGTCCACGCGAAATAATCGACACTTTGCGAATCGGATCGCTGTGCTTCAGTAAATGCCCAACAAGCGCGTGTCCGCCTTCGTGATATGCAGTCATCTTTTTCTCCTCTTCTGAAAAAACATGGCTGCGACGTTCTGGACCAAGCAAAACTTTATCAACTGATTCTAAAATCTCGTTGATGCTAATTATTTTGAGCTGACGGCGTACAGCAAGAATCGCGGCTTCGTTCATCAAATTTGCAAGATCCGCGCCAGTAAATCCTGGCGTCCGCTCTGCAAGCGTTCGCAGTGCAATCGTTGGATCAAGTGGCTTATTTTTGGAATGAATGCCGAGAATTGCCTCGCGTTCGTTAATATCTGGATATGAAACCGTCACGCGGCGATCGAATCGGCCTGGGCGAAGAAGCGCGGGGTCAAGAACATCTGCGCGATTGGTTGCTGCAATAACAATGATGCCGCTGTTTGCTTCAAAGCCGTCCATTTCAACCAAGATTTGGTTCAGTGTTTGTTCGCGTTCGTCATGCGAGCCGCCCATGCCTGAGCCGCGGCGGCGACCAACCGCATCAATTTCGTCGATAAACACGATCGCCGGCGCGAGCTTCTTTGCGCGATTGAACAAATCTCGTACTCGACTTGCGCCAACACCAACAAACATCTCAACAAACTCCGAGCCTGACATGTGAAGAAACGGTACACCTGCCTCGCCCGCAACAGCGCGCGCCAAAAGCGTTTTACCCGTACCTGGTGGGCCCATGAGCAAAACACCCTTTGGAATTTTCGCACCCATGCTCGTAAACTTCTCTGAATCTCGCAAAAATTCAACTACTTCCTGCAATTCTTCTTTCGATTCCTTCATGCCCGCAACGTCCGCGAACGAAACTTTTGTTTTTTCATCAGCTACCATTTCCTTTGCAACAGATTGCCCAAAACCCATCGCACGATTATTAGCGCCCGAAACCTGGCGCGCCATATAAAAGAAGAGGATTCCAATCAAAATGATGGGGCCAAATACAGGAATGAGAAGTCCGAGCCAATAATGCCACCCGCTTTCCTCCGTTACAACTAATTCAACGCCTTTCAAATCCTCAATCGAAACTCCATAGTTATGAAGTTCTGTTGGCAATGATTCGCCAAGCTCTTTGCGCGACGTTTCCTTTTTTCCATCTGTTGTTTGAATCGTCAAAGTAGCGTCGAGAATTTCAATTTTCTTGATTTCCTTACGCTGAATTTGAGCCGCAACCTCGGAAAGCGCGACTGAACGCACTTCCTCTTTTGAGGTTCGTACCACATTTGCAATCAATGCGAGAATAATCATCGCGATAACAAAGATGCCGATGTTCTTGAGGAACGTGCGCATAGAAATTTTATTTTACCTCCTCTTTATCTGCAGCTGGTTTTGGTTTCGTTTTTACACCAGGAACACGGAGACCGAGGCGGTGCTCGTGCGAGTCGATTGAAACAATTTCAAACTCGCGTGTGTCGCCGATACCAAAATCCTTAGTAATATCTTCGATTGTGCTGTTCGAAAGTTCGCTCACGTGCGCGAGACCCTGAATTTCTGGATCAAGCTCAACAAACAAACCGTAGGGATTTACTTTAACGATTTTACCGGAAACAATCTGACCTACTTTATATTTTTCATTAACAATTTTCCATGGATCTGGCAAAAGACGTTTCATTGAAAGAAAAATTTTCTTACCGTCGATCTGGATAATTTCTGCTTTTACCTGGTCGCCGATATGTACAACATCCTTAGGATGGTCAATACGCTGCCACGCGAGTTCTGAAATATGAACCAGGCCTTCAACACCATCGAATTTAACGAATGCGCCGAATGCGGTAATTGCTGAAACTTCGCCATCCACAGTCTGGCCGACCTTAAATTTGTCAGGCACTGCTGATTTCTGTTCTTCGCCAAGTGCTTTTTCCGAAACGATGAGCTTTTCATCCTTTTCGTTCACGTCAATAACCTTGACAGTGAGCTCCTGACCGACGAATTCACGGAGTTTTTCGAGAATTTTATTCTTATCACCTCCCGCAACGCGAGGGTAATGATCATTTGAGAGCTGCGAAACCGGCAAGAACGCGTCCATGCCGTCGAGGTCAACCATAAGGCCGCCCTTATTCGCTTCCTTTGCACGAGCCTGCACGGTAACGCCAGTTCGGCGAAGCTCCTCGAGCTTGCTCCATGCGCGTGCGTGACCTGCTGTGCGGAATGAAAGTTCGAGTTCGCCGTTCTCGTTTTCGAGTTCAATAACGGTTGCCTCAACTTCGTCCCCTTCTTTAAGGTTGCGATACTCTGAGCTTTCTGCAAAAAGTTGCAGTCCGCGGATTACACCTGTGCGAAGACCGTCGATGTCAATGCGCACTTCGTTGCGGCCAACCGAAAGCACACTCCCTTTAAGGGTGTCCGTGAGTTTCGGTACGGTTCCAAACTGTTCGTCGAGCAATTTTGCAAAAGCTCCCGATTTCGTAGCTATGTTAGTCATATGAATAATGTAGGGGGATTTTAGCAGGTTAGTTTGGCTGAGTCAAGCCGTAGTTTGCGCTGCATCAACCGAGGCCGTGAAGCCCATCAACATTGACAAATTCACTCATTTGTGGTATCATTTTAAGTTGCTTTTGGCCTAAAAATGGCTCAAAATAACAACGAGCTGCTTACAAATTACCTCAAACAAGGAGCTAGCCATGCGCCCTATCGTTAAAATCGCCCTTAGCCTCGCGGGCCTGCTGGTTTTTTTAGCTGGCATCCTCGGCTTCGCCCACTGGCGAGCGAGCGTGACACTGAAAGATCAGTATTCGAGCGTAGTTACAGGAACGCAGCGGCCGCTCGCACACACGCGGGGACTGTTAAACAGCATGCTCGAGCAGCGCGAGAAATTCATTCCCGCGTTTTTGCCTGAACATCTGTCAGACCAGGCCCTGTGCGCCGGTGCAATCGTGACTGCCGTTAACTTTCTGCTTGGCTGCAACAAACTTGTTGATTCAGCTGCCTGGCAGTTTGGCAACGTGAATAAAAGCGCTCTTGAGCTGCTTTATGACCGCAGTGACGATTTTGAATTCCGTGATGACCTCATAACAACTGGTTCGCACTGGATTCATGAGCGAAATAACTCGCCGTTTAAACTCTCCGCGCTGCTTCGTTCGCGAATGCAGAGTGGGACAACCGATCGCCTCATCGTGATTGGTTACCACTATAAGGAGACACAGAGCGACGACAAGATTTACGCGGATCGAACTGGCGGCGGCGGGTTAAACTCGCACTTGATGCTTCTCGTCGGGAAAAAAGATACAACGTGGTATGGATACCACTTGTTTCACAAACCTGCCATGGAAGAATCGCCGTTTCTGATCGCGTCGCTTGCGGATGATATGCCGGACAGCTTCGACCTCATGTATATCTGGGAGGTGCGTGGAACGCGGATGCCCGAAATTGGTGCGCCGCTACAATTCGAGCAGCACCTCTCGCCATACGCGTCCATAAAACGACTCGTTGGGCATCGCTTCCTCGATCAAGCACTCATACATTTATTTTCGAATGATGATCAGTTTCCACACATCGGTCTTCGGACTGAAAATGGAACGCTGAACAGTATTACGAAAATGATACGCGAGATACTTGAGCCGCAAAAGCCGCTGGCACCCGAGCGTGTACTGAGTCGCGTCGTTGTTTCCGCAGAAGGTCTGCAGCAAACGGTTCGTGCACACGTGCATCAAACACCAGGCGCCGATCTTGCTGCAACGTTTGTCTGTAACGGCTGGGATATCAGCAGCGAGGCCCGTCACAAGGTCTATCTGCACCAGGTGTTTAAACTCTGTGGTAAGGTAGCCAAAACCAAGCTGCCTGCACGGATTGAATACGTGGCGCGTTAAATCCGCTGCTCGTAGATCGCCGCCAAATCCAGACAACCAACCGCCGTCGAGTTTCATCTCGGCGGCGCTTTTTTATTTATTTTATGCAACAGCAAGTCGAACACCCCTGGCCGGATTTTCACTGTTCATTACAAAAACATCCCTTAAAATAACTCTATTATCTTTGCGAGACCAACCCGCATATGGCACATACCCTCTATTTGAAAAATAGGCACCAATACAATCATTGAAAGAATCGACCCCATTCTCATAATCATCAATCACCTTATTTGTCTGCTGCAGCTGTGTCATCGACAGGGCAATCTGATCTTCAAGCGTAAATCCTTGCTCCAATCTGTACTGCGGGTCTGTTTGTAACTTTTCGAGATATTTGGGAATACTTTGCTGCGATTCAATGTCTGTTCGGTTTCCCTGTGTTTTTATGTCGCCTTTTCGATGGATGGTCAGGTCTGGCTTGATGAGAAGCACGTTAAAACCTGGAAATGGCTGATCTGCACCTGCCAGAAGTTCTTCTTTTGTTTTTCCATTATGGAAATGTGGATTAAATATTTCAGGGTAGTACACCATGCCTTGTGCTTTTTCTTCCTCGTCATCAATATCTTTCACATGCTGTAAGCTGTAGATAACTGCCACTGGATCATTCCAATGACCATGAAAAGGCCCTTCAATCAAATTATCGTCTGAATCAAAAAGTTTTTTTGCTGCAGCATGTTCGAGAAGTGCAGTCCTGTAATGACCTTGAAGGGTTTTAAGCGAATAACCAAAGGGAACAATCAAAAGCTTTGTAAACCCCTGATTTATTTTTTCTCTATATTTTTCTTGAGCAAAGTGGCGCTGTATCCTTTCTTTTGACGGAAGCGCGTAGAATTTACTATCGATTGCAGTAATCCCACGCACGCCTCGCTCATTTGTTTCAAGTAAGCCAACCTCTTCAAGGGATCTAGTTTCGGTCTCATACTGCTCTTCGAGACTTTTCTCAAAAGCTGTTTTACCAGCGTCTTGAAATTTTCGCGCTTCTGCTGCCATTGCAAGCAGCTCTTCCCGAGAAACATTTTTCTGTCCTCTGTTTTGGACATCCAAATTCTCGCCTAAAATCTTTCTATATTTATGCACTCCCTCTGGTCCGAGGAGTTCTCTAACAATCTCTCTATTCTTAAGAGGATCTGTGTCTTTAAACTCTGTGAGAGGTTTTTGAAAAGGATTAGGAAGCATGGAAGCAGTATAGCACTTGAATGAACGTATACTCAAAGGAACCATCTTCACTGCGAGGGGGCTCTCGGAGGCGCTGTGGGCCAGTGTCTTGCAAAGCAAGACGAGCAGCGCCGAGAGTGAGTGCGATTTTCTGCTGAGAAAATCGACACGTACCCCGAACAGTACAGATGGTTCCTTTTAGCGTATGTTGAATCGCTGATATTGCGCTACGCTGACATCTTTGGTACAATTCCAAAGAATTTTACACCGCTATGCACATATCTTGGCTCGGAATTTCCGGATTCAAAATTGAATTCAAAACAGCAACAACTGAAGGAACGATGCTTATTGATCCATACAACAATGAAGCAGAAGCAATGCCGCGAAGTCTTGGTGCTGAGCTTGTACTCGCAACACATGGCGAAAAAGAGTTGATAACGCTCACAAAAGAACCCTTCGTCATCAGCGAAGCGGGCGAATACGAATATAAAGAGGTACTCGTCTACGGCTTTCAAACAACACTTCGCACAGACGCACCACTCGTATTTCGCCTCGAAGTTGAACACATGACCATCGCACATCTCGGTATGCTCCCCGCAGCACCGGACGAAAAATTGCTCAACGAACTCAACGGCGTCGACATACTCATGGTTCCGGTCGGTGGTGGCGGATCGTTAACCGCAGAACGCGCAGCTGAGCTCGTGACAAAAATCGAACCGCGAATCGTTATCCCCTACGCGTTCAAAGCAAAAGGCACTGGCGCGGATTTTGCGGAAGTCACAGCCTTTCTTAAAGCGGTTGGCAGTCAGCCAGAGATGCAACAAAAGCTCAAAATTACAAAAAAAGATTTGCCGAGCGACCAATTGGTCGTAGCGCTCCTTGAAAAACAATAACACCCGATTTTATGAAGCCACATCTTCCTCCGCACGAACTCGCACGTCGTCAGCGATGGGTTGCTGTTGGCGCAACAATTCTTGGGTTCCTTATTGTCGCAACATGGCTCGTGTCGCTCCCGGGTCGCCTGCCGCTTCTTGCACCAAGCAAAATGTGGGATTCGATATTGGGACGCAGCAGCATGCAAGAATCAAAATATATTGATCCAAAAATTCTTGGCGACGATTCCGAAAACCAATTAAACGCTGTAATCAATCAGATTCAGACATATCATGACGCGCAAATCACAGCAAGCACAACAGCGTCGACAACGACGCCTACAACATCAGCAACGTCAACAAAAAATTCAAACGCCGCAACTCTTGAACTCCTGAAAAAGAAACTGAAATAAACTATGGCAAAATCTGCACCGCACGAATTCCACATCGGAAATATTACGCAGCAACCAATCGTAACTGAAGTCTCACAATCGTACCTCGACTATGCGATGTCCGTTATCGTATCGCGCGCATTGCCGGACGTTCGTGACGGCTTGAAACCAGTGCATCGTCGCATTTTGTACGCGATGTGGGCTGTTGGTCTGCGCGCGAGCGGCAAATTTCGTAAATCTGCGTTTGTTGTTGGTGAAACAATGGCAAAATATCACCCGCACGGCGACGCGGCAATTTACGACACCATGGCGCGCATGGCACAGGATTTTTCGCTGCGTTACCCGATGGTGCTTGGCCAAGGTAACTTTGGTTCAATCGACGGCGACTCGCCTGCTGCGATGCGTTACACTGAAGCAAAACTTTCTAAACTTGCGGAAGAAAAATTATTCGACATTGATCGCGACACAGTTGATTTCATGGCAAACTATGACGGCGTGCATAAGGAGCCGCGTGTTTTGCCAGGTAAATTTCCATTTCTCCTATGCAACGGAACGCTCGGCATTGCCGTTGGTATGGCGACGTCCATTCCGCCACACAATCTTACGGAAATTTGCGGCGCGATCACGCACATCATCGAAAACCCCGACTGTTCGATTGAAGATCTCATGCAATTTGTTAAAGGTCCCGATTTCCCAACCGGCGCAATTGCATACAACGTAAAAGATATCGCAGTTGCATATGCGACGGGCCGCGGTGGCATTGTTGTTCGTGCAAAAACAGATATCGAAGAGGTTAAGGGCGAACAATTCCGTATTATCATTACGGAAATTCCGTACATGGTTAACAAAGCGACGCTTGTTGAAAAAATCGCAGAGCTTGTTCAGGATAAAAAAATTGAAGGCATCCGCGATTTGCGCGACGAATCAAATAAGGATGGTATCCGCGTTGTAATCGAACTCAAACGCGATGCATATCCGAAAAAAGTTTTGAATCGTTTATTTCAAATGACGCAGATGCAAGAGACGTTCCACACGAACATGCTTGCAATTGTCGACGGTATTCAACCGCGCGTGCTCAACCTCAAAATGATTTTGGAAGAGTACATCAAACACCGTCGTGAAGTTGTAAAACGTCGTACAGATTTTGATCTGCGAAAAGCAAAAGCGCGCGAACATATTTTGGAAGGCTTGCACATTGCACTGCTTTACATCGACGAAATCATCAAAACAATTAAGGCTTCGAAAGATCGTGACGCCGCACGCGATGCACTCATGAAGCGTTTCAAACTTTCTGAAATTCAGGCAAATGCGATTCTCGACATGCGTTTGCAGTCGCTCGCAAATCTTGAAAGTCTCAAAGTTGAAATGGATTTGAAAGAAACAAAAGCACTGATCAAAGAACTCGAGGCAATTTTGTCGTCGGAAAAACGAATGCTCGGAATTGTTAAAACAGAAGTTGATGAACTCAAAGAAAAGTTTGGCGATGAACGACGCACTGCAATTGTAAAATCAGGCGTCAAAGAATTTACTGCTGAGGATGTTATTCCAAACGAAGATACCGTTGTTGTCATTACTCGCGACGGATACATCAAACGAATGCCGCCAGATACTTTTAAAGTTCAGTCGCGCGGTGGCAAAGGCGTTATCGGCCTCACGACAAAAGAAGAGGATGTTGTCGACATGTTATTTTCAACAACGACGCATGCTGACATCATGTTCTTCACCTCGCGTGGCCGTGTGTTTCAACTCAAAACGTACGACGTGCCTGTTGCGTCGCGCACAAGCAAGGGTCAGGCTCTCGTGAATTTCTTGCAACTCTCCCCAAGCGAAAAAGTTTCAGCGACATTACCGATGGAAGACATGAAAGAGTACAAATATTTTGTCATGTCAACGCGTCAAGGCACGATGAAGAAAACCGAGATTAAAGAATTCGCGAATGTTCGCCGTAGCGGTCTCATCGCTTTGAAGATTAATGCAGGCGACAATCTCGAATGGGTACGTCCATCAACTGGCAAAGACGATATCATGATTGTAACCGAGCAAGGTCAATCCATTCGCTTCTCAGAAAAAGATTTGCGTGGCATGGGTCGCAATGCTGCAGGTGTGCGTGGCATTAAATTGCATGAAAATGATTCAGTGATCGGTATGGATGTTGTTTCGACGACACTGATTGATAAAGGTGTTCTCGAAATTTTTACCATCGCTGAAAACGGTCTTGGTAAACGCACAAAGATTAAAGAATACAAAACACAAAATCGTGGTGGCTCTGGAATTAAAACCATGGAAGTTACAGCAAAGACAGGTAAGGTTGTTGGAGCAATGGTTGTAAACTCAACTCAAGAGGGCGACGTTATGATGGTTTCTGTTAAGGGACAAATCATTCGTATGCCATTCGCGAGTGTGCCAACAATCGGCCGAGCAACGCAAGGTGTTCGCGTCATGCGATTCAAAGAAGAGGGCGACAAAATCGCGTCAGTGACAATTATCTAACATCACTTGAAAGAAAATGCCGCCGTCGGGCGGCATTTTTTGTGTTATACTTATGGCACTATGCCAGAATCGAGTGAGCCCAAAAAAATATTTTCAGAGCAGCTGCACCACAATTCGGGAACGCATGAATCGGTGAGCACTTCTGTTGCCGATAGTGCAGCGCGTAATTATGCACACAGCTTCCTCATACAAATGGAGCTTCTGATTGGTACAGCGGATCAGTTGCGCACACAAACTTTTTATAATGAATTCGCTTCACAGCTTCCTGCCATCATGAACCATGTGTTCGATGTCCGTGGCATACCAACAACATTCAAAAAAATAATCGATGCGTCGATAAAAAAAATTTCTGAAGCAAAGACAGTGACGGAGCACATCGCTGAACAAAAAAATCTTGTTAAGCAGCTCGTCGAAGTGCTTGAGTCAGCCCCAAGCAAAAATTGGAATATTTCAGCTGCACAAGTTGCTCACGATGGCGCGACAAATTGTTCGAGCTCAGCGGCAATCCTCCAGATGATACTCGAAAGTCTTCGTGCGGAAACTGGAATATACAGAATTGATTATGCAAATCCCAAAGGCCATGCATTTAACATGGTGACATTCCTAGATGGCTCAATCGGCTACGTAGACGGACGAAACGGAATCTTCGATATTGTCACGAAAGAAATTAGCACAGAAATCACACCAAACTTAACGATATATAAACAACGCAAACCAACGCCAGAGCGTCCATTTAGATTTATTCCAGCGATGCGTGATGCGCACAAAGGGATTGTAACTGCCTATCTCGGTAATTTACTCGAGGTGCCCGATACTGCAAACGGAATTTTTGATGCCGAACTACAAAATGGAACAACGGAGCAGGAGCGACAAGAAATGCAAAAAGAGGCGGCGCCCCTTCTCAAACACCCCGCAATTGCGCCAGATCAAATTGCACACACGCGCAAAAACCACGAGGCTTTTTACTCCCCAATGAAATCTTTCTACAGTGATCCAGCCGTTCAAAAAGAAATTGCGCGATGGGAATCAACAAACACGCTTGGAGAGGAGCTCAAAAAAATAGGCGCATTACTTGAACAATACCCAAACCTTCGGGTAGATCTTAGGGCACGCAAGACTGAATTTCGAGCCTTCTTGCTCAATGAGCAAACACAATTTTCAACGGAAAATGTTGAGCTCGACGAGCTAATCCACGCATACCGAGCAAAGTACGATCGAGCGATGATACTTATGCACCGTCCAAAATCTAAGCGGACCGAAGAAATTGACGCGTTGCTATCCAGACTCTAAATGTGTTATGTTGAGTATAATAAAACTCTAAGAATAAACGTATATGGAACAGAAAAACAAGACGATTGTGATTGGTTTAGCCTTGGTTGTGGTAATCATACTCTCATCAAACTTGTGGTACCGAATTTTTAACCGTGCATCATCAAATCCGTCAACGACTGCAGGAGTAGCGCAGCCAGCAGCGCAAAATAATACAGACGTTGTTTCGAGCACGGGCCCAGACGTTAGCCCTGTTCTGCGCGCTGAAGTACCAAAACTCGCTGGTAGTGTTATTGTAGGACCAAAAGTTGCGACTAAATTTTATTTGTCGCGCAACGGCAAGCGCTATGTATTTCCTGATGAAACAAAAACCTTCGATACATGGTTTCCAAGCGGAACAAAAATTGTTTCATTAACCGAAACCGAACTCGAATCCTATCCGCTTGGCGGCAACGTATGTTATCGCCCAGGTACGCGCCTCATCCGCATCGCAAGTGACCCACACATCTTTGCTGTCGCGCACAACTGTGTTCTTCGTGCAATCAATGATGGCAACGCAGAAAAATTATTCGGGAAAAATTGGCACAGCCTCGTCGATACACTTCAAGATTACTACTTTACGAATTACGCCATTGGGACACAAATCTCTTCAGCGGCGGACTACTCGTCTGAAACCGAGCGTGGCACCTCGCCGACCATTGACGCAGATAAAAACATTCAGTAAAAAAATACCCCGCGACCAAACCGTATCAGTCTGATAGTGGAGCGGGATCTGGACACAGTTCTGCCAATTCACGTTCAAGTTCTTCGATGTTATCTTCCAATGCGCGGCGGCCGACTTTGTCTCGCGGTGACATTTCTTTAATCATGCCGCGCTTTGCCATAATCTCAATGCGTAAAGATTTCGAGTGTTCTTTGTCAGTTCCAAGTCGTGTTTGAGACATGAACAAGCTCCCTTATAAGAGTTTTTTGAAAAGGATTAGGAAGCATGGAAGCAGTATAACACCTGAGTGAACCTATACTCAAAAGTAAAAACTATTACTTCGACGGGGGCCCCTCGTTCATCTCCCCCTGAGAAGTAATAGTTTTTACTTTTGAGTGCATGTTGAATCACCGTATTGTATTACTTATAAACTTCCGAGCCCTGTTGAAACCAAAAAATGAATAGTACACACCTCTTGCCAACGCCTCCGACTTCTGATATAACACTAAAACTATGAGCGGCCGACTCCCCTTGCCAGCCCTCAAAAACACTGTTATAATCCCTGTATAGTCACGAATTTACTATGGGTCTTCCTGGACATCGACGAACATCATCACACAAACGCCGCCGTAGCGCGCATTTTGCGCTCAAAACAGCGGTTCTTGCAGCATGCCCTCAATGCAAAAAACCGGTAGTTCCTCATCACGCATGTGCGTTTTGCGGTACATACCGCGGCCGAAAAGTTGTTGCTGTTAAATAACAGTCCAACTAAACTGTTCTTTTTCCTATGTCAAATCGTCATTTATTGCGTTCCGTAGCAATGCAGTCCCTCTTTCAGTGGGACTTCATGGGTGGTCCAAGCGCCATTATGCCAGCAATCATCGACCAAAACGTCGCTGAATTTGCTCCTGGCATGAAAGATGCTGAGTTTGCGCATGAACTCGTGGATGGTGTTCTCAAACACCAGCACGAGATCGATACGCTGATTCAGAAATACGCGCCACAGTGGCCACTCGACCAAATAACAAATGTTGATCGCAATGTTTTGCGTCTCGGCACATTTGAGTTACAATACGCAGAGACAATCCCTGCAAAAGTTGCCATAAATGAGGCGATTGAGCTCGCAAAAACCTTTGGCGGCCAATCCTCCGGCCGTTTCGTCAATGGAGTGCTTGGTGCAATGTATAAAGATATGGTTGCAACGGGTAGCCTCAAACCGATAGATCGACAACCAGTAACTGCATGAACGATATAAAAGCGCTGCCGCAACTTGAAGAACGCCTGGGACATGTTTTCAAAAACCGTGATTTGCTTCTGCAATCCGTTGTCCACCGTTCATATCTCAACGAACACCCTGATTTTGAAGTCGGTCACAATGAGCGACTCGAATTTTTGGGCGATGCAGTTTTAGAGCTCTCAGTCACAGAATTTTTATACAAAAGTTTTGATATTGACGAGGGCAAACTCACGAATTTGCGTGCCGCCCTGGTAAACGCAAAAATTCTCGCTGAGATTTCAAATGAAATCGCTTTCGAGCCGTTCTTGTTTCTGAGTAAAGGCGAACAAAAGGACGCGGGCAGCAAGGCTCGCATGTATATTCTGGCGAACGCGATCGAGGCAATCATCGGCGCCATATATCTGGACGCTGGATTTGCAGCAGCCGAAGCGTTTATTCATCGTTTTGTTATAACTCGTCTACGACACATCGTTGAAAATCGATTATTTGTAGATCCAAAGAGTCGCTTTCAGGAGGCGGCACAAGACGTTGTCGGCATTACGCCAAACTACAAAGTTCTTGAGGAAAGTGGTCCTGACCACAATAAAAAGTTCGTCATCGGTTTGTTTTTGGGCGCGGAAATGATTGCGAGCGGTGAAGGCACCAGCAAGCAAGAAGCCCAGGAAGAGGCGGCGCGCGCCGCACTGATTGCAAAAGGCTGGGACAAACGTGAATCAGAAATTATCATTCTGCCCTCGTAGTTAAACGGATAGAACGACAGCCTTCGAAGCTGTATATGGGGGTTCGATTCCCTCCGAGGGCATATGAAAATTTCTCCCTAATAGGGAGAAATTTTGTTTTAATGGCCTATGACTCAACATGAATTTGAATTTTGGTCAGCTGAACTCAACCCCCACACTCCTTCCTTGGATGTGCATGGCCTTCGAGTTAGCGAAGCCATCGAAGAAGTCGACAAATTTTTAGACCGCCAACTAATTGGCAAACACGCTGCCGTTAAAATCATTCACGGATCGGGCATGGGTGCGCTTCGGGTAGCGATTCAAAAACTATTGCAAACTCACACGAATGTCGCAGCACAGCATGATTCCGATCGCATTCATGAGCTTGCAGCGGTTACGTATGTTATTTTGAAGTAGGTTTTTATTTTAGTTGACAAAGGTATAGAATTTAAGTAGAATTGGCTAGAAATTGCTAGTATTCTGTGTTCGGGCTGTAGATACTTCGCAACCTTGGGTTGCTCGTGGCTACCAGCCCTCGCTCGGAACCAAACTCGAGCGCAAGCGCTCAGTTTGTTCTTCACTCGGGCTGGTAGCTCAGCTGGTAGAGCAGACGCCTCTTAAGCGTACGGTCCCGGGTTCGAATCCCGGCCGGCCCATATAAAAATCCTCACCCTAGTTGGTGAGGATTTTTATTTATTCGCGCACCTCAACACTTGCAAGCACATGTTCTGTCTCAATATCGTTTGGTAAAGTAACTGAAACAAAACCAATAAAAGGACCTGCCTCAAATTTTCTCTCTGCATTCGCTGGGTATTTACTTACCTCAAAAAGTTTTGCCTCGGCACGCGGTACCAAAATCACATGCCCCTTTACCACAATTTCTCCCTTATCATTTTTGGGTCCTATACCAACATTAACAGCGCCCTGTAAATAACCAAACCCGGACGGGCTCTGTGGATCCCGATACAGCGCATTGAACTTTGCGGCCCCCCAATCAGTCGGCATTTGTGCGAATATGTGCGCTCCGGATTCAATCTGAATTGCAGGATACGCCTGCATCACATTTTTTTTTGCGCCACACCCAATCCCAAGCAACACCAGCCCCATACATGCACCAACAATAGTTACATATAAATTATTCATGCGCATAAAATATTCTTTCCCGTAGTATACCACTTATAAAAATGAAAAACCCTCAGTTGCCCGAGGATTTTTCGAAAGAACGGAAGGAAAGAAAATTATTTCTTTCGCTTTGCTGGCTTCTTAGCCACTTTCTTCTTTGCGGTCTTCTTTTTTGCTGCCATAGAATTTTTTCCTCTTGCGAGGAGAATATTTTTAAAGTTTTTGTCTGGATGCACAACCTCCAAACATGGAAGAGATTGTGTTCCTTTATCGACCTAACTGTTATTAGTATAACAAGATTTTCAAATATGAAAAATGTTTGTCAAGTGTCACGCAAGATATTATTTTTTTAAAAAAATATCAAAAAAATAATTTTACAATAAATTTTTTTGAGTAAAATTATTTTTTTTCACAACAGAAATTTTTCCAAAAACTCCGTCATATCCTGGTGTAAGTTCTACAGTTCCCGCACGCATTGCGGCAACAGCATTACCAATTTCTTCGCTTGAATTCGCAGAAATATCCGCAATCGGTACCTCGAGCAGCACATTAAATTCATTCCCGAGATGAGCAATAATTTTGTCGTATATTCTCCCTACACGCACACTCCCGGTACCCACTCCAAGAGTAAACGCAATGAGTTCGGCCAGTGGAATGATGTGACGAAATGGTATGTGTATTTTGTTCGATGTGTGGATAACTTTTTTTATGTTAGACAATTCTTCGACTCGATAGAGCACACCGATAGTTAATTTCTTTTTGCACACGGGACAAATCCCATCTAATTTTTTCGTCTGTGTCGGCAAACAAAAAAAATTGCATGCAGCGTGCCCATCGATATGATATTTTCCTTCTTCCGGAAAAAATTCGATTGTCTCTTTTATAACACCACTCGATTTATTTTGAATTGCATGAATAATTTCAAGATACGAAAATTTTTTTTCTGGATCAATTGCAAATACCGTTGCCTCACGTCCAAGTTTTTCTAAACTGTGCGCATCGGAATTTGAAATCAATGTTATGTCATCGAGCGCGTCGACCATCCAATTCATAGTTGGGTCTGATGAAAGACCTGTTTCGATTGCACGAATATGCAACGCTAAATCACCAAAACATTCCTCAAGCGAATCAAACCCAGACTTTGAACCAAAGACTGAAAACCACGGTGTCCATGCATGCGCGGGTACCATCATCATATCGGGAGAAATTGCGAGCATTATTTTTAAAATCTCTACAGCGGACAAACCTAAAATTGGACGGCCATCAGATTTTACATTGCATCCACGTGCTTCGAGTTCTTCTGTAAATTTTTTTGCAACCGCGATCGACGGTGAAAAAATTAATACATGAATACGACGAACCTTCCCGCCTTGTGAATAAATACTCGACAACTCTGTTGTCAAAATAAATTTTGTTTTTGATCGCGCACCAGTCAGTTGATAAATTCCATCTGCAACTTCTTCAAGTTCCTCATCAATATGTTTCATCCATGCAGGGTGCGTGAAATCAGAAGTCGTAATCAAATCAATTCCCTTTCGTTCGCACGCAGCGGCAATATTTGGAAGCGTTAAATTTTTTGAACATGCACGCGAATATTTCGAATGAATGTGGAAATCGGCAATCAAGTTTGTTCGTTGCATACGTTCCTCAAATTTATTTCAAATCCTCCGATCATCCTAACATAAAAGAGTACCCTCGCGCACGACTTCCGGCGAACCTTCGGTCGTGCGCGATGATACTCTTTAAAAAAGTTGGTTGGCGGTGCTGAGATTATTTCAGAGCACCGCCAACCTCTCTGTACATGCGAAAACTTACGCAAACACATGTTCCTGCTGCGGTTCTTGCAAAACCGATTTCGCAAGATCGAGAAACGGCTCCAACGGAGGCACTTCCAGATCAAGCTTCAAGCGCTCAAGCGGAAAAAACTCATTGTTCCCCACATTTCTGAGCATCCAAAGTAGCGACAAGCGGCGAACACTTCGGCGATTCTCACCATCGCTTCGTGCTCGTTGCAAATAATGATACGAGTCCGTAACATCCATTTTGACAACGACAGGCTTCATTCCGGAAGCCCACAGTCGCGCGCCAAGCTCGCCCGCCTCATCGAACCCAACCATGTCGATCCCGCCCGACCAGCCACCAATTTGCCGAATCATTTCGACGCGATAGGCGCTCATCGAACCGAGCTCCATAGCCTGCTCCATTTTGAGCTTGATGATTTCATCAGCCTTGTGGGCATGTTCCCCAGACGTCAGCCGATCAAACGTTCTCACATAGACCTGCGGCGCTGCCCACACAGCCTGTGGAAATGCTGCAATCCGATCGTACATGAGCCGAACAAAGTTCGGTCCAATACAGTCGTCTGCGTCAACGAACATCAGAACATTTCCGCGCGCCACACTCAAAGCTTTATTGCGCGTACACGCAACGCCGCAACGAGTAGACGAGTCTACGAAAACAATGTCTGAGCGCTGAATGAACCCCGCTTTAAGGCCCGCAAACACTGCACGCGACAACGCATCATCCGATGCATCGTCCAGAATGAGAATTTCTGCACGAAGGTCTCCGAGCTCTTGGGCCAGGACAGACCACAATGCGTTTCCAAGGTACCGACCAAGATTGCGATGAATCACCGCGATCGAGACGTCAAATTCCGACATTTTTTGCTCAACCACGCGTCACCCCCTACTTTTTGTCTAGCGTATACTGGACATACTACAGGTTACTCGCATTTTTGTCAATTTTTTTCGACAGATTTTTTTAATATAAGCTATTTTGTTTAATTTTAGCCAAAATAATGATAGAACTTTGCAGGTTTTAACCTGCGCTATTTTCTTATCCACAGAAACTATTGATAAAAAAATAAAGACAGTTAATGTATCAATATACAATATAACTCAAAAAAACTGCTTAAACAGCTACCAAAATTAGCCCGTAACACCCTCGAGAATCTGTTCGAGAAGCCGAAGCTCTTCCTTGGTATTCGCACCAAGCGCCGCAAGTGCATCTCCAGAAAATGAGGCGATTTTATCGCCATTTGAAACAGCTGCACTAACTAAATCTGTTAAATAATACTCGCCCTGCGCATTTTTATTTTTGAGTAATGGTAATTGCTCCCAGAGCCACGATGCGCGAAAACAAAAAAACGAGGGATTTACCTCACGAATCAAGAGTTGCTCCGGCGTTGCATCCTTTTTTTCAACAATCCCCAAAATATCCCCTGCATCATTCCGAACAATTCTCCCATAGGTTGCAAGCGCCGCGCGCCACTTATCAAAATCCGGAACTGTAACCGTCATCAGTGTCATGGTCGCCCGTTCTTGTAAGTGCGTGGCAATAAGCTCGTTGATAACTTGCGCGGGAATGTGTGGCTGATCACCATACAAAACAACAATATGGTCGTATTCCGCCGCAACCTCGCGCGCAGCCATAACGGCGTGCCCCGTCCCCAGCTGCTCTGTCTGAATCGCATACCGGTAATTTGGTCCGAGGGTTTCTTTAACGAGCTCTGCTTTATACCCAACAACTAAAATTGGCCGCGCGTCCGCAGTTACGGACTCGATGCTGTGGAGCACATGTGAAATTAGCGGTTGACCATACAGTGGCACAAGCACTTTCGGTAAATCGCTTTCCATCCGCTTGCCTTTGCCCGCGCCCAAAATAATAATCCCGACTTTTGCAGTACCCGGATCATAAATGTCCTTAAATTCGGTTGTTGTCATATCAGTCTTAAAATAATCAACCATTCGTTATAATCGCTTCCACAGCGCCTGAAACAGAAGTCGCTGAGCCTCATACATCGCCTTGTTTTCTATAATAACACCAACCATTTGCCCACCAGCGTCGAGCGCAATATGCGCCAAGTGCCCTGCATAAATAAACGTATACGCCGGAGAGCCCTCTTCTTTGGTGAGCCATTTGCGCTCATCAAGCCCACGAGGCGAACCACCCGGCCCCGTTGCCATAACTTGAACATGTACGCCTCGCGCGATTCGCGCCTCAGTATACTTTGGAAACGCCCGGTTATAATGTTCGCTGATTGTTGACGAAGAATATACGTGGTACAACTTATCTTTCTGTTTCTCCATCGTTGAAAGTACGTCTGTCAAAAGCGTCCGAATACCCCGATCACCCTCAAAATATCGGACGACTGGTTTTTCCCCGTGACGACTAAAGAGCGACTGAAGCTCCGGCACTTGGCTCTCAAGTTCTGCCTCAACTTCGCGCAGATATCCTTGCTGTTTTTTGATGAGCACGCGCAAGTGTGTTGGATCCTCGGCGATAAAATAATTTTTTGCATCCTTGTTTACGTAGCTCACAAGCCCGTCGGAAAGCAAGGACTTCAAAATATCGTAGGTAGTGCCCCGATTTACGCCTGCTCCATCTGCAATTTGGCGTACGGACGCTGAACCAAGCGAGAGCAGCGTGGTATAAACCATGCCCGCTTTGTCGGACAACCCTAATTTTTTAAGCACCGGTGTAATCATACAGCCTGCCCAGTGTATCTAATGAAGCGCTGTGCGGTCAAATACGCGGCACTATGGTTCCATCTGGTGTTATGCGACCAACGCCACGAATCCCCTTGTACAAAAGAACCCGAAATCGTGACGAAAGGGTCTGATGGCCACCGATCTGAACAGTCCCTGCGACATCTTCAATAGTTGCAGCACGCGGATCTGGCACGCCCGTAAATAGTTCCAGCGCCATGGTGTACGCGCGTCCATACCACGGATACCCGAGTCCGCCGCCATACATCTGCCAAAACCACACGGTTTTGTAATGTTCTGGATCAAATAAATAAGCAATCCCAACTTTCCGTTCTTTATTTGTAACGGAAATCCACCCATCTGAAAATTCCCCGATGAATAACATGTCTGCGGTTCTCGCGCCCTCTGACGACGGAATCTCCGACACATCAACGAGCTCTCCCCGCTTATTTTTAAGCATCGGCCACTCTCCGCTTACAGACTGATCGAATTGTCCTGTTTCAGAATTTTCGGGGAGCGAGTATGACCACACTTTTTTTGCAAGCGCATCAATCTTACAATGTTCGTCCAAAAAATTTCCGCCAAGCGCTGGATGCTGCCCCCACAAAATCGGCAAACTTTGTTCACTCAAATTCGTTGCCCATTCTTCAATTTCAAATATGCCTGTTTGGTAACGAAGAGTAATTTTTTTTCGCAAATGAAATGGCGTACGAATCGTATCAACTTCAAGTGTAATTGAAACCTCGTTAAAATCTTTCATCATGTCAGTTACCGCCCAACAAAGTGCATGCACCTCACCATGTTGCGGAATAGCAGCGCCGTGGTAGTTAATCGCGGGGCCTCCCGTTGGAAAACATTCCTGCCAACCGCCCTCGTAATTATCAATAAAACTTTTCGTCGGCGCGTCTGCTCGGAGTCCATTCGGCGATGTCCACAAAAATTCAGTGTCAGTTTTTTCGTGACGCAACGAAATAATATCACTGCCTTTTTCCGGTAAAAGCGTCATCGAAAATTCTCCATCTGTAAGAGTTATCGCCCTGAATGATCCAACGCGGTGTTCAAGAATTTCACAGCCCATATTTGACCACCCTACCACAGCCCTGTCACCACTTCAAATATATGTGCGACGAAGCATTCATATGCTATACTATTCGTACTATTATTCAACCCTCACCGGTCTTTTTGCTCTCTCCATATGCATTCACCGCAACAGTTTACCGTTGAAGAAGCGGCGGAACAAATTTTTAATGAAAAAGGTCTTCACATTGCTGATGCGCAGGTGCGTATCGAATTTATTTCAGACATTACAGCGCAAATTAATGACCGCATCAACGCGATGATCATCGCGCTTCTTTCCGAGGAACAAGCAATCGCGCTCGAACATCTCAACAGTTCACATGCTGAGGCAAGTGCGATTCGTGCATTCCTCGACAAACATGTCAGCGACCTTCCATCGCTTATTTCAAACGCGATTCTCGCGGTTCGAAACGAATACCTTGCTGGATAATTGTATGATCCAAGAACAAACAGGCACGCCACACAGAAGACCAGAGAGCGGACTCAAGATCGTTGATATCAGCGACATTGCAGAGCAAGAAGCCGAGGATCGCGCCGAAAAAACGCTACACGAAGCACCCCGCCGAAATTTAGGTGTTACGCGACTTGAACGTTTTACTGAGGGTGTAAAAAATATTGGCCACAACATCGCACTTGGTTTAACAAAATATTATCGCCGCAACAAGGAGCTGCGCGAAGTTCGCGCACATATCGGCGCGACTGGAAATATTTATGCTGGTCGTGGGAGCCTGTCCGCTGATGCTGCGGATAATGGGCAAGCGCTGCATGCAATTCTTGATCGCTTTGACGCTGCACACGCACCAGAAGATATTTTGCAAAAAGATGAGCACCTCCACCACATGCGAGCAGGCGAAGCATTAAATACTGAGACGGCTCAATTTAAATCACACCTATTTGATTTGATTGGCGCCTACGCAGCAAATCGGACAATGACTATCGAAGAATTTACCACTCAAAAAAAGGAACTTTACGACAATTTTTTCCACGGCACAAACTCTGCGCGCACAGTTGCAGTCTCTGTTTACGCTGATAATGCGCTCGAGATGGCTGAAGCAGCGCGGAGCGGCATGATCCATATTGATTCGTTGCGTGAAGTTGAAAAAAATACGGCCTTAACTATTGGCAAGGCCCGAACAAAATATAAAACGCGCGCGGATTTTAATATTGTTGATCGAGGCATCGATGCACTCCAACATTCGCAAATAACGAGCTGGATTTCCCCAGAAATACTTAGTGCTGGTGTTGCAACAGCCTTCGGGATTTTAAACACCGGCCGAGGATTTGCAATGAAAGGGGTCAATGCGGCAACCTTTGGACTCGCGGGTGCAGCGGTAACTGGTAGTATGCGTGGATTCACGGAAAACCAGCGCCTCAAAGCAGAGCGCGGAACCGTCACACGCAGTATGGCGCGTGGAGAAACCTTTGCAACTGATGCTGAACGACGCGCTGAGCTCGCTCAATTTGTTCTCGGCATGCGCTCTGCTGGAGATTTGATCGGCGAATTCCGCAGAAATTTTTGCGGCGCCGACACAAACCTCAGGCATTTATCCGAAGCGGAAACCTCTGGTGCGATTCGTTCACTCGCAGAAATCGAAGCGCGAATTTCTTTCCGCGACTTGCATAGCGTTGATACTATCAGCTATTTAGATGGTGAATCAGAAACACTCCACACGGAACTCATGCTGCTGCGCGCAACCATGAAAACGCAGCTCAGCCGTAGTCTCAACATTACATCGGCCCAACTCCGTGAACGACTTGACCGCGAAGCGGAACAATTCCTCACAACAATGGCTACGGAAAAAAATGAAAAGGACGCACTTGAGCGGAGTTTTCGCATCCGCCGTTCAATTCGCGCCGGCCTCAAAGGCGGAGCGATTGGTCTCGGACTTGGTCTCGGTATTCAAGAGGTTACCGCATTTTTCAACGACAATGTCGAAGGCCTTGCTGAGCATTTTGTTTACTCCTCGGCTCATGGCCAAGGCGCGCAAACATCACTCCACGCTTTTGCAGCATGGGCTCACGAAAAAACAGGCTTCGGAATTCCCTCACACGCGCTCGGTATGCTACAGCCGACACACGTTGATCTCGTTGCAATTCCTGGTGGCGGATCAATACACGTAAATCTTCCTACCGACTACTCTTTGCTCGATCGCGGCAACGGCGCAGCGGAGCTTGCGCTCCCCGATGGCCGCCATCTCGCACTCATGATTGATCCAACAACGGGAAATTTTGATTCGGCGTCACTCGCGTTTCTCAGCCACGCAGGTCTCCACGATATCAACGGTCTTTCGAGCGTTGGAACTACCACGACCACAGAAACACATACTGAAACCGGTCACGAGTATATCCAACGTCATGCAACGGGTCCGAATTGGTATACACGTCCACATGGCATGCAGGATTGGTATGGTAATAATACCGCAAGCAAGGCAGAATTCAATGAACTACGCGCATGGTACCAAGGCGAGCACCACAGCGGCTTTACCCAAAATGGCGATGCGCAACTTCGTATCGACATGAAAGAATATGCCGCGAATTCAAGCGGTCACCAAACGGCAGGATCACTGCATCATGCTCTTATTGGTCGCCCAGGCAAAGCGCTTACTGAAAATCGATTATTTTGGGAGCTCACACCTGAAAAAGGTGGTCCGACATTTCGTGTACCATTCCACCACAATGGTGATGGAACTGTTACAGCTGAGGTTCCACACGATAATCCCGCGCTTCGCATGATTTTTGGGCAAAACACTAACGGCCACATTGTTGAAAAAGCATTTCTTTCCGAAATTATCGAAGAAGTCCATGACAAAAATGGCATCGTCAAAGGTTTCCACACGTATGCCTCACAAAATTTTGGTGGCCACCATCTTGGCGACGTACGTGTGACTGACATAACAACAAAATCTGTACCAAATATTGATACAACAATAACGGTGCTTGGCGACAACGGACCTGACGTTGTTCCATTTATTCCTGTGTATTGGGGCGCGCGCCAAGAACTTGAACAAGCAGCAGTCATGCAACCGCTCATGTACGGTTATGGCTACGAAGGCACGCGCAGAAACCACGCTGAGCAAGGCAACGAAAAAAATGTTGACTCGAGTGTGTCGGAGACATTGAAGCACGATCCGAATGTACGCCTCGATGAACACAAAGAAATCACTTCCTACCTCGCACACCAAACACCAGAACACACCAAACGAATCGAAGCGCTCGCCGGACAAATAAAAGAACCGATGGCTGCCGGTGTTCGCACAGTTGTCGCAATTCCCGTTGCTGGGCATCAAGAGGGAAAAAATATTTACGAAACTCTTGAGAATTTCACCACGCAAACAGCGGATCCTTCGACGTTTGAGATCGTGCTCTTTGTAAACCACCCGATGACGGATGAAAAAGGAAAGCCTGTTACTCCTGACGCAACAATCCGCGAAATCACCCGTTTCAAAAAGAATCATCCGAAGTTGGCGGTTCGCGTCATGTATAGTCCGCTGCCAATTGAGCAAGCAAAAATCGGCCTGGTTCGTAAACTGCTCAACGACGCTGTGATCCTACGTCAAGCACAGCGCGGCGCCTCGGCGCCAGAACTCATCATCGTCAGCAATGACGCGGATAATAAAGGCGTGTCGCAGCATTACATTCAAAATTTTGTTGACATGCTCGATAAACATCCGGAAAAGGATGGATACCTTGGAAACCTCGATTGGGATCCAGCAGCACTCGTCAAATATCCAGAACTCTATATTGGAACGCGCTTATTCCAATATCTCAACGCTATCAATCGCAAACTGCATGGCAAAACGATTTCGAGCGGTGGAAATTTTGCGTTCCGTTCAAGTATTTATGCTGCAGTCGGTGGCTACCACGATGATTCCGAACTTGGGGAAGACATAGCATTTGGGACTGCAATTTCCAACGCGCGCGGCACAAACAAAACCATTGCCTACACAAATCGCTCGCTCTTATTTACCTCAGCACGCCGTTCAATCGAGGCGCTGCGTCACGGCCACTCACCTCTCGAACAATGGGATAAAATTCGTTTTAGTGCGTTTGATGAGCTTCGCAGGGAAGGTTCTGTGCGCCTCGATAAGCCCGTAAATTTTGCTAGCATCCCGTATCGCGCTGAATTAAAAAAGCGAATCGAGCTCATGATCAATAAAATCCTCAACAATTACATTTCGTGGGAAAAAATTGGTAAAGATGCACCAAAATATAAAAAAGTTTTGGCAGCACTTGGTATACAATACAAACTTGATTCAAAAGGCGAAGTTGAAATCACGGACATGGGACTTCTGATTCAAAAACTCAAGGAGTTTCAGGAGGTTGCACTTTTATATCGTGATTCCAAGATGGGTCTTCCTGGAAAACTCGATGAACTCAAAACTATAAAACGTAAACGTGCTAAAAAAGCTGAAAAGCTCGCAAAAAAATAAAACCGAGAGGCTAGCATGCGGAGTGCATGACACGCGTCTCGGGGGTTCTTGGTTGGAGATATTTTAGCAAAACTCAACACATCTGCGGTGGAATCTCGGCTGTTGAGTTAAAAAACGCAAGGTTTGTGCCGTCACCATTTGAGTTGTAGAGATGCCCCTTTCCGTGGTTTGCGCATGCAGAGCAGCTTATATCTCCCGGATTAATGTTTACCAACAATTTCGAGCGTTTTTTGCACCGCTCAATTTCCGCTGTAATGACCAGGAGTAAATCCATGCCGAGCGAAATTGACCCTGGTCGAGCCCGCAAAAAATGCTGAGCCGGCCAATCTTTGCCAAACGCGTCAATGACACGCGTAATGTAGGCGGGGTCCGGTTTTATGCAGCACGGACCTGCCCCAGCGCTCAGAATGAAGCGTACGTGGTCGACATGGTTTTTTTCTGCATATTCAAAGAGCTGCTCAACGATGCTGCCCGCTCCACACAAATTTCCCGGCCACAACCGCGCAGCGCCGAGTGCGAATAATTTATTTTCACGCTCGAATTGAACGCTCATAAACGGATGGTCGCACGTCGGCATGCACAACGTACGAACCCCTGCATCAAGTGAATCTGTTTCGATGAGCACACAGCTTGCGGGTTCAGGAAAATAATAGTCGTGACGCCTCAGGTAATGAAGCTGGTTGAAACGAGCAATAACGACGCGTCCACTATTATCCGGGTTAAGAAGAGCCACGCTGTCATGATTTGTAAACGAACGAATGACAAACAAGCCCCGCTCAAAATCCCCACCCTGAGGATCCCCTTCAAAAGTTCGCGCGTGCTGCAAACCAAGCAGGCCCACAGTCACTCCAAGATCAAGAAAATGCTGTAAAGTACTCATCAAAACCCTCCTGATTGTGCCAGGCGATATACTAGCCCGAACGATACAAAAAGTCAAGAGGTTACTGCTGCTAATTTTAAAATAAATTTCCACTCTTCGTGCGTTACCGATTGAACGGAAAGTCTCCCTCGCTTAACGAGGGTCATAGATTTGAGCTGTGGCAATGCCTTAACTACTGCTAAACTTATAGGGCACGCAAATTTTTTGACAGGGGCTACATCAACGCACTGCCAAAGTCCACTTGTGTCGCTCGAATCTGCGTGTGCTTCGTGCACGATGCGACCGATACCAACAATCGCGGGTTTTATTGAGCTATGATAAATAAATACTTCATCTCCCTGTTTCATGGCGCACATGTTATTTCGCGCCTCATAATTTCTAACACCATCCCACTCAGACCAGCCGCGCGTCATAAAATCTTTCTCGAGATCATCCCACGAAAAAGTGCCCGGTTCAGTTTTCATGAGCCAATAATTCATGTGCTTTTACTTCAACGGAAAACCAAGCTTCACCAGCACTTCACTCGTCTTATGAAACACGTACCCCTGATCTTTAAGTTTCGCAAAGTGTTTTGATTCCTCAAGTAATTTTTCAATGAGCGGATTAACGCCGGTAATATAAACATTTTTGTGCTGATCTTGTACCAGCTCAATAATCTCATCAATCGCTCCAACACCATCAAGGTCAATAAAATATAACTCGCGAAACCGCAAGACGACATTCGTATATCCGGATAAATCATTCTCGAATCGCCCCACATGTGCGAGTGCATTAATATAAGCGAGTTGCCCTTTTATGGAATACACGAGTGTGTGTGCACCTTCAAGTACATGAATTTTTTCTATGCCGGCAGTATGAGACACCTCTCCTTTTTTTATATCGTTCATGGTCAACTCATATTGGCCATGAGACAACTTGTCCATGAAAATAATTAAAGCTGCAGCAACACCAAACAAAATACCCACGATTGGGTCCTCGTATACTGTAATGAAGGCCACAACCAAGGCTAGATAAAATTCCTTACGGTCGAGTCGATACAATCTCGTGAAGTGATGAAGCTCAATCATTCGATATGCCGTAAACACAAGAATCGCCGCAATTACGGCAAGCGGAATATACTTAAAGGTCGAAATTAAAATTACTGAGATACTAGCAATGGCGACACTGCTAATCGTACCTGACATTTTGTTTATTGCGCCTGTTTTAATATTAAGCGAGGTGCGTGCAAGAGCTGCGGTTGCCGGAATGCCGCCCATAAAACCAGACGCGATATTCCCTATACCCAGCGCAAACATTTCCTTTCGCTTATCATGTTTCGTATGCGTCATTCCATCAGCAATTTTAGCTGATAACATGGTTTCCAAAATCGCAATAAGCGCAATCGTACATGCAGGCGCAATAATGGTTGCATCAAACACAAAGGAATGATGCTGGAACAAAGTCGGCGCAATATCCCCGAACTTAGTTTGGAGCGTTTGAAGCGGAATGTGTATCTTTCCGACCGATGTAAAATATCCAAACAAAACGCCGACTGGAGTCAGCGCTATAACTGCCGGTATTTTTGGCACCCATTTCAACAGGGCAAAAAGCCCGAACAAAAAGAGCGCAAACACAATAAGTGCCGCAGGTGAAGCAGACCCTACATGTTTAAAAGATTCAATCAGGTTGTCAATAAACTTTTCATGCTTGGGCAAATTGGTTAAACCTGTTGCAAAATTAAATTGATTGAATGCGATGATACAGGCAACACCCAACGTAAATCCGTACAGCGCACTTGCAGGTACGAATACTAAATAGCGCTCAAGCTTCATCAAAAATGCACACAAAATAATAACACCCGCAAGAATCGCTAAAACCGAGAGCTTGTCCGCGCCGTGTATAATCGCGTATGTCGCTAAAATTCCAGAAAGCGCGCCAGTCGGTCCAACGATATTATAGTTACTTCCACCAAAAAGCGATGCGATGAGGCCCGCCCAAATTGCGGTAATGATCCCATCGATCGGAGACGCTTGCGACGCAACTGCGAGCGAAATAGAGAGCGGAATTGAGACCAACGCAACTGTGATACCAGACTTCCAATTTTCTTTTATTCGTTTTAAAAACATACAAGTTCAATAGAAAGAGTAGTGTACGCCAACAAGACCAGGGCGGCAAGGCTTTTTGTGCACAGGTGATCATCTTGAAGGAAGAGAGCGGTAAAAAATAGCGGTATACTAAAAAAGGAGCCCGAGAGACTCCTTTTTTTAAATACAAAACTCCCCCGCAAAAAACTGGCGGCGGCCTACTTTCGCGGGACCGGGTTAGGTCCAACTATCATCGGCGTAGCAGTGCTTAACTACCGTGTTCGGAATGGGAACGGGTGTTTCCACTGCACTTGAAGCCACCAATTTACTGCGGGGGAGCCCTGCTCCAACCGTTTCAACTGATTTGATTACGAAGGTAATGGACGAATATGTCGCCATTACCGAATTTTTAAGCACATCAATAACGTTTGAGTGCTTCAATGTAAGGTCGTACTCGCTCTATTAGTACCGGTCAGCTACACGTATCACTACGCTTCTACTTCCGGCCTATCAACCTGGTAGTCTCCCAGGGAGCTATAACGAATATTAATCTTGAGGACGGCTTCACGCTTAGATGCTTTCAGCGTTTATCCGTGCCGAACGTAGCTACCCGGCGTTTGCCCCTGGTGGGACAACCGGTACACTAGAGGTTCGTTGATCTCGGTCCTCTCGTACTAAAGACCAGCCCTCTCAATATTCAACGCCCGTGGTAGATAGGAGACCGAACTGTCTCACGACGTTCTGAACCCAGCTCGCGTACCGCTTTAATTGGCGAACAGCCAAACCCTTGGGACCTTCTCCAGCCCCAGGATGCGATGAGCCGACATCGTACATAATTCCACAGTTTCTTGTGGGGTAGACTATATCTTCATCTTAATCTGGATCGTAGCTGCAAACACTAACTGTGTTTACGTGCATAATCTCAGTTTGACGTATTAAGAGTCGGCGTGTTAATCCGCGCACAGCGCGCAGATTCTCCCCTTTCGGGTCAGTCGTTACGGGGTCAACCTACTTTCATAGGCGACTTCCCACGGGGTTGCCGGGTGATACGGGCGTATCACTGACGGGTTCTCCGTTATAAGCCGAATTTATTGTTTCTCACTATCTAACATTTTAGTTTTGACGAAAAGACTTGGAAATAAATCACTCTATTTGCACCCCGATATGTTAAGGTGCCAAACCGGGTCGTCGATATGGACTCTTGGACCCGATCAGCCTGTTATCCCCAGAGTAGCTTTTATCCGTTGAGCTTCGACCATCCTATGTTGGATCGTCGGATCACTAACCTCTGCTTTCGCAACTGCTCGACTTGTAGGTCTTGCAGTAAAGCCAGCTTGTGCGTTTACACGTCCAGCGCGATTTCCATCCGCGCTAAGCTGACCTTTGTAGACGCCTCCGTTACTTTTTGGGAGGCTCCCGCCCCAGGCAAACTACCCACCAGTCACTGTCTCTCCATCCGGATTCACGGACAGGGATCAAGAACACACATAGCGTAAGGGCGGTGTCTCATTGGTGCCTTGCGGCTCCCGCCTACGCTGAACATACGAAACGTATGTCCAATGACAAGTTATAGTAAAGCTTCATGGGGTCTTTTCGTCTAACCACGGGTAAAGGGCATCTTCACCCCTCTTGCAATTTCGCCGAGTCCCTCGTTGAGACAGTCATCAGATCGTTATGCCATTCGTGCGGGTCAGAACTCACCTGACAAGGAATTTCGCTCAATATGTTACTATCCATTTCTGGACGAAGTAGTATTTCTACCACTTTCTGCATATCGCTATGCAGGTCGGACTATATCATCTCTGTGTCCAGAGTTCGACGTGTAGTCTCTGAGGATTCTAGAAACTTTGGTTTTGATTTTCGATTCATTTCTGATATGTGTTGCGCTATTTTAGTAACTCCTTCATACGTCAAATGATGTCTTTTCTCAATAAGAGAAATTATTTCACAAAACTTTTTGAAGTCATTCTTTTTGTGTGTTTTCAATTCATGTTGCTGAAAAAAAGGAATTATCCGTTCTCGAAGCTCTTGAATTGATCTCACACAATAACGCAATAGATGCTCTCGGTGATTATCGTAACGCCGGTTTTCATAGATTCGTCCACATTCGAAAAAAATTTGAATTTCTTCGAGTGCTACACGACTCTTTGCTCCCTGCGTGATTACGAACTCAGGAAATACTTGCCAACCAATTTTGGCTGTTGTATTTCTTATGAGACTTACCGAAAAGCAGCCTTCACCATCGGTGAATCCTACTATCCAACCACTCATTTCTAGTCTTTCCTGCTGATTGACTGGCTTCCGATCCTTACTCGGAAACGCTTGTACATTATTCCTTGGCATAATCTATGGTTACATTATACCTTAGGAGCACAAGATACTCCAGTTGTTCCAGCATTTAGTCGAATTTTACTAAGGCAGCTTTTATTCACCTTAGGACCGTTATAGTTACGGCCGGCGTTCATCCGTGCTTCGGATCAAAGCTTCGCCTTGCGGCTAACCTCTCCCCTTAACATTCGGACACTGGCCAGGCATCACCCCATATACATCACCTTACGGTTTCGCATGGAGCTGTGTTTTAGATAAACAGTCGCCTGATGTCTTTCGCTGCGCCCTCTCTTGCGAGAGGGAAGGCTTATCCCGAAGTTACGCCTACTTTTTTGCCTAGTTCCTAAACGAGGGTTCTCTCGTACACCTTGGCATATTCATGCCCAACCACCTGTGTCGGTTTCCGGTACGGATACGACAGCTTCAACGCGCTATATGCTTTTCTTGGCACTTCTTCAACCCAACTTGATTCCATCCGAAGACTTCATCTCGTGCTTGCGCAACGGCCATAACCAAATACCGCTCACATCTCAAAAATGCGCACATATAGAACTCCACTATCATAGTGCAGGAATATTAACCTGCTCTTCCATCGCCTACGCCTTTCGGCCTGAGCTTAGGATCGACTTACCCTGGGACGATTCGCGTTGCCCAGGAAACCTTGGTTTTACGGTGCGGGTGATTCTCACACCCGTTTCTGCTACTTATGCCAACATTCTCACTTCCGTCCGCTCCACCGGCCCTCGCGGGTCCGACTTCACTGCTGGACGGAACGCTCCTCTACCACTGTATTCAGACGGATCCGAATACAATCCATAACTTCGGTACAATGCTTAAGCCCCGGTATATTTTCAGCGCGATGCGGCTCGACCAGTGAGCTGTTACGCTTTCTTTAAATGATGGCTGCTTCTAAGCCAACATCCTGGTTGTCAAAGCTACATCACCACTTTTCACACTGAGCATTGATTTTGGGACCTTAGTTGATGGTCTGGGCTGTTTCCCTTTAGACAATGAAGCTTAGCCCCCACTGTCTGACTCCCGTATTTTTAATCACCGGCATTCGGAGTTTGGTTGAAAAAAGTAGACTTGCGCCCCTGTTTTCATTCAGTGCTCTACCTCCGGTGGGAACATACGAGGCCATCCCTAAAGATGTTTCGAGGAGAACCAGCTATCACGGGGTTCGATTGGAATTTCTCCGCTACCCACAACTCATCCACCAGTTTTGCACAGCTGGTTGGTTCGGTCCTCCTGTTTTGTTTCCAAAACATTCAACCTGGTCATGGGTCGCTCACCCCGTTTCGGGTACAGTCGCCGCCACAAACGGACTATTAATCCTTGCTTTCACTGTGGCTCCGGTCCATAGGACCTTAACCTGCGACGGTCAACTGACTCGTTGGCTCATTCTTCAATAGGCACGCCGTCACCCGGCATTTCGCTTACGCGCGCTTGGGCTCCGACTCCTTGTAAGTGCGTGGTTTCAGAAACTATTTCATCGCCCTTTCGGGCTGCTTTTCACCTTTCCCTCGCGGTACTTGTTCACTATCGCTTAAATATAGTATTTAGACTTGGAACATAGTCGTCCCAGCTTCAGACAGGATTTCACGTGTCCTGCCCTACTCGGGAACGATACAAGCCGAACTAATGTCATTTCGAATACGGGACTATCACCCTCTTTGGTTAGGCTTTCCAGCCTATTTTCCTATAACACAGTTCTGACCGAGAGTTTGTAGGTCCTCTCAAGTATCATCCCACAACCCGTACAACACATCGGCCTACACCTTTCCCGGAATTCATGATACGTCCGAAGACGACCTTTCATTCCGTTCGTGGATTGTACGTTTGGTCTGTTCCCATTTCGCTCGCCACTACTCTGGGAATCTCATTTGATTTATATTCCTCCGGGTACTGAGATGTTTCACTTCCCCGGGTAACTTTCCAGCAGCTATGTATTCACTGCAGGATACTTCGACTCTCATCGAAGTGGGTTTCCCCATTCGGAGACCTACGGATCAGAGGTTGTTTGCGACCTTCTCGTAGTTTTCGCTCGCTACAGCGTCCTTCTTCAGCTATATTTAGCAAGGCATCCACCACACACCCTTATTGTACGCTCTTACATTGAAGCACCAAGACGGTGTTTATGCGCTTGGAAAGCTTCACGTACATTGTGTTTTTACACTACTTACTTACGTTTTTATTATTTGCTTAATTGCAATGGTTCTATTATTTGCCTTTACCTTCGTAATCTTCAGTTGTTAAAGTTCAGATACTCTCCACTCATTGTTCTGCCAAACTTCGTGCCCCATTTAAGAAGCAAAAAGGCCGCTACTAACGGCCCAGAGGTACGAGCCTTTCGGCTAAGCGTACATGGTAATTCTTTAATTGAGAGTGAATGCATTCTATACGGAGCAAAAAGGTTTGTCAAGGGGTATAAGATGTGGATAAAAAATATAGACAGTTTGACAACGAATTCGCCCAAATTATAAGTGCAATACAGCGTCCTTAAACAAATATCCCCGCTCTTTATAATTGTTAAAAAGCCCAAAACTCGCGCAGGCAGGAGACATCAAAACCACATCGCCGTGTTCAGCAACGCGCGCTGCTGCAGCAACCATTTCAGGTGCAGTTGTACAGCCTTCGAGGTATATAATTCCCCGCGCGCCCGCATCCTCAAGCGCGGCTTTGATGCGCAGCCATTCCTCACCAATGCCAACGATTGCTCGAATATTCGACTCGACAATCACGGTCGCAAGTTCACTGAAGTCCGTCCCCTTTGGGGAGCCGCCAAGAATTAAAATTTTGGGTGCGTCGAATGCGCGAATTGCGGCGATTGTACTTGCGGGGTTTGTTGCGAAAGAATCATTATAATAACGAACGCCGCGAACTTCGCGAACTAATTCTAACCGATGTTCGAGTCCGTGAAATGCGCGAAGCACGCCCACAATACACTCGTCAGAAATGTGCAGCATTTTTGCAACCGCAACAGCAGCGCACACATTTTCTAAATTGTGCCGGCCTGGAAGCACGACGTCGGAAGTCGCCGCAATAATTTCGTTCTCACCCTCGCCCGTCCACACGACCGACTCATCATCTGCATAGCACCCGTCAACGCGCTCGTGTGCGCTCACAAATACTCGCTGCGCAAGTGAGCTTTCTGCAATCGCGCGCGAGTTTGGATAATCCGAATTTACGACAAGCACATCGTGTTCAGTCTGAAACTTCGTAATTGCTGCTTTTGCTGCAACATATTCCGCCTCGTCCGCGTGTACATCTAAATGATCACTCGTTGTCATGAGGACGACAGCGATGTGCGGGCTGCGCGTTAAATCCTGCAGCTGAAAACTTGAAAGCTCGAGGACCGCAATTGTGTCATCCGTAATCTGTGGTAGAAGCGACAACATCGGTGTCCCTATATTTCCACCAAGCACGGTTGGAACGCCGGCCGCGCGAAGCAACTCGTATATAAGTGTTGATGTTGTGCCTTTACCTTTTGTGCCCGTAATACCGATCGTGCGGCCCGAACATTCATCAAAAAAAATCTGCGTTGCGGAAGTAATGCGAACGCCGCGTGCGCGCAAATCCACGAGAACAGCTGCATGCACCGAAATTCCCGGCGAGCGAACCGCGAAATCGAATTCGCCGCCCAAACGTGCGCTGCCGCAGTCAAACAAAATTCCAGCCTCCTCATACTTCGCACGCACATCAGTATCAAATGACTCAGCGCTCTTTGCATCCCACACCGCAACATACGCGCCCTGCTCAATAAAAAAATCCGCAGCACTTTGCCCTTCAATACCAAAACCAAGAACCGCTATACGTTGATCAAAAAATCGATTATTTATTTTCATACATCAAAGATTATGGGTGGTATCACTCCGACGTTCCACTGAAATTATATATACAGCATCAGCCGTTTCATCAATGCGAAAGATGCTACGGATAGCCCCAGCACGGACACGGTAGATCTGCTCATGGCCTTTGAGCTTACGTAAATCAAGTCCGACAAACTTTCGTGCACGAATTCGTATAAACACTGCACGAAGTTTAGCTCGATCGCCTTCAGACAATTTTAAAAGCAACTTCTCAATTCGGTCTGTCACACGAGTCTTTTCAAAAGATCCTCGAGGAGGATGCCGCCCCGACGAATTTTTGTAAAATCGGCAACAGTCTCCCACAGCTCAGTACTTTCATCGGGTGATGCTATTGTAAACACTGGCTTTGAACGTCGCATGACTAAAAATCGTTTACCTTTCTCAATGGCAGAAATATATTTATCAGCATTCTCACGCAATTCTTTAAACCCTATAATTGTATCTTTCATAGATTTAAAGTTTATCTTAAGTTAAACATGGTGTCAAACTAAAAAATAAAAGCCACACCGTCTGTCCCATGCTATGTGTGAGCAACGGGCCAGACGTGTGTGGCAATTCGACTATTAACCAAGACGAAACGGTTTGCAGACTTTCGGTTTGAATTCCTGGAACCGCGCCGAAAGGGTTTGATGCGACGGCGGCAGGGATGCAAACGATGCATCGCCTTCAGGCTCGCCAACCGCGCATGCAAGCGGCGCAACTCGTCGCGCGTAATAGTCGTCGAGCGCGCGCATGAACGCCGGATCTTTTTCTGGATCCTCGTTATTCGCCGCTCCACGGTTTCTCCGAGAAACAGCATTCCGATTCCGATCATCGGACCAGTCTTTTATGCTCTGCTCGTTGCAGAGCATAAACACAACAAACCCAATGAGGATGGCAAGGAGCGTTATGACTGTGTGCACCGCTTTGTCTGATGGACCGGCAAATAACCAGGCCGCTGCAACGGCCGCGATGCAGATCCATGTTAACGGCGTGAGCAGGACAGCCATACCCGGCGCAACAGTCTGATAATACCGATCTTCGTCACCGTCGCGCTTCGTCATGCGCACCCAATTGTTATTGACATCATTCCAGTTGTATTTACCGAATGGTCCGATATCACCAACATCCAAGTCAAATGGATGAATGATGACGCTGAAATGGGTCCGACGACCACAGAGAAACGCGAATGTCCCCGCGCAAATACCGAACACTGTTCGGCAGATGAGAAACACCAAGACAGGAATCCACTTAAGGAATGAGAGACCAAGACGCCCCCGAAAATTACACTCGTTGCGCGGCCTGTCCTCGTGCCACAGGTTGACCCACCATTTAAGCCAAGCCGGCGGCTCCGCGGCAAAACTCGATTCATCAACGCGTTTGTGCTCGATTACCACTGGACCGAACGAATGAATAGCCCCCTCCAGCGCAAATTCAATCTGTCCTTGGCCCTCGTTGTTTTCTCTAAAACTAGAGAAGGTCCAGTACTTAGCGGCGCGGTTGAGCAGATCATTGTGCAACTTGATGCGCGATTTGCGCTCAGTTCCTTCGGGCGTCGATGCCCAGACGATCGTTGCCATGATCGTCTGTTTGCCGGGCCGATGAAACTGGATGAGACCGTGACCTTCGGACAGAGGAATCAGTTTGCGCTCTTCTGAATGGCGGCGGAAGCAGCCGAGGCTTTCATTCCACTCACCGTACGCCACAAACAGATACGGCGCGAGAACCTCTTTCTCGCGGAGCTGCTTCGGCGTGTCCGGTGCCAAACACCAACGAAAAAGCATGTTCGACGAGCCATCATCCGCCTTGTCCAAGACAAGATGAAACGTCGGCTTCTGCGGCACTGGCGGCTCCATGTGCATCTCGAGCTCTTCCGGTTTATTTGCAGCTTGCGCAACACGGCTCACTTTATTCACGCGCTCAGCGTTTCCACCACGTTTCGGAGCAGCAATGCCTTGCCGCTGTGCGGCGCGCAATTCAGCGCGCCCACGTTTTGATCGTCCCATGGTATCCTCCAACTTTTAACTCGATTCGATTGGTAAACTACTGTATCCCACCCTGGGATTACAGCTCCTTACACTACGGCAAACACACCGATTTGTCAAGGCATGTGTTATGATGGACACATGTTTACCATCATTTCAATCGGCAAGCTTAAAGATGCCTGGCGTGCAATCGCTGAGCAATATATAACGCGCCTCGGACCATACCTGCCGGTGCGTGTGATTGAAATTGCGGAGGTCCCCCTGTCGAAAAATGAGACGGCGGACCACATCAAACACCAAGAGGCTGCGCTCGTTGTTAAATATATGAAGCCGGGGGCATACGTAATCGCGCTCCATCCTGATTCAAAAACCCCAACAACAAAAAAATTCGCCGAGTCGCTCGAAATCTGGCGTCGCAAACAAGAAGTTATTTTTATTATTGGCGGCCCACTCGGGCTCGACGCATCAATTCTCGAACGCGCAAACGAACTTCTCTCGCTTTCTCCACTCACTTTTACCCACCACATGACGCGTGCACTCCTCCTCGAACAACTCTACCGCGTCATCATGCGCGAAAAAGGGAAATACGATTATTAAAAATGCGCTGATTATTTAACAGCCGTCATTGCGCAAAGCTTGTCATGACCATCATCAGCATCAAGATGCCCGACCCCGTACGTTTGGTGTCTAGGGTACCACCCAGCCCACACCGTTATGTCAGTTTTTCCAATTAAATTACCCAACAATATTGCTGATGGCGGCAGATCGCTTACATCAAAAAAATCTGTGTCATTAGCACACCCAGGTAAGCGTCCTGTACTACGAGTCTCTGCCGCTAAAAACAAAAGCCAATCTTCAATAGTTAAACCACATTCAAGCTTGAATGCAGGGTCTGTCTTTAAAGATTCTAAAACATCTTCAGCACTCATTCCGCATTCAAATTGCTTTCGACCCGCCACTGTTTTGCCCTCTCCCTCTTTTGGCATTTCAATTGTTTCAGGCAACAAAAGCACATGAAACCCTGGAAATGGTTGAACCGAAGAACCTCCACCCAAAATTTCCAATTTTGTTTTACCTGAATCTTTTTTTTGATCAAACGAGTCTGGATAATATTTAAGATCTCCCCAGCCTCGTTCTCCCAAAATGGAGCGGGCAATCATAATCATGTCCTCGTCTGCGTCACCACGGAAAGATTCTCCATTTGCAGTAAGGTACCTGCCAGAACGTATTCCATGTATTAAATTTTTACTAACTGCTTCTCCTATTTTTTCAATTGGCAACCCGAACGGAACAATCAGCAATCGGTTAAAACCCTGAGCATGCTTCATCTCAATGTTTGGCATGCTCTCAAAATACTTCTGTATGTTTTCTACGGTAGGATATGAATACGTCTTACCATCAACGCTTTTAATTGCTCGCTCTCCCTTAGAATTCTCGAGTAATCCAAGCTCATCCAAAATTTCAGTATTCTTTTTATATTGTTTCGGTAATTCATTCAAACTCCATTCTGCGGAATGCTTAAGTGCGGCTGCATGATCAAAATAAAATTCATCCTTTGGTTGAAATTTTAAAGATTCTTTTTTGTGCTCTTCGGGCTGTGGCTCAAGTGGGTACATTTCAAAAGGATCAACAGGCATATGTTTCTCTATAAAAGTCTAGTTTAGACTAGTATATCACATTTACCGAAGAAATAATGTGATCGCACGTTCATACAGTCGCTTAAAATCTTCGAGACTTGCAAGGTCAAGCCATTCATTAGGGCTGTGTTGGTCATCAGAAACTGGGCGCGACACAATAACAGGAATTCCGAATTCGGCAAAAAATCGACCGTCGGTTGCGCCATGCGTAATTTCTTCTTGAAGCTCCGGGACATTGAACAGCGTCCGAACAGCTTCCTCATACAGCATGACAAACTGGTTCGAACGCGACGTAAACATCGGATGGCCTTTCGACAAAATTTCGATGTCCGCGTCCGGCGCAAACGCGCGAATTTTCGAGAGAATATCCACAAGCGCGTGTTCTTCTGTAAACCGAATATCAATTCCGCACTCGGCAAAATCTGGAATCTGATTTGTTGCAACACCCCCAGAAATTGTTCCAACGATACAGGTGCTGTGCCAATGTTCCGGATCATCTGTCGGTGGAAATAATGTTTTAATCTGTTCGTAAAGCGCGTATAAATCTTCAATCGCATTTTTTCCGAGCCACGGACGCGAGCCGTGAGCCGCACGTCCGCGAACACCAATGTGTAGGTGGAGCACTCCCTTACTTTTGAGAATTATTCGGCTTGGCTCAGCGCCGCCATCGGGCACAAGCGCAACTTTCGCGCGATACCCAATATCGTGTAGAAGATATCGAGCACCATTGTTGCCGTTAATTTCTTCGTCACTCGTGAGCATGAGCGCAAGCGACGGTCGTGGACTCGCCGAATAAAAATCCCGCATGAGCGTCATCATTACAGCAACTTCGCTTTTCATGTCACATGCGCCGCGTGCATATAACCGGCCCGATTCATAGCGTGGTTCGAACAACTCATCAGGTGCAGGAACAGCGTCGACGTGACCAACCAGCATGACCTGTGGTTCAAGCGTTTCCTCAAAACTAATTACAATCGATGGTTTGTTATTACTTTCATATCGATGTATGACAAGCTCTGGCAAATCAGAAAAATAATCCGCGACATATTGAATCGCGTGGTATAGTTCATCGGTTCGGTCCGCAGTCGAGTGAATGCGGATCAAATCTTCTGTGACCCTGAGTATTGATTTTGCGGCCTGCGAAGTATCAATCATTTTCATAGTAATTCACGCGTTAACTTCCAAATGTCATAAAGTTCGAACTCTCGTAGTGCCTGACCGACCGATTAAAAATATAAATTGAAAACAAAAACCAGATTACAGCAAGAACGCCCACAAGTAAAAATTTTTCAAATGATGCGTCGCGCACAATTTCAACTGGAATCGCTCCAACGAGCAATGATGGAATAATAAACGTAAAAATAAATCGCATCGCACCTTGGAATGCACCACCATGAAAGAGCGATGGCGTTAGAAAGAGCTCAAACAGACTCCCCGTTACAGCGCTCGAATCTGAAAAGAAAAAACTGAGCGAATTTATAATAAGTATTGCAGATAAAAAAATTATCGACGCAATACATGCTATCGCGAGCATGAGCGCAACTTGGATCAGTCCTGCATGAATTAAAACCGCGTAGATGCAGAGGCAGACGACGCCAAAAATTATGTCGCCCAACGAAGAAACACTGAACGCTGACGTGGCGGTGCGCATTAATAAATTTTTCGGTGAGAGCATAAAGCGGTCAAACACACCCGAGGATATATAATCAGGAATTTTTCTAATCCCGAAGCATGTTGAAAAAACTACGCCGTAACATAGAGACGTATACCCCTGCAAGCCGATAATATCTGCCGCTGTCCAACCGCCAATAACCCCAACTGATTTTACAAAAAACACCCACAGGAGAATGAATGCGGTATTGTTAACGAACATGCCGATGACATTCATTAAAAAACTGGTGCGAAGTTCCGCACTGCTTTGAATATTCTTTTTTATCGCGTACAACGCAAACTGTAATTCATTCGCCATAATTAGCCGCCGTTTATCGACACTTTCCGCCGCGCTCTTTCAAACATACAATACACAACCAGACCAAAAATAGCTATCCAAAATAATTGAGCACCAACAAGTGTGGTCCACGTTGTTTGCCACGACGGAGATACCGTGTGTGAAACAAATAGTGTTGCGCCAAAGGGACTGTAGAGAGCGAGTTTAAACATGAGTGGTGGAAATAGAGCAACCGGAAGATACGAGCCGCCGAGAATCATAACCGCTTTATCAACAACCCAAAACACAGGGTTGACGTCCTCCATCCAAAATGCCAAAAGGCCCACTGCCGAATATACCAAAAGCGAAAGCACTGAGCCACACAAAAATGTTAGTGTAAATGTTGGAATAAAAACTCCGACGAGCATAGTTGACGGAAATCCAATCCAAAAACCAAGAATGATAGTCGCAACGACAAAAATTGTTATGAATGAATAAATTCCCGAACCGATTTGCCAACATGCGCGATACCACAAATACGAAAACGGTTTACTCAAAAGCATCTCAATCGTTCCGCTTTGTACATCCTGCATTATCGCGCGCGAAATATCACGGAGGCGCAAAATAGAAAAAGAAAAATAAAAAAAGATGCTCCACGCGGCAAAAATAAATGTCGTTCCGTTTATAACGCCGCCATTTATTCGAAATACATGTGCATATAAAATTAGAAGCAGCCCGCAACGCGCAATAACAGCAAACGTATCAATAATAAGCCGCGCTGGATAGTGAATCCGATCTTTAACGAGCGTCGAAATAATTTTACGCGCGATCCGAATTCCGCTCATAAATATGTCGAATAACCGTTTCTAAATCAGCGTTGTATACATCGATATCTTCGACTTCGAACAAGGTAAGTAATTTTATGAGCGCAGCCTGAACAGAAATTTTATTAATATCAACAACAACTGTTATTTTGTTTGCGTTTGTTGTTGCGTACCGAATGCCCGCGGGCAATTTTGGGAACGTGCTGAATTTGTGCTCTGCGACAAGATCAATAAATTTTTCGTACACGAACGAACGTGCCAAGTCCTGCGTCGGCAAATCTTTAATCACCGATCCATGATTAATAACGATAGTTCTGTCACAGAGCGATTCGATATCGCCTACGTCATGCGAGGTTAAAAAAATTGTTGTATTTTCTTCCTTATTTATTCTGATGAGTAGATCGCGTAGCGCTTTTTTTGCAACAACATCAAGGCCGATCGTCGGTTCGTCGAGCAAAATAATTTTTGGTTTGTGAATGAGTGACGCTGCAACCTCCGCGCGCATGCGCTGGCCGAGGGAAAGTTTGCGGACAGGTTGCGAAATGAATGAACCGAGATCAAATAAATCGACAAGTTCGACGATTCGTTTCTGAATTATTTTTTCCGGCAGGTCATACATCACGCCGAAAAATTCGAGCGAATCCGTCAGTGGAAGATTTGGCAGAAGTTGAGAGCGTTGGCCAAAAACTGTACCGATTTGGTACGCGAGTTTTTTTCGATCTTTTGTTGGATCGAGCCCTAGAATCGAAACCGTGCCGGACGTTGGAAATAAAATTCCCGTTAACATTTTAATCGTTGTCGATTTTCCCGCGCCGTTTGGACCAATAAATGCAATGCGTTCTCCGTGCTCAACAGAAAATGATACACCATCAACCGCCACGATTTCCTTTGTAACAGGTGAGAATAAATTTTTTATCCAGCCCGAAGACTCCTCTTTCGCAGTAAAAGAAAACTTTTTTGTAAGATTGGAAACCGTGATTGCGGGCTGATCCATAGAATTATTAATTTCGGGACTTGCCCCTCGTTTGAAACTCAAAACTGGTGGGCAGGGAGGGACTTGAACCCTCAACCCGTTTCCAGGACTGGCTCCTAAAGCCAGCGCGTATACCAATTCCGCCACCTGCCCCTGTTAAGGCATGATAGCCAACTTTCCACCGTTTATCAACACTTGACAAAAATCATGATTAGTGGAACCCAGTAGAAACAGAAAGAATAATTAATTCTGTACGATTTATGCGATTATATCCATTTATTTTTGGAATTTGGGCAGCAACGATTGCGCTTGCGTTCGGCTTTGCTCATACCGCATACGCAGCCGTAATAATCGATTCCGCTGAAACAGGATCGCCGGGCGCAGACGACGAATTTATTCTACTGCGCAACACAGGTCAGGGGCCCGTCGATATATCGCGGTGGTCGATTCAAGTGCGTAGTGATGGAAGTACGACAATCCAGAAGAAAAATTTTACAACTGGGGCACAAATTGACGCTGGCAGTACCTATACAGTTGCTAATAAAAATGGACGATTCGCGCTTCAGGCACAGATGACCTACACATCGCTCTCACTTGTAGATCGCGGAACAACCGTCGCACTCGTAAATACTAATTCCTATGTATCAACATTCGAGGATTCCTCTGTCGTCAGTCTATTTCATAGCGCATCAACCACCGCCACGAGCACGAGCAGTGCACCAAGCTCAGCTACGAGCACTCCCACGCCGCAAAACGGGCCGACACAAACTACGACCATACTAACTTCGGGGCCTGACGCAATAGCGGCGCGCATTACGCATGCCATTCAGTGGCCAATTGTGCTCAGCGAGTTATTTCCGCATCCAACTTCGGGCGATGAATTTATCGAGATAGAAAACACTTCGATGGAAGGCGTCGATGTTGCAGGACTATGGCTGCGTGATGCATCGGGGGCTGCGTATGCACTCGGAAGTCATGGTGAAAACACGATGCTCGGTCCTGGCAGCCGCCGCATGTGGCTGCGAAAACAAACAATGATTGCACTCAACGATTCTGGTGGCGAAATGGTGCAACTATTAGATACTGATGGAAAAATAATCGACCAGGTTATTTATAGTGAGTCAGCTTCTATCAACGCTGCGTATGCAAAAATTGCTCGCGCGTGGCAATGGACCGTCCAGCCAACCCCAAACGCACCTAATGAGTACATATCACTCCCCGCGCCTCCAACTATTCGCGCCACACTTTGCGGAGAGCCGCTTGTGGTAAATAATCCGTGCGCTGTTTCTGCCGAAGATACTACGGACCCCAATAATGACCTCGCGGAGATTATCTGGAATTTCGGAGACGGTTTTGAAATTTCTGGGACAACAACAACGCACAAATACGATGCGCCGGGTCTGTATACAATTCTCGTGCGCGCACGTGATTCTGTTGGCAGCGTCGCAGAACTCCATCATGACCTGCGTGTAAACGCGGCCGCGGCAACAACGACTACTCCAGTCGCCACACAAATAAATAAACCAATCGCTCAGATATCAGAAAAATCAATAATTACTGAGACAAAGCAACTGTTAGTGCCCACAAACGCGGTAGTAGCTGCTGCACCACTCCATGCTGCAGTTATTTCACAGCCCCACGCATATGAATATATAGGTGTTGTAACCGTGCCACCCGGAATAATCAGCGCACATCGTTTTATTGTTGATTCACATATGGTCGAAGCACTCGGCAATAGACCAGAATTATTAGATTTAAAAGCTGGAACTCGAATCGAATTTCGTGCAGCAAAAAAATTTAGAACAGATCGAATGCTGCTACAAATATCGGCACAAGGGCCTATAAAAATTCTCGGCACTTCAACTGTCTCATCAACACGTATCATGGGAAAGGTAACGGATACTGGAACGTCCAGTTTCCTCATTCACACAGAATCTGAGGATGTCTTTGTTCCAGCTCGCGGACATTATTCAGATGGCACACGAGTAAAACTTGGCGATACAATTGCAATTCAAGGTGTGTTTTTAACCGATGAGGCGGCGCAAACAACCTTTGTTCCCCAGACGCAGAGCAGTATTATATTAACATCGGCAAATACAGGAGGGATTGCTATTCCAACAAAACAAAATTCGCTATCAAGTTTGTTTTTGCTCGGCGCAACAGTAGTAACATTCCTACTTCTACATATTCTGATTACCTGGAGCAGCCGTCGACTTCGCAGTCCACGACAAGCTCAAGCATTTATTCTTCGTATCCGTGCGTTTGTTACAAAATTATTTGAGAAAATATTCAAACGACCAATCACACATTAGAAAAAAGCCCACCACAAGGGTGAGCATTTTTCTTTGGAGCGGGCAACGGGAATCGGACCCGTCTCTGCTGCTTGGAAGGCAGCCATAATAGCCACTATACGATGCCCGCATCGGTGACTAGTGTACGCCTGGGCGCCGCGTTTGGCAAGTCTGAGACCTCAGTCGAGATAAAAAAATACCACCGAAATTGGTGGTATTTTTTTATCGGGGCGACACGACTTGAACGTGCGACCCCCTGCTCCCAAAGCAGGTGCTCTAGCCAACTGAGCTACGCCCCGAAGTTCTGGTGGACCCTGAGAGATTCGAACTCTCGACCTCCGCATTGCAAATGCGGCGCTCTACCAACTAAGCTAAGGGCCCAGGTACTTTCAAAGATAGCAATAAAGCGGGGTTATTGTACCGAAATGTAAACGCGCTGTCAACAGTTGAAAGAAAAAGCCTGCAATACATTTCTAATAGAAATACAACATGATTAAGGCCCCGACAAAAAATAAAAATTCGATTACTCCGATTGGGTGCAAACGCAAATAGATATTTCTCATCCAATGAGGATCACCGTGTTCTGCAACAACGCCTGGAAGTTCCTGCGGACTCCATGAAACCAATAAACGCCTCGAGAACGCGCCATTTCGTTCAGAAAAAAACTTAAAGGACCTCTTTGAAATTGGCCATAACCATTTGACGCCCCAACCAATACCAACACTGTCATGCAAAAAATGTCCAAGCAATCCAAAACCGAGCATTAATGCCCACATGCTCCCAAAAATTAAATACACGCACAAAATAAGCGGAGCATACAGAATAGGAAAGTGTAACAGCTCCCTATGTTCCCGCACAAACTTGCCGCCAACACTCCCGTGTTTAAAAAGTTCAACCAAAAAATCAATGTCAGGTATTAAAGAAAAAAACACTCCAAACCCTAATAAACCAGTTGTTAAAGGAACACCAAAAAAATGGCTGACCCAAATTGCGATAAGAATTCCGAGACCAATATCAAGAAACATAGTGAGTATAGTATAACAGACCTCTTAAATAATGTGTTATACTTAACTCAGTTATTCATTTAAAAAATGTTCGTATGCATTCAGGCATGTGCGTCGGTCACAAAGTCGCTGCAGCCCTCGTTTGGGTTGGCGCTATAAACTGGGGTCTTGTCGGTGTTTTTAAGTACAACCTCGTTGCCTCACTTTTTGGCGCAGGCTCGTCTGTTGAACGCGTCATCTACATTATCGTAGGTGTCTCCGCTCTATTCATGCTTCTCATGTGCAAATGTTCAGGATGCTGCCAAGGCGGCGCATGCGGAATGGGCAAGGGCGACAAGAAAATGTAAAGAAACCGCCTCGTACGGCCTACAGAGGCAAATAAAAATTCCCACCGAACTGGTGGGAATTTTTATGTGGACCTGGGGAGAATCGGACTCCCGCCTCAGCAATGCGAATGCCGCGTAATACCACTTTACTACAGGCCCGCGCGCGCATAATGATATCGCGGCTGAGCAAGACGTGTCAATTAAAAAGCCATGTGCTTATTGAGAAATTAAAAAACAGATACCGAAGCATCTGTTTTTTATATGCCGCGAGCCAGAGTCGAACTGGCCACGCCTGCCTCTTCAGGGCAGCGCTCTACCGATGAGCTACCGCGGCGATCATAGAATTACACCCTAGCTTACTACTCTCTCCCATGCTAGAATGAGCGGAGCAACTATAACAGAACAGATAATCTCCGTCAACATGAAAACCAGCACTTCAGAACAATCCAACAACCTTTTTTTATACACTGTAATTGGTCTTATTGCTGCAGTAATCGTCGGACTCGCGATTATTCACTCGCGTTCAAACCAAACAGACCCACGCGCACCCTCACTTGCCGCGTGCATTTCCAAAAAAGGCCTCAAATTTTATGGCGCGTCTTGGTGCCCGCATTGCGCTGAGCAAAAGTCATTATTTGGTTCCGCTGCAGCAAATCTTCCATACGTCGAATGTGCAGGGCCCGATAATCAGCAAACAGCCGCATGTGACGCAGCAGGAATTAAAAGCTACCCAACATGGATAACGCCAGACAACCAAACTCACGAAGGTGTTCTTTCGATTGACCAATTATATTCCCTCTCCGGCTGCACTACGCCTTGATTTAATTTTTGGACTGCAGTACACTCGTTTCGCTGGATATTTTCAGCAAGGAGTTACCCGTGAATCCACGTAAACAAATTATTCGAGCAGTTGCATGCGACATGGATTATTGCGCAACAGACTTTGTTGCAAAATATGCTGAGTATGCGGCGGCAGAATCACTTCTCAATGACTATCCGGACATCGATACGGACCATGTTCATGGCACGTTCCGCGAGCAGATCCAAATTCTGATTGCGAATCGAGGAATCAACGAGTATCGCCGTTTGTCAGCTGAGCTACGGCGATCTTTTCCGCTCTACGTTGAATCAAAGAATGGCGTGCTTCCAGCTGATCTCCATTGGAGCTGGACTGGACGCGCGGCATACATGATGCATTCACTTATTTCGGATCCGTTTGATCTGAGACATCTCAACAGTCTCGTACACCACGATGATTTGTTCTGGGATGTTGTTTCTAAGATCAGTCGCCCGTACGAAGACAGCGCAGCGATTCTCGAACAGCTCGAGCACGGACTTGGTCTGCAGATCGTTGGCGTAACAACAACGGACATGCGACTCCAACGTCGTGATAATGATCGCCCGCTCTACGATCCTGAGTATTCAATCCGCAAAAAACTCGAGCGGTTTGAAAAACAGCGCGTTCTCAGTCTTGTGCCGAACATTATCGTCACTGACCCGCACGGCAAAGGCGGCAAAGAAACGTGGGATGAATTCGAGCGCCGAACCGGAGTCTCTGTCGCGCATGCAGTGAAAATTGGCGACACGCACACAGATATGTTGCACGCAAAAACGTTCGGGGTTCCGATGCGGATTTTCGTCAACCGACGTAAATGCGACACGCACAGCAAACATGCGACGCATTTCGTCGAAGACTTTACGCAGTTGCCTGCACTCATCGAGGAGTGGAATCGTAGCTGTTAGAGACTCAGATCTGCCTTATTCAACGAGAGTCGATCCATCCGCCCAACACTTTGTGTGCTCGGCGGATTTTTTATAACATTGACCGCAACCGAGTTTTTTTATACACTGCGATAGGCTTGTGCCGCGGTGGTGGAATGGTATACACAGGGGACTTAAAATCCCCCGCCGTAAGGCTTGTGGGTTCGACTCCCGCCCGCGGCAAATTAAAAATACCCATCAAAATGTGGGTGTTTTTAATTTATTTTCAACAGAGCTCAAAAGCTTATAAGTAGTTCAATACAGTGATTCAACATATACTCAAAGAAAATGCAGATGCCTCTCAGGGGGAGATATACACGAGCCCCCGTCGAGGCATCTGCATTTTCTTTGAGTATGCGTTCATTCAAGTGCTATACTGCTTCCATGCTTCCTAACCCTTTTGAAAAACAACTCCCAGAGTTTAAAGACACAGAGCCATTCTTATTGGCACGTATTACCCGTGGCTTTTTGATGATGTCTCAGATGTGAGCTGGAGTCGTGAGCGTGGTCGCCTTGAGTACTATAAGACCAGTCTGAAAAGTCCGCCCGCAAAACACTCAATCACCCCTGTTGCATAAACCACAGTATGCAAATTTTAAAATCCCTCAGCTACTATATCCATTTCGGCGGTTCGTATTTTCTCTTACTATTTTTTATTTTCCTCATTTTATTTTACGCGATTAATATTTATGTGTGGAGCGTACAATATCTCGTGCACAAAAATAAACACGCCCGCGCCGCGATTCTTATTTATATTCGATCCTCACTTGCACTCACTGGAATTTTCATCGGTCTTGCGCTGCTCTCAGGAATCATTTTAACTTCTGTTGCACACAGCACAACGCCCGCGCGCGCAACAATGCTCGCTGAAAAATTATTAGGTTGGGATAAAAAAATATTCGGCGTTAATCTTCCGCTCTGGATTCATACAAGCGCAAATCCGTTTCACAACATTCTCGAGATAATCGGTCCCACTTCGCTCGTCTGCTACAGCTTCCTCGCGCTTGCACTTGGCCTTCTTTTCATTGCAGCATTCGTGCGCGGACAAAAATTTTCACTCGCCGTTCTTCTTGCATTTGTTTTTTCAGAAATTCTCAGCACCCCGCTCTGGCTCTCATTCCCCGGTCTCACACCCGCCGCTCGATTTCTTTATAACATTACTAACACACCACTCTCTCCGGCCCTCGCGGCCGAGTCAGCGAGCATGTATATCTCCCCCGCTGTTACACAATTTATCAGCACGATCAAAACTCTCCAAACGCATGATGCAACACCATTTCTCGATGTAACAAATTTTCCCAGCATGCACATCGCCTGGGCAACTCTCATTTTATTTTTTGGATATCGAATTTGGAAATACTCTGCAATTATTCTCGTACCATTTTTTTTGCTTACGGTTGTTGCAACGCTCTACGGGCTTCAACATTATGGCGTAGATATTCTTGCGGGAGCAACGATCGGCGCGATCAGTTGCTTTGTCGCTGTAAAAATTTCTAAAAAAATTCCTGACAATTTTATTTTCAGCCCCGCAAAAATTGTTACACGTACACTCAATTAAAAATTCTAAAATTTTTTTATTTTTCCCAAAAAACTTCTGGCTCGCCTTGCTGTAAACATGCCCACCGTGCAGCGACAAATAAAAAATCACTCAAACGATTTACATATTTAATAATGAGCGGATCAATTTCTCCCTGCGAACTCAGTGTGATGATTAATCGCTCAGCACGACGACACACTGTTCGGCCAAGATGCAATTCCGCAGCAAGCGTCGAGCCGCCGGGCAAAATAAAGCGTGTAAGTGGTGGAAGATCCGTTGATAAAATATCCATTCCTTTTTCAAGAAAATCAATCGCCTCTTGCGACACGCTCGCGATTTTCGTTTCCATGGGTCCCGGTGGAGTTGCTAAACGAGAGCCGATGACGAATAATTCGTTCTGAATTTTATATAAAATTGGATCGAGCGCATCCATGTCCGGCGCCGCGCCCGAACATGCGCATCCACCACCAGAACACTCTGCAAGTTCAGCACGCGCAAGCCCAATAATAGAATTAAGCTCATCGAGCGTTCCATATGCATCAATGCGCGCGTCGTCTTTTGAGACTCGTGTGCCATCAACAAGTGAAGTTGTGCCGGTGTCGCCACCGCGGGTGTAGATCTTCATACCTCTAAAAGGTAGCGTAAAATTAGGTCTGTGTCAAGACGTAGGTATAAAAAAACTCTCGAACGCGGGGCATTCGAGAGACAAAACCTGTAGTCCTCTTTAGATCCTCTTCGGCACAACCGACGGATCCTTTTCGGCGAGAAGCCACGAGCTGAGCGAGCAACCGTGTTGCTCAAGTTCATGAGCAACAAGTTGCTGCAAATGTGCGCGCTCCCATTCCGGGTGCGCCGCACATTCATTCTCATGATTTTCGAGCAAGCACACTTCGCCCGAAATGTGCGCTGCTTGTTCGTGTACAATTCGTGCAGCAAGCGCTTTCAAATCGCCCTCTGCAAGAGTCTGCAAATACCGCATCAGGGCTTCGTGCGTGAGCTCGTCATTGCTATGCGGATGTGCGATACCAACTGTCATCTTGGCCGTGAACGTACGACCATCAGCAATTTCGATATCAGTCCCCAGATGCACGGCCCTGATTACCCGAATAAACGCAGAGCCCTCGGGCGCTGCATGCCCCGGACGCAATAACCGAAATCTCCCATCATGTTCTTGAATGATACGCGCGTTTCCGCGATGTGGATCGCGCTCTGCAATAGAATTCTTTTTACCACGGAACCAGTTGAGCGGCATGGTGCACCTCGAAGTGATGTTGTGAGCACTCTCTTAGTCGGTTATATCACGCAATACCATTTTAGTCAATGTGGAAAACTCAGGGCTTCGACGTAATCTTTTTTAATTCAAAACAGACCGCTTGCGCGGCCTGTTCCAAAAATCGATTGCACGACCATGTTTCAATTAGCTACACCCCATGCTCGCGCCGCAATTAAGGCAGCGGTAACATGATCCGTTGCGAACTGTTGTGTGCCCGCACGTGTCGCACGGCGGCGCATCGCCCATCAAATTGTCGAGGCCTTGCGCTGACTTTTTATGTCCTAAAATTGCGCCCGCCGAGCTCATGGAGCCGACTGCGTTTGGAATAAACGCGGTCTGCTCGCCGATTGCCGTCTCTGCAACAACAGCTGACAATTCGCCCACGCTCTCCTGCGCATGCTCATTCGCCGCTTCAGCAACCTCGCGCAATTTATCAACGCGATTCATCTCAATACCCGTTGGTGGAACTTGCGCCAAATCCATGCGCCCAAGATATTCAACCGCAAGCACGCGAAAAATGTAATCCACAATCGATGTACACATCTTTACATTCGGATGCGTTGTAAAACCAGATGGTTCAAATCGTGTGAACGTAAATTTCTCAACGAACTTCTCGAGTGGAACGCCATGCTGCAGGCCAATCGAAATCGAAATCGCAAAACAGTTGAGCACGCTACGGAACGCTGCACCCTCGCGATACATATCGATGAAAATTTCACCGAGTTTGCCATCCGCATATTCACCCGTGCGCAAATAAATTTGTTGACTGCCAATTTTTGCTTCAACCGTGATGCCAGTGCGTTTGCTTGGCAACGGTCGTCGTTCACCAAACTGCAAACCGCTCCCCACATATTCAACCATCTGTTTGACAGCCTCTGACGGAGCGCGCAACGCAACGGATTCAACGGATGAATTGATTGGTGGCGTCGGCACTACTGCCTCCGGAAGATCTGCTACAGCGACTGGAGCCTGCTGTGGCGCAACGGGCACTTCCGCAAAAACAGGCGCTGCAGACGCAGTCTCTTCCTTCTTTTCATCTTTTTTATCACTCTTACCCGAAAGCGGCTGCGATAATTTACATCCGTCGCGATACAAAGCCATTGCTTTAATACCAAGACGCCACGATTCAATATATGCCTCCTTAATATCATCAGTCGTGACCTCGTTTGGCATGTTAATCGTCTTAGAAATTGCGCCCGACAAAAACGGCTGTACCGCTGCCATCATGCGCACATGGCCCATGTGGTGAATATATCGTTCGCCTTTCTTTCCGCATCGGTTTGCACAATCAAATACCGCATAATGTTCTTTCTTAAGATGTGGTGCTCCTTCAATCGTCATTGTGCCACACACATAATCATTTGCTTCTGCAAGCTCCTGATCCGTAAATCCAAGCGCGCGAAGCATGTTAAAGTTAAGATCATTATATTGTTCTGGTCTGAAGCCAAGTCGCTGAAGCAAATCTTCGCCAAGCGCATACACATTAAACGCAAACTGAAGCTCAAACACACCGACCAATTGCTTTTCAATTTTTTCAATGTCGCTATCCGCAAACCCTTTTGCTTTTAATACCGTGTGATTGACGTGTGGCGCACCCGCAAGTGTTGCAACACCACGCATATATCGCACAACTTCTTCAATTTGCGCATCTGTATAGCCAAGCGTGCGGAGTGATGTCGGAATTCCATCGTTCACAATCTTGAAGTAACCGCCACCTGAAAGTTTTTTGAATTTAACAAGTGCAAAATCTGGTTCAACACCGGTCGTTGCACAATCCATCAATAATCCGATCGTGCCGGTTGGCGCAAGTAACGTTGTCTGTGCATTCCTATAGCCGTAAATTTCACCGAGCTCAAGCGCGCGGTCCCACGCGGCACGAGCTGCTTTGAGCAAGTACACAGGGCATGCTTGCGGGTCGATACCAACAGGTTTAACAGAAATTTTCTCGTATTCCTCGTTCGGCGCATTGTATGCAGCGCGGCGATGGTTACGAATAACACGAAGCATGTCGCTGCGATTGAGTTCGAACTTTGAGAACGCGCCCAAATACTTCGCCATTTCTGCACTCGTTGCATACGACTCACCCGTCATAATTGCAGTAACAGCGCCGGCAATCGCACGCGCCTCCTTACTGTCATACGGAATGCCAGCCGCCATAAGCACACCAGCGCCGAGATTCGCGTAGCCCAAACCAAGCGTGCGAAATTCATAGCTCATCTGAGCAATTTCCTTGCTTGGAAATTGCGCCATCAAAACTGAAATTTCGAGTGTGACTGTCCAAAGACGCGACGCATGACGAAACGAATCAACATCAAACACCATGGTGCGTGGGTCAAAAAAGTGTTGAAGATTGAGCGAAGCCAAGTTGCACGCGGTGTTGTCGAGAAACATGTACTCGGAACACGGATTTGATGCGTTAACGCGACCTGATTTTGGCGAAGTGTGCCAATCGTTGATGGTTGTGTCGAGTTGCACACCAGGATCTGCACATTTCCATGCAGCGAGCGCAACCTTGTCCCACAAATCGCGCGCTTTAATCGTCTTGCACACGCGTCCATCCGTCCGCCACTTAAGATTCCATTCGCGATCTTCAAGAACTGCCTCAATAAATGTATTAGTAACACGAATCGAATTGTTTGAATTCTGACCAGAAACTGTGTTATATGCCTCGCCTTCGTAGTCCGAAGGATACCCAGCCGCAACAAGTGCAGCAACTTTCTTTTCTTCTTCTGCTTTCCACATGACAAACTCTTCAACGTCAGGGTGGTCAGCATCAATAATAACCATCTTTGCTGCGCGACGCGTTGTGCCACCTGATTTAATCGCTCCGGCTGCGCGATCGCCAATCTTAAGCCAGCTCATGAGGCCTGATGACGATCCACCACCCGACAACTGCTCACCACGACCACGAAGATTCGAAAAATTCGTGCCCGTGCCCGATCCATACTTAAATAAGCGCGCCTCACGAACCCAAAGGTCCATAATACCGCCCTCGTTTACGAGATCATCGGTTACCGACTGAATAAAACACGCGTGTGGCTGTGGATGTGAGTAGGAATCCTTTGATTTTGTAAGCTCATGCGAATCTGGATCTACATAATAATGCCCTTGCGCCGGCCCGTTGATGCCATACGCCCAATATAACCCGGTGTTAAACCACTGTGGCGAGTTTGGCGCTGCCATCTGGTGGATGAGCATGTACACGGTCTCGTCGTAAAAAGCCTCAGCATCCTTTGGGGTTGCAAAATATCCGTACTTTTCTCCCCACCAGCGCCAACATCCCGCGAGGCGATGCATTACCTGCTTTGCCGACGTCTCACTCCCGAGCATCGGTGTCCCATCTACATTTAATTTTGGCGTGCCATCTGCATTTTTGAGCGGCACACCTGCTTTTCTAAAATATTTCTGCGCTAAAATATCCGTTGCTACCTGTGACCAGCTTTTTGGCACCTCAACGGTGTCCATATTAAACACTGTCTTCCCTTCCGCATTGCGAATGATCGAAGTTCGAAATTCGTATTCGACAGTCGCGAACGGATCTTGTCCCTCGTGAGTATACCGGCGAGGAATAACTAAACCTTTTGGAGTGCCTGCGCTGCCCGTCACGGCAGCAGTGTATTGAGCTTGCATTTCGGGGGACATACGGGAGAGTTAAAAGGATCTTATAGATATCACTACCACTACATCTTGTGGTCTCCCCCCTTGACAACCACAATATATAGTGAATTTATAAATGCTCGAGTAGTATAGCAAGTGGACAACTGTGTATCAAATTACTGTAATCTGAGAGCATAAAAAAACCTACCCCCAGATTATCCACACGTGAGCAGTCGTGCGCCCTCACACATGTTATACTCAAGCCTCACACAAGCCTATGCCGTTTCTGAATAATGAACAATTTTCTGAGCGCGAAATAGCAGCAACAGCGCCGCCCGATGAGCGTGTGCTTGAAAATGAATTGCGCCCACGCAGTCTCAGCGAGTTTATCGGCCAGGACCATTTAAAAGAAACGCTCAACGTTTTTCTACAGGCTGCAACAATGCGCGGCGAACCAATCGACCATGTTCTGCTTTATGGCAATCCCGGCCTTGGCAAGACAACACTTGCAAATATAATCGCAGCCGAGATGGGGCGGGTGTGTAAAGTAACGTCGGGCCCAGCGCTTGAAAAAGTTGGAGACCTCGCTGCACTTTTAACCTCGCTTGAAACCGGCGACGTTTTATTTATCGACGAAATTCATCGCCTCAATAGATCGATTGAAGAAGTTCTATACCCAGCGATGGAGGATTTCGCACTTGACCTCATGATCGGCAAGGGCCCAGGCGCGCGAACACTGCGCATGCAGATTAATAAATTTACGCTCATCGGTGCAACAACGCGCCCATCTCTTCTCTCGTCGCCACTACGCGATCGTTTTGGCGCAACATTCCATCTTGATTTTTATACCGATGAAGACATGAAAAAAATTATCAAACGATCCGCACAAATTTTAGCTGTTGCGGTAAATGATGCTGCGATTGAAAAACTGGGGGCTGCGACGCGACGAACGCCGCGCGTTGCGAATCGTTTGCTTCGCCGCGTGCGCGATGTTGCACAAGTCGAGCGCGCAGAACTTGTTACCGCTGATGTAATTATGCGTACACTCGACATGCTTCGCGTCGATCATCTCGGACTTGACCATGGCGACCGAAAAATTCTACAAATCATTATCGATACCTTTCGCGGCGGGCCTGTTGGGCTTTCAACACTTGCTGCTGCCGCGGCTGAAGAAATGGAAACGCTCGAAACTGTAAATGAGCCATATCTTCTTCAAATTGGATTTCTCGAGCGCACACCGAGAGGTCGTGTTGTAACACGTCGCGCATTTGAACATTTAGGCCTCACGCCGCCTGCAATTGTAGAAGCCGCCTAACTCGTGTAAAATAAATACATGTTTGCATTACCCTACATGGTCATTCTCGCGGTCTACGCACTTTTTTTGATTTTCTTTTTGCTTGTGTCGTACGCGAACGCCTACCATTTATACTCAACCGGCACATTTACCCGCCCCGCGCTCCTCGTAACCAGTATTATGTGCGTGTGGTGCTTCGTGATAATCGGATTGTCCGTTATTCAACTCGCACGCGTTGATCTTGGAGCACGTTTTGTATTCTTCGGCCCAGCCGGCGTGGTTTCCATTGAAGCACCAACCTATGAAACTTGATGAACTCATCAACCGCAAAGATTACGAAAAAATTCTCCATGTGGTTCGCCGCCATTGGGTTACCTATATTCCAACGATTCTCACACATCTCGTTCTCGCTGCGATTCCCTTTGCGTATTATATAATTTCTCCCGCCACGACAGACACAATCGCTGTGCAGCCTGCTGCGTGGACACTTGTCATTGTTGCCATCAGCATATACGAGTTGTCGATTGCGCTCTTTTTTTATGCGAGCTTTCTCATCTATTATCTCGACATGATCATCATTACTAATGATCGCCTGGTTGAAGTTTCCCAAAAAAATCTATTCTCGCGCGAAGTTTCCGAACTCGATCTCTATAAAATACAGGACGCCACGAGCGAGGTAAATGGAATTGTTGCAACAATATTCAACTACGGAAGACTTCAGCTCGAAACAGCTGCTGAACAGGCACATTTTAAATTCGACGCAATCCCAATGCCGCACGAATTGCGTCGCGAGCTCATGGAGCTCTCCGAAGAAGATCGCAAATACCACGCTGCTGGCGGAACAGACCTGGAGCGACACAACTCGGTTTAGGCCAACACGTTTTAAAATCATCGAACCGCAAAAAGAGCCCGTAACGGACCGGTGGGGGATTATAATTGCTTTTATTCTCACTACTCAATGCTGGTATTTCACTGTGTGAAGCACCAAGGAGCATCGTTGTGAGTTGCTCGATTTCTCCGGAGCACGTACTCCGAGGTACGTTACTTTTCACCGGTTTAGTAAGGAGACAAAAAAGGAGTAAGGGGCCAAGGGGTTCTACCCCACCGCGCCAGCAACGCCAAAATCCCCGCTCACACCCGCCGGCCCGCCCCTGTCCAAGCGCGCCCGCCGACCGCCACGGCCCCAGTACGCGCGCGGGACGCGGTCAGAACCAGGGAAATAACTACCAACTAGATAATTAATACTGTCTTTATTAGACTGCCAGTCATTGATAACCTTGTTCTTCTCTGTGAGATTCGTTGCAAAGAGAGTAAGCCAGTCTTCTGGAGTGAGGCCGAGTTCTTTAGAATAGCTCTGATCTGTTTTAAGAAGTTCTAAGTAGTCGTTTGGAGACTTACCTGCTTCTAAACTGTCTCTCCCTGCTTTTGCTGTTCCCTTTCCTTCTCGTGGAATCTGTGTGTCTTCCTGAATAAGAAGAATACGGTAGCCGGGGAATGGATTGGTGTTTGGTGTGGAAGAGTTTGCTTGACTTGGTTGAGCTCCTGAGAGAAGTTCTGTTTTGGTTGTACCATTGTGATTTTCTTTATCAAAGTGCTCTGGATAATAAACGAGCGCTCCTGACTTGTCTGCGTTGTTATAGCCGTCCCATGCCCAGAGTGGTGTTGCAGTGTCGAGTTCTAAACTGCTTCCATCCTCTGCAAGAAGTTTGTTTGCTTTCTTATGCTTCTTGATAAGTTCTCCTGTTTTAGAACGGAGGGTGTCGAGGGATGTTCCAAAGGGAACAATGAGAAGCCGTGTGAATCCTTGATCTATCTTTTGTTTGATGTTAGGAATGGAGAGGAAGTGATTTTTGATGGCTTCCTCTGAGGGGACTTCTCGGAAGGTACCGAGGATGTCTGTAGCTCCTAGTTTCTCTGGTGTAGTTTCTTCTGGTTCTTTTGATTTGAAAAAGGTAAAGCTTTTCTTTTTTTGTGGTACGAGAGGTTCTAGGAATCCAATCTCTTGCAGAGATTGGATCTGAGAGTTGTATTGGCGCTCCACGAGTCTCTCGATGAGTGGCTTTACTGAGTCTCTGGACAGAGTATCTATTTTAGAGCGAGCTTCTGCTGCCATGGCAAGGAGATCTTCTTTAGAAACTTCTTTCTGACGCTTTAAATTAGAATCCGAATTATCTCCGAGAATCTTTCTATATTTATGTACTCCCTCTGGTCCGAGGAGTTCTCTAACAATCTCTCTGTTCTTAAGAGGGTCTGTGTCTTTAAACTCTGGTAGTTGTTTTTGAAAAGGATTAGGAAGCATGGGAGTAGTATAACACCTGAATGAACGTATACCCAAAAGTAAAAACTATTACTTCGACGGGAGTTCCTGTTTATCTCCCCCGGAGAGACATCTATTTTTTATTTTAGCCTGAGCGGAAGATTTTTGAAATGCTGATGTGACGGAGAAAGATGTATTGTTTATCTCTCCCTGAGAAGTATCATTTATTCTTTTTGAGCGTAAGTTGAATCAACTGTTTTGTGCTATTCGTAAACACGCGCAAGCTCAACTCCCGTATAATAATGTTTCAAAATTTGCTCAAAGCTCCACCCATCGAGTTTCGCACGCTGCTTTGCGTCATGATTACTCATACCAACACCATGCCCCCACATCTTCCGACCATGATCATATTTCGCGTCAACAGGAATAAGCCATGGCTTATTAGTTCCACCCCACGCCTCTTTCCATGTTTTCGTTGTACCATTTGATTGAGTAAAATATGGCGTGACAACCGGCTTCCCCTGATACTCAACAACCTGCCCGCGCGTTTCTTCAATCGCTTGCATGCCGTGCGGATTACTTTTTTCCGCAGCGTATCCTTTGTAATATTGATCCCACACCGCATGAACGTCCCACATACGCGAAATATAATGCACGCCATCGGGCAGCTGCACATATGCGTAAGAGCGCGCGGCTGTATAAATCGCTTTCTGTAATTCAATCGGATCCGAATTTCCTGTCTCAATCAAGCCGCGCACATACGACTCCATGGGTAATTCATTAATGAGCCATAGTCCTGGAATTTTATCGCTCCACTGCACCTCGAGTGCTCCACGATAATCATTATAATTTATTGAACCATTCCACGACGGTCTGTCTTCGCGATCGTGAATAATAACGCGCCCGTCGAGCGTCCGCGGTTGTAATCTGAATGCCGTCGCGGTCGTATACGGGGTTCCTTGATACGTAACCATGAATCCTTTTGAAACGCGGTCAAACTCCCACAATAATTTCGCGCCATCAGGCACAGATAAAATTTCAGTTCCATCAAGCGTTTTTAAATCATATTCTCCAACGGTGCGCACTAAAATTCCACCCTCGATTTTTCCGAGCGCAACACGAATGTTTGGTTCATGAGGAAGCTGCACAATCTCCGCCGTGCTTGTTGGTACTACGCTTTCCTGAATTTCAACCGTAATTGGTAAAGAAATATCTCCACCATTCACAACAAGCCCATCTGCATATAGCGAAGCGCGAAGTAAGTATGCTCCAGGTTGGTCTGGAGCGCGAACGATAAAATCGTAAAATTCGAGACGTCCTGCTGCAAGTGGGCTCCCATCGTCACGCGCAAGTGTTGTTGTCGATGGCCAACTCACATCAGAAAAAATTGTTGTATCGCTGCCCGTAGCGGCGCGAAGTTCCCGCACACCCCATGCTGTCGAACCACTATTTTTAAAACCAACACGCACAGAAACACCTTCGCCCGGAGAAATATGCACATCATGTTCACTCAAAATAAGAAGATTTGCACGGCGTGGATTTATTTTTTCTTTTTGCTTCGGAACTATTTTTTGCTGTGGTTTTTTTGTTGTGGTTTTTTTTATCGCAGATTTCTTTACTGCTGTCTGCGTCGTTTTTTTAGTTGTTGCTGCAAATGAAAAAAGAGGGTTGCCAAAAAGCAATCCGATCATGGCCAGTGAAACAAAAATTTTACGAATCAGCATGTTTTTAGTTCTCAAGAGAACTTCTACTATACCGAAGCCACAGCACTATTGCAACCAAAAGCCAAAACAAAGCACTCAGGTCATTTTTAAAATATGGAATATCAACAAGACCGTGCACACTAATAATTATGAGCTCTGCAATGAGCGCAGATGCCCAGATGTGATACGTGGCTGAACGCTTGGAACAATAGGCTTCCGTTAACCAACGCACAAGTAAAATAAAAATCATTGTAAATGAAATTACACCGAGCACTCCGAGTTCGCTCCAGAGTGTGAGTGCGAGATTGTGCGGATACAAATAAATTTCCGCCCACTTAAAAACATGATACGGTTTAACGCGCGCTTGATACCCCGCAAACCCTGCGCCCTGGAGCGGCCGCTCCTTAAGCATGACGACAGTTTCCTTCCACATCTGTGTGCGGAGTCGTCCAGAAAATCCTTGAAGCAAAAATTCGTCCGCGAACTTTTGACGATATGGTGACACTACAATTACAGCCGCAAAAATAATTGCGAACGCAATTGTCCACCACCGTGTTCGACGCGCAAGAATACCAAGGACTCCCGCTGCAACGCACAGCGCCGCAAGCGCTCCGGATGATTCAGCAAAAATAAATGCCGCTGCAGCAAGCAGCGCAACACACAAACACCACAAACGCAGCGCACGTTTTTTTGTTATCACCGCGAGTGCAATTAAAAACGGAATTGTAAGTTCAACATACAAACCAACCGCGTTTGGATATCCAAAAAAAGACGTGACTCTACGCGTAGCAGCTGCGCGCCAAAATGGATTCGGAATTCCCCAACCCGTAAACTTTTGAACAACTGCATATGCAGCAACAATAAATGTCGTGATGGAAAGAGCAATTGCAATTTCTCGCAACTGCTCTTCGCGTTCTAAATTAAGCCACACAATAATGCCAAACAAAATCGCTTCAATAATATATGCGCGCCAAATGCCGAGTGCGGCACGAATGTCCGGCGCAACAAAAACTGAAATACACCCTGCGATAATGAATGCTCCACATGCGCCAACAAACACGGGCGACAAAGATAAAAACTTCTCTTTGTACGCACGTCGCACAGACGGATAGTAACTCGCATGAACACACGTTGCAGCAGCAAGCGCAAGAATTATAATTTCAAAAACCGTGGTTGGAAAACCAAAAATACGAAAACGAATTAGATATGTCGGTGTTAAAACAATTGCAGCGAGAATCGCGCGCCACATAATATTCATAGAATTTTTTTGTGTATACCAAGAAGCATAAGTGTTGCACAGTACATGCCACCACCAATTAAAATCGAAACGATCGCTGACAGATCGCCTGCCAATTCAAGCGCGAGTGCCATTACAGCCGAAGCAAGGGCTACACGAATCAGCACATCAAGCGCAATGGTAACACGCGTTGTACGAATAACAACTGTTGCCAAAATAATCGCAGCAAACAATTCCGAGCCGAACGTTGCCCACGCAGCGCCAGTCATGCCGAAACGCGGAATAAAAAAGAGATATGCGGCGAGTGATAGCACGGCATCAACACCATACACCCAAATAACACTCCGTTGTTTTTGCAGCGCAACAATTGTGTGACCGAATAAAGTGCTCGACGTTGCAGCAACAAATGCTAAAAGTAAAATTCGCAGTGGTGCGCCTGCACCAGCAAAATCATCGCCTGCGATCAACGACATAATGCGCGGCGCGAGCAACCAACCGCCAACTAAAAACGGCAGCGCGTAAATCACAAACACATCAAAAGTTTTTTGAATGATCCGCGACATGCGTGCCGAATCACGACTGCTCCACGCAGCCGCTGCTATCGGCAAAATAACACCCATCATCATGACGGGAATCATTATTAAAATATCTATGACGCGATATGCTGCGCCATATAATCCGACTTCAGCGGGCGATCGCACGGCTGATAAAATTAATGTGTCGGCCTTGAGATACACGAGATTGAATACGATTGAAATCGCGATCGGTAAAGATCTATGCAGCATCTCACGAATAATTTTTGTGTCCCATTCAAATCCAAGATGAACAAACCGTCGTGAAAAAAAAATAACGAGCAAAAAATTACAGATGTTTCCAATAACAACCGCGCCTAAAAACCACAGCAAATTTTTCCCAAACGCAACTGCATAAATCGTAACACCGAGAAGTGCGGCGCGACCAACAACCTCCGACATCATTGGAAAATGCATGACCAAATGTTTCTGAAAAATTCCCACCAATGTTTGTTGCAAACTTACAAAGAAAAAAGACGCGGCTGTAAGCGCGATCCCCCACTTAACCACATCGGGATAATTTGTAAAATGAGCAACAAGAGGCGCAACACTAAAAAGCACGAGCGCGGTAACAACTCGAAACGTAAAGATACTCCGCACAATCCGCGGCTCATCCGCACCCTGTTCAGAAATCATCTGTGCGGTGATAAGTGTTAAACCTAAATCAGCAACGATTCCAAAAAATGATAAAAAAGTAATTACGGTTGTGTAATAACCGTATCCCGCTGCGCCAAGTGCGCGGGTTACTAAAGCAACGGCAGCAATGCCGAGCACAGTTGAGACACCTTTCCCAAGAATTTGGAACAGTGTATTTTTAGCAACGAGTCGAGTGGTGGACATAGGTGCAAGTATAGGGAAAAAAATGAAGCCCGTCGACCCATAGTAGTTTTTACACATACTACGGATCGACGGGCTTGTTCTTGGCCTGAAGCTGCCAACACGGGGTTACCGAGCCGCCGCCGATGTATTCACTGCAAACGCACGCGTGGACGACATGCCGCCGCGCGAATGCGTCAGGGCAGGAGCATAGCGTGTACGTTCGAGAAGCGTCAACAAGGTCTGAGTCGCGCGGAAGTACATCCGATCTGACGCCGCGATGCGAGCGTGCGAAAGCTCTGCTTTTGACGGCACAGTCACGAACCCTGCCGCGCGGAGACCGAGCAGGCTCCGTGTTTGCGCCTCAACAGACGTGATGATTTTGTCATCTTGATGCGCAAGCCAATCCTGCACATCCTCCGCAGTGACATACTTTTCACCGCTGTTGTGGTACGCCATCAAGGCGCGCAGCGCCGGGATATGCGGACGACAACCGCGTGGAGCAGTTATCCGTTCAAGCGGATCGGGTGCAGGCGGCGGGGGTGGTGCAGCCAGCGTGATGATTGGAGGCACCACGAAAATTCGTGATGGGCTACTAGGACGCCGATTGGGTTTTTCCATTATGAAATCTCCTCGAACATGCGGTAATTTGATAGTGTAGGACTATCAAGTTGAGAATTGCCTAATGCTACCTGCATTAAACAGCTTAAGTAATATACGTAAAAAACCTAAATTTGTCAAGCGTGGACTTGACCTTATATCTCAACCATCTGAGATACCGCCCAGAGCGAGTTATACATCGCCCGCATGAGCTCGTGATGTTCGCGGGATTTGACCACAAGAACATGCCCGCTCTCTAAACTCGAAATATACATCACCTCCTGATCATATAGAAAAATTGTGGTCCGAAAATTTCCAATCATGGGTTCGGGCAAAATCCGCACCTGCGCCTTGCCCTTATATGATTGGAGTAAAATCTTCGGTTCGAGCTTCTGTTCCCACAAATTTCGTGTGTAAATGCCCCGCGCAACACGCTCATGAATATACGCGGCAGAAAACTCTTGACCTACTTGCCAGAAAAAATTATCGCTTGGAGCCAACGAATCAATCTTTCCACTTTTACAATAAAGTGTATCCATTATGGCCCGTTTCATTGCTTCAACCCCCTGATAATATGTAACTCCCGGCGCACCTTCATGCACAACAACATTTTTTTTGAGCTCTGGAATCAGAGACTCAACATCGCTCGCGAGCGCCGCCAGGCGCTGTTGGCGAATTTTAACCACGGCTGACAATGCTTCTGGCGGCTCTGCTTGAAAGCGCTCCGTGCTTTGAGATCCTTTTTTTGTAACCAATCCTCGATCTTGCAGCTGCCGAAGTGCATAATATACGGTTGGGCGTTTAGCTTTTGTAAGCATCGTGAGTTCTCGTGCCGTAAGTGCACCACGCTCAACTAATGAAACATACAATTGAACCTCTGATTCTGATAAACCTAAATCTAAAAGGACTTGTCGTGGTTTTTTATCTAAATTAAGCATATTTTTTATGGTGTTGTCTAATGCTTATTAGAACACATTGTACCAAAAAGCACAAACCGATATGCTGTGGTCAGTTGTTCATTAACAATTAAGCAAAGCAGTGCTCAAGGCACTGCAGGGAGGCTCCCATGGTACGCATTCGTCCAACAATTGAAACTTCGCTCCGCATCAGCTCGGAGATTGACCCGAAACCTGTCCGCATCCGATTCTTCGGTGTTCGCGGCTCATTCCAAGGTGATGATCAGCGCATCGGCCACCACACCTCGTGCATCGTAATCGAATATGGCGACTCAATCACGATCTGCGACACTGGTTCTGGTGTACGAAACTTTGGCGCCGAGATCATGCAGGAATACACGATGCGGGGGCGGGAGGTGCGCGTCAATGTGCTGTATACACACATGCACGGCGACCACACATTCGGTCTTCCATCGTTTGACCCGTTGTTCTCGCCAAAGACGCACATGCACTTCATCGGCGGAACACACACCTTCAAGCGGGAGAGCCACGACGGCACGATTGAGACATGGGAAGAAACAGTTCATGAGACGCTGCAGCGACAGATTCTTGTTGAGCCAACATTCCCGATCAATTACCGCGAGCTGCCGTGCAAACGCACGTTCCAGCTGGTGCGTCCCGGCGAACGGTTCACGATTCCATCGAGCTACGGCGACATTGTCGTGGATTGCGATATCATGAACCACCCAGGCCGTGCGTATGGATATCGGTTTCACTTTGGCAATGACAAAGTGCTTGCGCTCGTTCTCGACCATGAGCACGAGCCGGAGAAACCGGAATTCGATCAAAAAATCCTGCGGCTCTGTGATCGCGCAACGCTGACGATTGGCGAAGTGCAGTATACGAAGCGGTTTTACGATGGCCACATGCCGAACGGAATTTCATTCCGCAAAGGTTGGGGCCACATGTGGGCCGAGGCTGCGGCGCGACAATTCGAGGAAGCGAGAACCACGCACGTGATCACAACGCATCATGAACCGAAATTCGGGCTTCCTGAAGTCACAGAGATCGTCCGCACGATCAATGAGACGACGGGAATTCGCACGGACTATGCGTTCCAAAGCATGGAAGTTACACTGTAATATTCCGCTGCTGCTCAGCAACAAGACAGCTCGCTCATTCCCCGACAGAAACCATCAGACTAATCACTGCTCTGGGTTCTGTCGGGATTTTTTTATTGAAAATTATCCGACAGCGGTTATAAGGCCTACCCCTTCGCCTGAATGATGCGACTTCATCAACATAATTGCTGCCATGCCTAATCGGTCAGTCCAGTGTGCAAACGAAACATCTCCATTATGTGAATAATCGCTGCCAATCAAAAGTGCAGCCGTTCCTGTGGGCGGCATTGCCGCAGATGTTTCATGTATAACAGTGTTTGTCTGATACAGTTGCGTTGCAAATAACGTGAGCCAATCTTCGGGCGCGAGGCCACGCTCACCCGCATACTGCGGATCTGTTTGTAATAATTCCAAATACTCAATTGCTGATTTCCCCGCTTCAATTTGTTTTCTTCCATTTCGTGTCACGCCTTCGCCTTCCTTCGGAATATGTAAATCTTCTTGCAATAAAATAATGTTGTAGCCTGGAAATGGCATGCCATCTTGTGGTCCCGATAAAAAATCGGTTTTAAGTTTGCCTCCCGTACCCGGAACAGCGAATGACCCTGAATAATATCGGGACAAAGCATTGTTGAACTGATTGTATACCGGTCCTGACAAATCAAAGGAGAGCTTTTCGCCTGATTCACTCAAAAGCCTGCCACCCTCCCCGTGCTCTAAAATCAAATCCGATGTTTTTTTGTTCAAAAAAGCAAGCGAGCGCCCGAACGGAACAATGAGTAGTCGCGTAAATCCTTGATATATCTTTTCTTTAATATTCGGAATTGAAATAAAATATCGTACGATCTCTTTTTCTGATGGAGCTGGATAAAATTCTCCGTCAACAGCTTTTAAACCTAAAATTCCGTCTTTTCTTTTAAGAAATTTGATTGCGCGAAGAGATACCATTTGTCGTTCATAATCCTTTGAAATAATTTGTTCAACCTGCCACTCTGTAGTTTCTTTTTTACTCGCCAATCGCTGCGCATTCAATTCTGCTGCGAGCGCTTTGAGCTCTTCGACAGACACCGCGTCGGGCCCCGAAGAAACTTTCGTGCGATTTAAAATTTTTCGATATCGTTCAACACCCTTCTCACCGAGCAGGCTCCGAACAATTTCCTCATTCTTAAGAGGATCTGTTTCTTCTAATTTCGGCAGCGGTTTTTCAAATGGATTCGGAAGCATGTGAGCAGTATACCACTTGTGTTGACGTATACCCAAAGAAAATAATTCTACTTCGACGGGAGTTCCTGTTTATCTCTCCCTGAGAAGTAGAATTATTTTCTTTGGGTATGGGTTGAAACAAAAAAGCGCCCCCCGAAAGGGACGCCTCTCTGTTCAAGTAGTAAAGCAAGAAATGGTTTAGCGATCGTTGTAACCACCGCGTGAACCACCACCGCCTCCGTAACCACCGCGTGATCCGCCGCCTGCACCACCGCCACCAAAACTGCGACCTGCGCCACCTTCTGGCTTAGGGCGAGCTTCTGTAACTGTGAGAGCGCGGCCACCCATCTGGTAGCCGTTGAGCATCGAGATAGCTTTTTCAGCTTCCTCGAGTGTGCTCATTTCAACAAAACCAAAGCCCTTTGAACGGCCTGAGAATTTGTCTGAAATGATGCTTGCTGTTTCTACTGCGCCTGCCTGACCGAAGAGATCCTTGAGATCTGCATCAGTTGTCGTGTAAGGCAAATTGCCTACGTACAATTTCTTTGATGTCATACTTTCCGTGCGTGGGTCTTAACGAACCTTCTGCACATTGTTGGTTATTTAACACAATGTTTCGACCCACCACTAAAGCGTAAAAATAAATGGTTGCTCTGTAGTGAAAACATATGCGTATCTTTTGCTGGCGGAGAGGGAGAGATTCGAACTCTCGATACCCTTACGGGTATACCGCTTTTCGAGAGCGGCGCCTTCAACCACTCGGCCACCTCTCCAGGGGTGCCTGAGCAGCAATTCGTATTGTAGCATTAAAGTACACGCCTGTCTAGCAATAGTCCTGTTTAACGAGTTATCCGCACAGAATGACGGCCTTTTGGCTCACCCGCTAATTTATCCACCTTCATGATAAGCTCATTGTCTACAAATTTCGCAGACTTTACATCAGGGTCAACAGCCACACCAAATGGCACACTAACTGTAATCAGGCCGCTTCCGTCGTAAACAATTTTTTGATTTTTTTCAAACATCGTCTCATGATGGTCGAGCCGCGCGCGCAGTTGCAAAACATTATTATTTATTTCTGCAGTGATGCCTTCACGGCTAATAAATGGAAGCAAAATTTTTACTTCTATATACGTTCCTTTATCTTTTATTTCAACAACTTTCATAGTACTTTGACTATACTCCTCTTATGATTTCGAATGCAACCTAATCTCTGCTACAATGTATGTATGTCACAGTCTCAGCAGAGCCCGAAGTGGCGCGCTCTTTCAGTTTTAAAAATTACTAAGCTGCTCGGCGTTGAACCGAGCAGAGGTCTTTCTAAACAAGAAATCGGCGCGCGCGTCGCGGAGTATGGCTGGAACCGCATTCCAGAACCCCGCGAGACATCGATATTTTTTTTGTGGCTGCGACAATTTATTAGTCCGCTTATCGGCGTTCTTTTATTTGCAAGCGCTTCGCTTTTTCTAGTTGACCACTATTCAGACGCGATCGTAATTTTATCTGTTCTCTTAATTAACAGCTGGATAGGAACGTTTCATGAGTACCGAACAACGCGGCGCGTTCGTGCGCTGCGACGACTCACGCCGGAACGTGCAGTTGTGCTGCGTGATGCACGCGCGCAAACAATTCCTGCGTATGCAGTTGTTCCGGGAGATGTATTAATTATTTCTGAGGGTGATCGAATTGTTGCAGATGCGCGACTAGTTGAAACAAATTATCTACGTGTTAATGAATCGCTGCTCACTGGCGAATCATTGCCAGTTGCAAAGGACGCAGAATCAACGCACAGTTCGCGCGATCCGCTCGACGCGCCAACGATGGTGCGCGCGGGTACAACTGTCACCCATGGCGGTGGGCGCGCGATTGTAGTTGAAACCGGTGCGCGAACACGACTCGGTTCTATCAGCGCACGCATTCAAGAATCACACACTCCCGTTCCACTCGAACGCGATCTTGCGATGCTGTCACGCATCGTGCTCTGCGTTATAGCAACACTCGTTGTTCTAATTTTTCTTGTTGGTTTGCGGACTGCACTCGCGCCAATCGAATTATTATTTATTTCAATTTCACTCGCAGTTGCAGCGATTCCCGAAGGACTCCCAATCGTGCTTACGATAGTTCTTTCAATTGGAGTTGCGCGTCTTGCGCGTCGTGGAGCTCTCGTCAAAAAAATGTTTGCTGTCGAAGCGCTTGGACAAGTTGAAGTTTTAGCGCTCGACAAAACAGGAACGATAACGCTCGGCGAAATGATGGTCGTAGAAATTCGCACACCTGATGGCGCAATTAAAATTACGGGAAATGGATATGAACCGACCGGAAGTTTTTTTCGCCGTGGTACATTGCTCGCGTTGCACGAGCTCAGTGAGTTCCAAGAAGTCGCGGGCATGATTGCACCAGTTGTTTCTGCAACCATTTTAAAAAATGCGCATGGCGGTTTTGTTATTTCGGGAGACGCAACCGAAGCAGCGCTTCTTGTTGTCACGCAAAAACTTCATGCAGAAACACGGTACCAGCGCGAAAATTATTTTCCATTTGATTACGATAAAAAATATGCGCTCGCAGCAGCGCGGAGTGATGTGTCTGAGCCACGCCTCGTGATGCTTGGTGCTCCTGAACACGTGCTCGCTGCATGCACAAGCGTCCGAAGCAACAACAAAATAATTTCTTTGTCGACGCACGAGCATGATGCGCTTGCAGCAGAACTTCAAGCCATGGCTGAAAATGGACTACGCGTTATTGCGCTTGCGAGTGGCGACAACACGGACGCTGAGTGGGATCCACATACGCCATCGGACTTAACATTCGAGGCATTTTTTGGAATAGCAGATGCAATTCGACCAACAGCTGCGGCAACGATCGCGCGCGTGAAAGGCGCAGGCCTGCGCGTTGTAATGATTACCGGAGATCTACCTGCTGCTGCGCGCACGGTCGCACGCGAAGTCGGTATTTTCCAGCATGGTGACCGAATACTTACCGGCCACGAACTTCATTCAATGAATGAAGCGGAATTGCGTGGTCTGCTTCCATCAGTTTCAGTATTCGCACGAGTGACACCGGAAGACAAGCTTCGTATTATTGAACTCTACCAGAAAATGGGACACACAATCGCAATGACGGGCGACGGTGTTAATGATGCACCATCCTTAGTCGCGGCAAATATTGGTATCGCACTCGCACGCTCAGGCACGGACGTTGCACGACAAGCCGCGGACATCTTACTCCTCGACGACGAACTCGAATCAATCGCAGTCGCAATTGATGAAGGGCGTACGATGTACCAAACCATGCGTAAAGTTCTTCTCTATTTATTCTCAACAAATTTCGGTGAGATTTGTGTAATTGGAACAGCACTTATCTTAGGCATCCCCTCACCGATTACTGCCGTACAAATTATTTGGCTCAATCTTGTTACGGACGGTTTCCTCGACGTTGCCCTTGCTCTTGAGCCAAAAGAAGATGGTGCGCGTGCACCAAAATCACGCCGCAGTAAATACCTTCTTCACGGAAGAGACCTCAGAGCAATTTTACAAACAGGATTTATTATGACCGTCGGCACGCTTGGTTTTTTTATGTACCACACCGAGCTTTCACTTCCCGAACGTCGTACAGCGGCACTTATTTTGCTTGCGATGTTTCAGTGGGTACATGCATGGATGACACGAACCGAGCTCCGCTCTGCTTTTTCCGTGTCCCCATTTAAAAATAAGTATTTGATCGGCGCAACAATAATTGTACTCGCACTTCAACTCGTCGCAGTTTATATTCCAACAGTTCAACATGTGCTTGGAACCGCAATCGTTCCTGCTAAAATTTGGGCAGAGGCGTTCAGTATAGCGTCGTGCGTTGTTGTGCTCGAAGAAATAAAAAAATATTTCCGTCGACACACATAAATTATAAGAGTGGAATAATTTGTTCGAAAAATTCTTTATCTTTTGTTGCACTCAAAAGTTCCGAAACACTTTGTTTATCAACCCACAGCGCAACTGGATTATCTGGATCCATTGGCTGTAATTTTTCTTGATGCGTACGAAACAAAAACATGTGAATCGTTTTGTGTTCAGATAAATCATCGCCGCCAGACAAGCTGCGACGATACCGTTCATAGACACCGAGCTCGCGGACAAATGTTAAATCCATGACACCCGATTCTTCATAAATTTCACGACGTGCTGCAGTGATTGGATCTTCGCCGCGGTCAACATGACCTTTCGGAAGTGACCACGAATTATTGTTTTGATTAACAACAACTATTTTTCCATGTGGTCCAACAACAACACCGCCCGCACAAATTGATTTTTTCATAACTCTAATGCTGAACATGGTAGCGCACACGTTGACAAAACGCAAAAAATCCTGTATTCTTTCGGCAATCTATTTGTAAGTGCATCGATACATCCTGACCCTGTAGTACAACGGATAGTACAGTAGCCTTCTAAGCTACCCATGAAGGTTCGATTCCTTCCGGGGTCACTCAAATACGCCACCTTTTGGTGGTGTATTTATTTACTGCAATAAATTAGTCACCAACGCAATCATAATTTCTTTATCACGCGGCGCACTTTGTGCAATTAACAATGCCAACGCCACCAAGGTGTTTGGATTGATTTTGCGCTCACCTCTTTTGTTACGTCCAAACGCATTAATTTCCAAAAACCGTACAAACATAAATGCACCGATACGTTTATTGCCGTCGGAAAACGGATGATCCTTGATGATGAAGTACAACAAATGCGCGGCGCGTTCTTCCAGTGACGGATATAAAATTTTTCCGCCAAATGTTTGCGCGATGGCATCGAGTACGCGGTTCAATCCCTGTTCACGTTCCAAACCAAACAACGAACCCGCTTCTTTTTTATGCAACACATGGCGTTTCAAATCCGCAATTGCTGTGCATGCCTCATCATACGCAATGGTCGTAAATTTCGTGGTGCGCGTGCGTTGCACTAGTATCTTTTCTTCGTCGTATTGCTGCAAGAGTGACCACGAATGCGCATATTCCGTGATGACCGTAAGCAGCCCACGTGCCTCGCTGCTACGCAACATGCGTACATCTGCGGCCGCCCGTATCAGTCGCACCGCACGCCCAAGCTCGTGCGCACGCGACGTGGTTTCCTTCAACCGCGCCTCATTGATAGTGAACCCTTTCATGATGTGGTTCTGCAAAACGCTGGTGGCCCAAATACGAAATTGAGTGGCATGTTTTGAATTCACGCGGTAACCGACAGAGATAATTACGTCCAAATTATAAACCTCCACTTGGTAAGTTTTTCCATCTGCCGCAGTATGTGCAATTTTTGCACATACTGAATTTTGGCTTAATTCAGCGGTCGAAAAGATATTTTTGAGATGCTTCGTAATCACAGAACGTTCAATCCCAAATAACTGGCTGATCTGCGCCTGCGTGAGCCACACCGTTTCCTTGTCCATCCTGACTTCAATCTTTTCCGCGCCGTTCACGCCCATATATAAAACGATTCTCAAAAAACCGTTTTTTGTTAAAATTTGACACTAATAAAACAACCCGCTATAGTAGTTTCACAACGCCTTCGGGCTCCGAGGCTCCTCGCTCCTGCGGGGAGCCGTTTAGTTTTAAAATACATATCAGCTGCTCGATCACCCTTTGATAATCTTGCTCGGATATTTTACCAATCTTTCGGAGTAATCTCCGAGCATCCCATAAACTCATTTGTGAAAGAATCGAATTATTTTTATGTGCTCCGATAAATATCGGCGCATAATAAAATCCTTCTTTTAGATTACTCGTCAATGGCACACCCCAAAACACATCATGATTAAACTTTTGAACAATGAGCACCGGCCGTTCAAAATTTTCATGTTTTCCATCTTGCTCATACCCAACATTCGCGCCAATTGAACAAAACCATACGTCGCGCACCTGAAAATATCGTTCACCACCCGGACGCGATGCAACATTTGGCTGTTCATGCAATCGTTTTTTTAATTCATTCCATAGATCAAAAAATTTTTCTTTCATATACACAACTGGGTTCTATAAATTTTAGCGTTTGTCAATGTGTGGACAATTTGAAAAAAATCAGGCACACTACTCCCAATTATGCGCATCAATAAATATTTCACTGATCGCGGCCTTTGTTCGAGGCGTGAAGCAGACCGACTTATCGAAGCCGGCCGCATTAGAATTAATGGCGTAAAGGCGGTGCTCGGCGACCAGGTGACGGACGACGATATCGTGACGCTCGATGGCAAAAAAGTCATGACCAAACAATCACCCGTTTATATAATGTATAACAAACCGTACGGAATAACGTGCACAGCAGACCAAAACATCGCAGGAAATATCGTTGCTGCAGTTAAACATCCTGTTCGTGTATTCCCTATCGGACGACTCGACAAAGCGTCGACGGGACTTATTTTCCTCACCAATGATGGCGACATCGTGAACAAAATTTTGCGCGCGCAATACGGCCACGAAAAAGAATACGAGGTCGAAGTAAATGAAGAATATCCAGATCGATTTTTAAGAAAAATGGCCGTTGGTGTAAATATCGGCGATTACATTACAAAACCCTGCGCGCTCACGCGGCTTGATGAAAAAAATTTTTCAATTATTCTGACCGAGGGTAAAAATCGCCAGATTCGTCGCATGACGGATGCGTGCGGATTCAAAGTCAAGCGTTTACATCGCGTACGAATCATGAACGTGCGTATTGGCGACTTAGCACCTGGTCAATGGAAAAACATTCCGCCCAAAGAATTGGCTGAGCTCAAAAAAAATTTAGACGAACAGTCCGTGCGAACCGAATCTACAGATATTGATGTAGAAGAATAAAAGCACCCACGTAGCCGATTCGAATTAAATCACAAACTCATGAAGATTCACGCCGCTCCGTGTCGCCAAATCAAACACAGCGCTCCCGAACTTATCACACGCCAATTCGAAGGTGTCGCGATGTTGCGAATCTCGCGGAAAATCAATCACCGCATCGCGGGCTAACGCAGGAATAGCGCGATTTAATTCGTTTCGGAGGGATGGCAATGAAAATTGTGCGTCCGGATTTTTTTCCGCAATTTGTTTTGCAATTTCTTCGAAAGATTTAAGAAAATTTACTTTACCACCTTCAATGCCCCACAGAAGCCGTTCTGATATTGCGTTATGTATTCGCTCAGCTTCCGGTTTTATAGCACTTTCTACAGCCTTCCCATTAAACACACCTCCTTCAAGTCGTGCTCTCACCTCATCAATCGCGGCATCCCACTTTGCTACACCTCCACCGATACTGCCCTGCGTTCCTAAAATACCAGCCTCCAAAGCCAACTCGCCAGCCCCCAAGGTTACCAGATCATCTGAAATAACCTTGCCATCTCGTTCTAGTTCTTTGTGTGCAATTGCTCTAAGTCGCACATATTCCTCAATAGAATTTTTTGCGCCGTAATCCTTTAGCGCTTTACGCAGACTTTCCGGCATCCTTCTGTTTCCCTCCTCGAGCGCATACGCTTCTTTTCGTGCACGTTCACCATCTTCCGGAAAAATCTGATTAAACCGGCGCGCTTCAACAGCTTTGGTTTGTTCTAATCTTATATCATGCCGCTCCTGCGCAGTTGAACCTGGATGTGCATCTCTCATGGCTGCATCAATAGCCATTTCATCATCAACCTGCTTGCGAATTCTATAACTCTGGTCTACAGCATCGCGATCTTTTTCCGCCTGTTCTTGAAGCAAGTTGCCAAGATATTGCTCGGTACTACGAACATTCGCCGCCTCCAAAGATCCATTCGAATTTTGCGTTTCGTAATGTCCCACACTGTTCTGCCCCTGAGACGCAAAAGATGATGCTGCCTTGTCACCTTCTAACGCTTGTCTCGCTCGACGAATTCTGGCTTGTAAATCCGTTTCACCACCTCCTGCAAACTCATTTCTTCTTGCAGGCGCGCTTTCTCCAAGTGCGGCCCGCACATCATCGGAAGATGAATGAGCTGACACACGCGCTTCCTTGTTTTCAGGTTCGTTTTTTATCACCTTATTTTCAACTACCGGTTTTTTATTAAAAAAAGCTTTTAAAGAATCAAACATACATTTTATTTATTACGCAAAGTATATCACACATTCAAAAATCGGCCCGCGCTATTGCCGCTCAGGCAGTGCGCGCGACACGTTGACAAAATGACTCAATACTGCTAGTCTCGTGGCAGATACTAGACTGTTTCTTTCGCTCAATACAAAAGGACGGTGCCATGAGTTCGAACTTAGAAATTAAAAGTTTCCCCGCGGACCTGCTTACGCCGGCGCCACGCCTGCGCTTCTTCCTCTTTGGTAACCCAATTTCGCATCCCCTCTTCTCGCTCCAGATGGCGGAAGCTCTGCTGCGTAATTTTGCGTTGATGCCGATGAGCGAGAAAATAATCGGAGATATACGTCAGCTTCTACAAGAACTCTTCGTAAAAGCTCGGGTGCTCAATCTTCCAGATAAAAAAACCGCACATGACGATTTCGTTATCAACGTTTCAAAGACTGGAATTGAAACCCTCAACAGAATGCATGATGCCCACTTGTTTAATCTGCCGCTTAGCTTTGACTTGAAACAGATCAACGGCAAAAATAAATTGATCCTCTCGTGGTGTGAGAAGATGAATTGCTGCCCGAATAGCCCAACGCCTGGCGTTGCGGGAGCACAGTTCTCGATTAGCCAAGGCGGCCACGGTGGTGAATTCACCGGAATCGCGCCGCCGTTTCCATCGCATCGCACCGTACTCTTCGCCGCGCATCTTGCGCGCGAGTTCCCAGAAATATTCAGCCCGTACCTGCTCTCGCAGGTTCAAGAGCGCGAACTCGAAACCGCACTGATGACCGCACCAGGACTGCAGTGGCAAGACGAGGTACGCGATGCGATTCTGCTCGCGCACTTGCAAAAAGTCGCGCCGGGCATGAATCTGGCCGAGCTCTACAGCAAACGCCCCTAGTTCTCTAAGCAGATAGCTGCCGTCCACGATCCTCCTCAGACGAGAATTGTCGGCGGCATTTTTTTATATTTTTACAACGCGCCTGGCTGTGCTACTATACCTGACGTATGATTACGCTCTACAATGTAGTTTCGTCCGACGGATTTATTGCAGCTCCAAACGGAAGCGAGGATTTTATTCCCGACGAACAGTGGGATCGGTTTTTAAAACTGTTACCAGATTACGACGCAGTTATTTACGGACGAAAAACCTACGAGGCCGTGCAAAAATATGACGCGGCAGCGCTCGAGGCATTTGAAAAAACACCAATAACAAAACTAGTCGTATCAACGCAAGCAGATTTTAAACCAAAGGCTGGTTACACAAAAATTTCGTCGCCGCAGGAAGCGCTCGAATACGGAAAAAATATGTTGCTTTCGAGTGGCGGATCACTCAATGAAGCGTTCGTCGCAGCGGGTCTTGTTGATAAACTTTTACAAGTACGGCTCCCGATTTCAATTGACGCTGGCATCCGCGCGCTGAGCCCCGAAACAAAACTCCGGCTTGAGTCCGAACAACCACTCGAAAACGGTGCTGCCCTACGCGAATTTTCTATAATTCGATAATCTTGACTCTGGAACCCGAGATTGCTACGCTTCACGCACGTTGACACCCAATTTTGTCAACGCAGGAGAACCTCATGACTACGAAGTCCACGTTCATGGAGCGATACCGCGCTCGTGAAACCACAGGTTTTGTCTCGTGCGTCGGCCTCGACCCAAACCCCGATCTATTGCCGCATCAATTCAAAATGTATTCGGAACAGTTTGGAGCAAGTGCGCCGATACAGGCGTTTCTGACAAACATTGTTGACGCGACGCACACGCGAGTTGGGACATTCAAACCAAATATCGCGTTCTATCAAACCTGCCCGAATATGCTCCGTGAACTCATCGCGTACATTCGAGCGGTGAGTGAAAAAGCGGTTGCGGTAATTGTCGACGGCAAATGGGGTGACATTGGATCAACAAACCAGCAAACTGCTGATTTCGCATTCAATTACCTCGGTGCTGACGCGATTACCATTCATGGCTGGCCGGGCCGCGAAGCAATGCTGCCGTTTATCAGCCGGCCCGACAAAGGAGTGTTCGTCGTTTGTAGAACGTCGAATCCTGGCGCGAATGAATTCCAATCGCGCATCGATCAGGCGACAGGGTTGCCACTGTTTGCGCTCATGGCCGAGCGCGTTGCTCACAGCTGGAATATACTGGGCAATTGCGGCCTTGTTGTTGGCGGAACCTGCCCTATTGAAGATATCCAGATTGTACGTCGAATCATTGGGCCCGGTATGCCGATCTTGATGCCTGGATTTGGCAAGCAAGGTGGTGACGTCGCGACAGCTCTTCAAATTGGTCTCGACGAATTTGGTTGTGGGGTCTTGCCGGCAAACTCGCGGGCAATTATCCATGCAGCCACTGCCGATGCTACATATCAAGAGGCCGCGGTACGCGCACTTGTCGAATTCAACGCTGCCATTGCCCTTAGTCGCGCAAAAAACAAACCCTCAGAATCCCGCGTCTAACTAATCACATCGAGTGAATGGGGCGCGGTTTTTTTATCGACTACTATTGACAATTGCCCAAAAATCTGGCATTGTTGGCTTCAACAATTCCGCGGCGTGGAGGCGCCATACCCATGAACCGACAGACAGATCCTTTACTTGCCATCATTGCAGACGCGATGCTTGACCGGCTCGTACCAATTATCCAAGAGGTTGCGGAAGCAGCGATTCCATTCACTAAAATGGCGAACGCTGTTCTTGGCCGAAACGTGGTTGTCGCGGTCGCGCGTCTGCCAATATCGTTTGACGAAGATATTGCGGTACACTGGCGACATATTCTCCCGCCCGATGGTGCGAAGTTTTTCCCGTTGCAGCGTGGCGAATTCAAAATCGAAAACGATCCAAGTTACAAAGGCGTTCACGAAAAAGCGCGTCGCCTCGGCCACGAATTCATTCGCGCTGGCCACACATCAGCGTTTAAAAGCCGTGTTGAGCCGTTCCAAAAAAGTCTGCGCGGAAAATGGGAGGGCGCGTTCGTGGTCTGCGATGGCGAATATATCGTCATGTTGTCGGGTTTGACGGGCAAACTCGACGAGGCAGTTCTCCTGACTGCGGCCGAAGAGGCGGATTTCCTCACACATGCAGAGGCAGTCGCCTACTCGCGCCCGATGAAGCCCGGGATGTTGAACAAACCGCGCCGCGACTTCGATTACTTCTTTGAGAAAGTCTACGGCTTGCGTGAAATGCAACTCGCGCATTAACACCGCGCTCGCTGATCCGCTCCCAAATTCCACCCCCTCATCGCCTGAGTATCTCAGACTGATTTGGGCGGTGGTTTTTTTATGTTATACTTAACGCACATTTTTTATGCAGAGTCGTTTTAGATTTTGTGCACTCATCGGAATTATCGTCGTAACCAGCGTCGGTATTTTTTTAAAAATACAACTTGTACGCAACGATCGTGCTGCAACAGCGGTACTTTCACACACAAAAATTTCCAACGCAATTACAGAACTCCCAAAAAAGTTTATTTTTGATGGCGCGATTACCGAATGGTCCTCTGCAACAGCACCAACGACACTCCTTACAGCAACTAATAAACCTGTTGGAGCAGCGTGGGTTGCGCAGTATAAAGAAGGGCTTGTTGTGTCTGGATATGTGCTCGGCGTGCGTGCTCATTGGAGCACAACATCAACAGATGACAAAGATTATTTCGCAATTTCGATTGGCGACACCGACAATGTGCAGTTGCCACCAATCGGATGGGGCAACCAATTTGGCGATTCAGAATACACAAGTGAGCATGATTGCTTAAGCGACAAACCACAGCCGTTTTCAGAATCTAAAACCAATGCCCTCAATATGAGTGCGTGCAAAATGTGGTTCGAGAAACAAGCCGCATACCGCGAGACATTTAAAGAGCTGTTTGGACGCACGTGGGAAATTACGCCGCGCGGCGCGGTTGAAACAGATGCACACGACGCATGGAATTTAATTGTGACGAGCACGCAAAAAGTAATTACCGAGCTTGAGCCAAACGCCGCGGCGCCGGTTGTAAAAATAAATGAGCAACCATTCGCAGGTGCTGTGTACTCTTTTGAGGTTTTATTGCCGTGGTCATTATTTCCACCACAAGACCGTTTAACAGTGAGTGGTGTTGCGCTTGATATTTTAGGAGCGCAGGGTGACAAAGAATTTGAAAGCTTAGTTGAACCAGGAACATACTTGGCCCTCCCTAAGCCGCTCGAATTTCATTTGGGTGCGTGCAACGCATCATTCGACGATGCATATTATACAAATCATGGCACCGAAGCATACGCTGCAAACAACACCAATGGCGTTCCGTATTTTTTTATGTCCGATACACCTGGTGTTATTGATCAATTATTATTTATTGATAATCCGCGCTCAACGCATGCCTATGGTGGCGATGATGTTTCACCAATAATAAATACTGCTGATTTTTTCAGCACTACCACACCAAATGGTGGAAACTTGTGTGGCCCAAAACTTACATATGCAAAAGATGCTGTGCGTATCTCTAGTGATTTTATAGTCAACAATTTTTCGAGCGTGAGAACTCTGCAGCTCGACGCTAAGTCTGTCCTCGCCATCGAAGAGCCATGGACATTTAATAATTTTTTCACGAATGGTGCGTGTGGCGCCTGTACACAAATGACCGCAAACGTATACCGGTTTGATCTCGAAAAACACTCCGCGAAACAAATTTTTAATTTTTGGGAAGAAGCCAACACAATTGTAGACATGGACGTGCTTATTTCCCACGATGCGCACAAAATAACTACGTTTACGACAGAAGACGCTAAACAGCCGCAAAAATGGGACGTTAAGGAGTTTTGCTTGAACAGGCCTGCCACTACCTACACCATGTGCCATATACCTGGCGGCGCGGTCCCACTTCCAGCTGACCATGTGCCATTGTTTTTTGATGGTGATTCCTGAGTTTGTTCAGTTGCCGACTGTGCCCTGTCGGCATCTTGCTTTTTTTGCCACGCACTGCTATCATAATCGGCACATGGCGACGCCCGCCGTCCCCCATGGTGGCCATAGTGAAATGGTTATCACGTCAGTTTGTGGTACTGACAGTACGGGTTCGATCCCCGTTGGCCACCCCAGCAATCTCCTCGCCTTAAAGGCGAGGTTTTTGTTATACTTATTTTCATATGGAAAAAACTACTGTAGATAAACTCCGTTTTGAAGGCTTAACGCTCACCGTCAAAAATGTCGAGCGGTCGATCGAATTTTACAACGGCAAACTTGGCTTAAACATTGAATGGAACAGTGCGCCCGCTTTCGCTATGATCCGAATTGGCACCGGCACGATCGGCCTGCTTTCAATTGATGAAGCGCGCAAAGAAGGTACGGTCGAAACGACTGCCGAACAAAAAAGAGGAACCCACGTTGAGTTTAGCGTTGATGATCTCGATGCGCTCTATGCAGAACTATTGACCAAAGAAGTTGTTTTTCATCAACCTCCCCACGACGAACCGTGGGAAAGGGCAATGACTGCTTTTGATCCCGACGGTTACTCTGTTGAGTTTGCACAAGGGCATCGCGGACACAATCAGCTTGCGCATTAATTCTATAAAATAATACCCACAAATCGGGGGATATTTTTCATCTGCACTGTAACTTACCGCATGCTCGGGTTATTTTTATATGAGTAATCTAAAAAATCTCTGCGCCACCTGCGGAAAAACCTTAAGCTCATTGTGTGTCTGTTCCCAGTCCAGCGTTCTAAACGAGGTAACTAACCCTCCCCATAAAAAATTCCCGCCCTAGAGGCGGGTATTTTTTATACCGAATAATAAGCGCATGATTTTTTATTGACAGAAGCTTCGCCTAATTGCACGTGCTTTTATTTTTTTGTGCGAGCCGTCTGTAAATTCTTTTTGAGATGACTCCACGACGATCGTGCTTCGCGCGTGAGCTCATTTATTTCAGCACTCGAAAGTTTTTTTGCTTTCGCATAACTTACGAGCGATGTGTCAATAAGTTTATGGAACTGTGCCTGACTCAGCTCTTTTGCTTTTTTTAATTGTGGTGCAAGTTGTTTATAAAACTCAGCTGATCGGTCGCGAATATCGACAGTAACTTTTTTTCCAATTTTCGTCCGCAAAAAAAGTCCCGCTGCAACCGCAAGTACAACTCCCGCGAGTGCGCCTTCGAGCATATGCATCCCTGTTTTACTTTTTTTCGGTGAAGCAGCCGCTTGTGATTTTTTCATATACATGAATTATGCATCATGAGGAAAATTTTTGCAAAAATGATTCTGATTTTTTAAGTTAGCTAATCTGCAAATTACGCCGCGTTACAAAATTCATAACTGCAAAAATAACGAGCGTCAAACCTCCGACAACAATAATCGAAATCCATGGTGTGCCATCACTATATCCGGTAACAGCGTAGCGAATAAAATTAATGTTGTGATGAATCGGGTTGAACTGGCTGACTATTCCCCACGGGTGTGGCAATGTTGCGACAGGATAAAACACGCCGGCGAGAAAAATCATCGGCTGCATCACGAATGTGGTCATAAACGTGAGCGACTCAAAATTCTTTGCCCAAAAACCAAATGTAACACCAAGCATCCCGAACTCAATACCCGTTAAACCAATAGCAAGGATTAACAAAAATGGATGTGCAATTCCGTGGAGAGGAATAAACCAGATGGTCACTACAACAGCGATGCTCAAGGTTATTATGCCACGAGCCAACGCGGCGAGTGCGTATGCAATTCCGATTTGCCAGTTGCGAATTGGAACAAGTTGCAAATCAATAATGCTGCCAACATTTTTTGCGATGATAAGTGCAAACGATGGGTTCGAAAAACTGCTGTTGATAAGCATCATGCTGAGAAGACCCACGTAAACAAATGCCAGATACGGCAAATTTCCAATCACTCGATCGCCCGCAACAACACCAAACACACTCAGGTACAAACCAATAGTAACGAGCGGACTAAACACGGTGTCGAGAAAAATTTTCTGAAACCGCTTTACTTCCCGCGCATAGAGCGCCCACATTCCCGTCATCATACGTTAGGCGAGTTAGTTAGTTTCAAAAAAATCTGTTCAAGCGACGCTGACTCAGATCGAATCGATTTTATATTTCCTTTGTAATACGTTGTGAGCCGCGCTAAATCATCGCCCAAATCCGTCATTGGAAATTCATAATCCGACCCGACCTCAATAACGCCGGCCATGTGTGCAACCGCGCGATCAAACAATTCGAAATGAATTACGTTCTTTGAGAATTCCTGTTGAATATCTTTGAGTTTTCCATTTTTAATCACACGTCCATGATCAATCAAGGTAATCGACTCGCACAGTTGCTCCGCCTCTTCTAAATAATGAGTCGTGAACAAAATCGTCGTGCCCTCCGCATTCAATCGACGAACGAGCGCCCAGATTTTCTGACGGAGCGACACATCAACACCCGCAGTCGGCTCGTCGAGAATCAAAAACTTCGGTTTGTGCACAATCGCTTTCGCGATCATCAACCGCCGTTTCATTCCGCCTGACAAATTCCGCGCGCGATCTTTGAGCTTTCCAATCAAATCTAATTCTGTCAGCACTTCTCGAATTCGTTCCCCGCGCTCACGCTCCGGCACGCCATACATTCCCGCGTAATAATACAAAACCTCCTCGACTGTAAACGGCATCTCAACCACAATTTCCTGTGGCACAACACCGAGCATTTTTTTAACGTCTGTTGGCCGCGCTCCAACATCGATCCCTTCAACCTCGATCACCCCTTTGTCCGCCGCTTGCATCGCGCTAATCATACCAATCAGCGTAGACTTGCCGGCGCCGTTTGGCCCGAGCAAACCATGGATTTTCCCCTGTTCAATTGCAAAAGAAACATCATTTACCGCAACAAGCAGCTCTTTTTTTGCTGTGACAAATTTCTTGGTCACATTCTTGATTTCAAGTGAGTACATGTGAGAGATATTAGAAAGCAGACTATACGAGAAAACCCGCTCCTATGCAAGGATTGCCCGACTTGACAAATCAGGCTAAATAGGCTATTTTAATTAGCTGCCCACTTTCGGGCGGCGAAGGAAAAACAATGCTTGATGTCCAGGGACCGGTCAGCTTTCCAAAAGGCAGTCGCGAACTTCTTGAAGCCATGTTCTCTTATGCAGGTCTTGATCTGCGTAAGTATGACTTCAAAGTCCACGTTTTCGAAGTTGCAAAGGGCGGCTCGAATTGCCAAGGAATCAAAAATATAGCGGTGCGCGATGCCACTCAACAGGGCATAGCAATCCGATTTCAGGCAGGCGACAACAGCACTGCTCGAGTCGCGCGCATTCTGGGGCCTGCTGGTACTTCGTCAGCCAGTATTCGGCAACAACTTCTGAGCGGCGTTGACCGAGCAAAACAAAACCTACCCTTTCCAACGCAGCGTCGTAATCCAGCTGATGTTGCCGCCGAGCTTTATGAGCGATTTATGCGCTCAGCACAACCAGAGGATTGGTTCACAGCCTTTGATCTTGTTGGCAATGCTCTAGTCGAAGTCGAGCTCGTGGTAGGACTCAGTGAGTATCGTCACGAATTGAGGCTTCTCGACTTTGACGGCCTTCTCGAAAAAAATACGGCACGCAAATTCGTACTGGCACTTGAAACAGCCGAAATTGCGTTCCGTGTCAAACAAGGAAAGAGTGCAAATGGAGAAGCGCCTGTTCGCATCGACAAACAGGCATATGAGTCGATTCATTGGGAGTTTAAAAAACTTGCCGAAGAACTTGCTCGAGCCGAAGATGTTGATGCAGCAAATGCAGCGGCTGATGCGCAAGAACATGCAGCCGCTGATGTCGAAAATACTGAGGCTGTGGCAACACAAACAGCCGGTCCACAAAATCGGCCGGTGTTGTCCAAGCAGGATTTGTTGAAACTGCAAAGAGCTTTCCTCAAATTTAGTTTCGGCGATATAACAACAGCCGGTATATTTGAAGAATTTGGCGCGCAATGGAAAGCAACTATGCATAACGTTGCAAACCTAATGTACCGTGCATCGCTGAACGATGTGATTGTTACAACAGGAACAATCGCCAAGCCGGGGATTAGGGCCCAGTCAAAAATTCGACAATTCAATCCATTTTCCGGCATCGTTGTGTTTTGGACAAGCACTTCTGCGACACCGTTGCCGGCACAACAACATGATGACGTGAACGCGGATCTCGATCTTGGTGCTGAATTCGACATGGGGTCCGAGGAGCCACCTCGCGTAGCTCCGCCGACAGCTCCAGAAGTCATTTCAGATCCAGCGCCCGCACCTCCGGTACTTACGGAGCCGCTACAACTGCACACCCCTGGAGTGCCACAAGCACGGATGACCCCGCGCGAAGCACTCTTTCAACTTGAGCAGATGATGCGGGTGAAGAATCAAACGCAAACATCGCTTGAGGAAATAGAGCGGGAAATTGTAACTCGTATCGAAACTCATGAAGCAGCGCTCGAGAAGCTATATAAGAATCGATCCAGACTCACAGATGAGCTTGCCGGACGTACAGAGCGCATCACAGCTTTGCAGCAACAAATCGACGGCGGTCGTGTTGCAGCCCAAAGCGCACTCAAGTCAGCTGCAGCAAACCTCGGTTTAACCGTCGAGGAGTTTCTCCTGCTTGCTAACACGCCGTAAACTAACGATCGCCCAGGCCCGCATGCCACCACTCGAATCTACCAAGAAATTGGAATTGATTCGGGGGTGGCGTTTTTATTTACACTCTTAGTTCCCAACTTCTAACGCAACGGGTTATCATTAATCCGTATGCAACAAACCTACACCCGTCTTTCTAGTA
>CALRDW010000002.1:1956-90340 GCA_943355025.1 Candidatus Magasanikiibacteriota bacterium | reverse complement strand
TTTGGAATGCTGATGTGACGGAGAAAGATGTATTGTGTATCTCCCCCTGAGAGGCATCTGCATTTTCTTTGAGCGTATGTTGAATCACTGTATTGAACTATTTATAAACTTCGGAGTTCTGTTGAAACAAAAAAACCGCCATATCGGCGGTTTCGTCTGTCGTATCTCTCAATTATTTTTTGTCGCCTTTCGCGATTTTCGCTGCGCGCTTCTTCGTGATGCTGACTTTATGACGCTTCGCACCTGTAATGAAGCCGTAATTGATGAGAAGATTATTTACTGTGTCAGTAAGTTGAACACCATTCCCGAGATAATAGTCGAGGCGCTCTTTAGCCACAGTAAAAACTTTCGGATTAATCATTGGGTTATAATGCCCGATGACTTCTTTTGAACGACCCCATGGGTCGCGGCCTTTTTCAATCACAATTAAGCGATATTGAGGCTGTTTCTTTTTGCCGACGCGAGATAATTTGATGGATAACATAGGGTGGAGAATGGGCGAGTCGCCCGGAGTCAAATCGTGAGCGCGATTGACGGATATGCACAGGATACGTGTTTGCTTACGACTTGTCAAGAGTTAGCCAATCTCCAGGACACCCTTCTTCCTCATCGTCTGTCCGTGGCACCTCAGCAATTTTCATATGTGTTTCAATGTGGCTGAGTTGAAACGAGTGTTCATTCAATAATTCAGTATGGTCATCGAGTATCTGAGTATGCTCTTCGAGGATACGCGTGTGATTTTCAAGAATGACTGTGTGTTCGTCAAGCGTCTGCGAAATACCATCTATCTTAGTTTCAACAACTTCAAGGCGATAATTAATCGACCGCAATTGGCCATCAATCCTATCAAAACGATCGTAAATAGGTACAAGCTTTTTATCGAGCTCAACCTGAACCACCTCTTGGACAACCTCACGAATCTGTGACAAATCCTCCTTTGTCATACAATTTTAGAAAATGGACAACTGATAGGCGGAGTATACCGCCCGTGCACCTGTCGTCAAGAGTTGATAACGTGTGAATAAATAGCTACTTTGCCCACCGCTCCGCCTCCGCAAATTTAACTGACAATAATTGCGACACGCCATCCTCACCCATTGTAACGCCATATAAAATATCGCCCTTGCCCATGGTCGCACGATTATGCGTAATGACGATGAATTGAGTTTTTTCTGCGAGTTTTTCCAAAATATCGGCGTAACGAATTGAATTCGCTTCGTCGAGCGCAGCATCAACCTCGTCAAGCACAACAAACGGCGACGGATTGCTCGCCATAATTGCGCACAGCAACGCAACAGACGTCATCGCACGTTCGCCACCCGACAAAACCGAAATGTCTTTGATGCGCTTACCTGGTGGTTGTGCATGAATATCAATTCCAATTAAAATTGGACCCTGTGAAACTTTCCGCTGTTCCTCGAGAAGCTCTTCCGCGTCTTCTTCTGTTTCGCTATCGTCTGGTGCACTACCATCAGCCGACGAACCATTGGCTGTTGTGCGTGGATCCGCATAAATCGGAACAAGCCTCGCTGTTCCACCTCGAAAAAGTGCGCTGAAAAATTCTTGAAACAGCGTATTTAAAATCACAAGCGCTTCTTCGCGTCGCGTTTTCAAAATCTCGTCAAAATCCTGAATCGTGCTCTCTGTATTTGTGAGTGCGCTCGACAAATCGCCAAGCTGCTCCGACAAAAAAGTAAATCGAGTATTCGTTTCCTCGAACTCTTTCATCACCTCAGGATCTATGCCGCCAATCAAATCAAGCTGATGCTTTAAAGAAAACAATTCTCGTTGCGCCTGATCAGCAGTCGCAATATTTTCAACCGGACGCTCACGCAAAACTTCTTCCTGTAGATCAGGAATTTCGAGACGCATTTCTTCGCGAAGCCCCTCAGCGCGCGTTTCAAATTTCGCGAGCTCAATTTTGCGGCCACTCAGCCGTTGTTCAATCTCATGCATTGCGCGCTGCTCATCCTGCAAACGACGCTGTACCGCAAAAAATTGCGACTTCTTTTCCTGCTCACGATGCGATTCTTTGTGCATCGACTCGCTGAGCTCTTTTAATTTCCCATCAATCACCAAAACCGATTTCTGATTTTCTTCAATCTGTTCAAGAACTTTTGGATCTTGCGGAAGGGCGGCGCGCATTGCTGGAACTTCGGGTGCTGGACGTTGTAATCGTTTGACTAACATCTCAGTGCGCGCACCAATTGCATCGAACTCATCCAAAATTACCAAAACTTCATTCAAAGATTTTGCCGCACGAATTCGTTTCGCAATTGCGTGTTGAACATCTTTTAATGACTCCAGCTCTTCAATAATTTTTGTGAGCGGAAGTGGTGCCCAGGAAACTTGCGCAGCGACCTCAGCACGCACGTGCGAAACCTCAAGCGCTGTTCTGAGACGCAGCTCTTCTTCGCGAAGTCGTCCGCGCTCACCCGACAGCTGCTCATACTCGCGTTGAAAACCAATAATTACTTCGCTCTGCGTTTCCTCAATCTCTAATTTGCGCAATTCGAGAAGCGTAGCGTCATACACACCGCGCACGCCAACAAGCTGCGACTCGTCCGCACGCACGCCGCCACGAACACGTTCTGCATTCGCGTGCAAATCGTGCCACACAGTTCCATAATACGCGCGCTGCAGTGTTCGAAGACGTTCCTCAATCGCTGCGCGCTCTTCCAATCGCTTGACCGCTCGCTGTAAACTGCGCAGACGCGGTTCAATTTCACGCAGCAATGTTTCTGCCTGCGCAATATTCTCGCGCGTCGCGTGCAATTTCAAAAGTGCCTGATGTCGTTTGAGTTGAAACTCTTTGACACCCGCCGCTTCGTCAAAAAACTCCTTGCGCTCTTTTGGCGTCACCATCAAAATCTGATCAATGAGACCCTGCCCGATAACCGTATAAGACTTTTGTCCGAAATGAGCTTTGGCGAGCAACAACTGAATGTCCGAAAGCCGCGCTTTTGCTCCATTAATATAATATTCGCCGTCGCCGTCCCGATATAACCGACGTGACAAAACGATCTCAGGCAAATCAATCCAATCAAGATCTTCCCCTGCCACTGGTTTTTTTGGCTCTTCATTTACTAAATGCAATGTTACTTCGGCGTAACCCATGCGCGATTTTTTATCCGAACCCGCAAAAATAACATCTTCGGATTTTTTCCCCCGAAGTGTTTTCATGGACTGTTCGCCAAGCACCCACCGAACAGCGTCAGCAAAATTTGACTTGCCCGATCCGTTCGGACCAACGATTGCAGTAATGGTTCGCGCGCCGTCCGTTGGCGGCTGAAATTCAAAAACAGCTTTCTGCGCAAAGGATTTAAAACCTTGGATTTCTACTCGCTGCAAAAACATATGCGCAAATTGTAGCAGACCCATTGACAAAGGTGAAGCCTTGGTGCACAGATTGTCGTCAAAACGACAATTGACGAAGAGCCTCTAACTGCGTTACACTAACTTCCAGTGTAACTCACGAAACCGCACGAGATCTTCCCTTCCCCCAAAAACATGCACGTAACAACATTAAAACAATACACATTTACGTACAATTACTGACTCGCGCGGCATAATTAGATTTTATGCCCTGGAACATTATCGTCCCACTTATAACTGGCGTTGCCTCGCTCGCATTTGGTTATTTCGCTCGAAAAGCGATCGCCCGCGGTCAGGCAAACTCAGCAGAAACTCAAGCAGAAAAAGTAATCATTGACGCGCAAGCAAAAGAGCAGGACATTCTGCTCAAAGCACGCGAAAAAGCAATCAAATTTACCGAAGACGCAAAAAAGGAAGAGGACGCTATTCGCAGAGACCTTAAAGACGCGCAACTCCGTTTGGAGAAGCGCGAAAATTTATTTGACCAAAAATTACTGGATATTCAGGGTCAACAAACAAAACTCCAGGAACAAGCGGCGCGCGTAAAGGAAACGCAGGACGAGGCCGATGCAATAAAGTTGCAGCAGATTGGCGAACTCGAAAAAATTGCGCAACTCCCACGCGTCGAAGCAGAGGCTCGACTCTATAAATTAGTTGAAGATGATATTCAGGATTCGCTGCAAGCACGCGTGATGAAACTCGAACGAGAGTCTTCGGAATTTTATGAGAAAGAGGTAAAGAAAATTTTAACAACAGTCGTGTATCGTTATGCCGGCTCGCACGCAGGCGAAACAACAACAACGGCTGTGGCGCTGCCAAACGAGGAAATGAAGGGTCGCATCATTGGCAAAGCGGGTCGCAACATTCAAACCATTGAAAAGCTAACGGGCTGCGAACTTATTATCGACGAGACGCCAGAATCAATTATGATTTCGGGCTTCTCACCAATTCGCCGTCAGGTTGCGCGCATCACACTCGAAAAATTACTCGCTGATGGGCGTATTCATCCGGCACGCATTGAAGAAGTTGTTGAAGAGGCGAAAAAAGAACTCGCGATTGATGTTCGAAAAGCTGGTGAAGACGCACTCTACCAATTGGGTATCGCAGGACTTGATCCAAAATTAGTTTCGATTCTGGGCCGTCTCAAATACCGAACATCATATGGACAAAATCAATTACTCCACGCAACAGAAGTCGCGTATCTCTCGGGTATGCTTGCGGACGAGCTTGGCGTTGATCCAATTCAAGCGCGAAAGGCCGGACTTCTGCACGACATTGGCAAAGCGATTGATCACGACACACAAGGCTCGCACCCAGAACTTGGTTATCAGCTGATGAAAAAGTTTGGGCTTCCGGAAGAAATTGCGTACTGTTCAATCGCGCATCACGAGGATAAACCAAAAACATTGCTCGGTTGTGTTATCAAAGCGGCTGATGCGATCTCTGGTGCTCGTCCCGGCGCACGGCGTGATTCCTATGAACAATATGTTCGTCGACTTGAAGAGCTTGAAAAAGTTGCAACAAGTTTCGAAGGTGTCGAACGCGCGTATGCGATTCAAGCAGGCCGCGAAATGCGTGTGTTTGTTCGTCCACAAGAAGTTGACGACTACGGCGCATACAACATCGCGAAAGGTATCGCAAAAAAAATCGAAACAGAACTGCATGTTCCTGGCGAGGTTCGTGTAACAGTTATTCGCGAATCGCGCGTCATCGAATACGCTCGGTAAACCTAGCGGCATTTACGGCAAAAAAATCGGTCCCGCTCTCACGAGCGGGACTTTTATTTCCGCCAAAAATTAAAGTTTGATTCACCCCGACGTTCTCATCGACATTCGCCGGCTCGATCCTGTTCAAATTCGCCTGCCTGTTATCACGGTTCCAGTACGCGTTCGGGACGTTGTCAGAACCTTTTTGATTATGATTTCATTACCATGTCGCACACGCGTGTACGACTGGGCAAAATTAAATACATAACTCAACGGTGGGGATTATAATTGCTTTTGCTCAAACAACCCAGTATTGATCTTTGATGAAAAGACCAAAGTATACTTTTTGAGCTGCTTGATTCCTCCGGAGCACGTACTCCGAGGTACGTTACTTTTCGCCGGTTTAGATAAAACAAAATAAAGACCAAAGTTCAAAGATCACTACCCCACCGCACCAGCAACGCCATAATCCCCGTCCGCAACCGCCGGGCCGTACCCGCCCAAGACCACCCGTCGATCGCCACGGTACCAGTACGCGTCCGGGACGCGGCCAGAACCTAGGAAATAACTACCGACTAAATAATTTACACTGTCTTTCTGAGAAGCGTAATCATTAATAACTCTGTTCTTCTGATTAAGGTTGGTTGCAAAGAGTGTCAGCCAATCTTCTGGAGTGAAGCCGCGCTCTTTAGAGTAGGTTGGGTCTGTTTTAAGAAGTTCTAAGTAGTCGTTAGGAGACTTACCTGCTTCTATCTGGTCTCTCCCTGCTTGTGCTGTTCCCTTTCCTTCTCGTGGAATTATTGGGTCTTCTTGGATAAGGAGGATGTGGTAGCCAGGAGAGTTGACTGATGATGATAAAAGGTCTTTCTTTGTTTTTCCACCATGGTTTTCTTTATTGAATTGCTTTGGGTAATAGACGAGCTTTCCTGATTTGTCTGCATTATTATGTTCGTCCCATACCCAAAGAGGTTCTTTCTCGTCGAGTGCTAATTCTATTCCATTTTCTGCAAGAAGTTTGTTTGCTTTCTTGTGTTTAAGAATAAGGTTGCTTGTTTTCTCTATGAGAGAGCCGAGGGAAGAACCGAACGGCACGATGAAGAGGCGGGTAAATCCTTGGTCTATCTTTTGTTTGATGTTAGGAATGGAGAGGAAGTGATTTTTGATGGCTTCTGCGGTTGGGACTTCTCGGAAGGTGCCGAGGATGTCAGTGTGACCAAGTTTGTTTGGAGAGGTTTCTGACTCTCGCTCGAGGAAACCGATTTCTTCTAATGACTTTATTTGAGAAGCATATCCTTTCTCGATGAGACGCTCGAGGATTGGTCCGACAGAATCTCTGGAAAGAATATCTATTTTAGAACGAGCTTCTGCTGCAAGAGCAAGGAGATCTTCTTGAGAGACTTCTTTCCCCTGCTTTGGAGTAGGGTCTGAAGTGTCTCCGAGGATCTTTCTATATTTATGTACTCCCTCTGGTCCGAGAAGTTCTCTAACAATCTCTCTGTTCTTAAGAGGGTCTGTGTCTTTAAACTCTGTGAGAGGTTTTTGAAAAGGATTAGGAAGCATGGGAGTAGTATAACACTTGAATGAACATATACTCAAAAGTAAAAACTATTACTTCGACGGGAGTTCCTGTTTATCTCTCCCTGAGAAGTAATAGTTTTTACTTTTGAGTCTAAGTTGAATTACTGTGTTGAACTACTTATAAACTTCGGAGTTGTGTTGAAAAAAAGGGGCTGTGTATAACTATTTGCCTAATCTTAGCAAAATGCGTATACTTTAGCGGAAATCATTCACGTAATCCTTTACTATGAACAAAGCCGAACTCATTGCTCACCTCGCAGAAATGGCGGGACTTTCAAAAAAGCAGGTCGAAGATGTACTTGAAGGTTTTGTTTCAACCACAGTAAAAACACTCCAAGCTGGTGGCGAAATCACCATCGCGGGTTTTGGTACATTTAGCGCAAAACAACGCGCAGGCCGCACCGGTGTTAACCCACAGAACCCAACACAGAAAATTCAAATTCCTGCTGTTATCGTTCCAAAGTTTAAGGCTGGCAAGAACCTTAAGGACGCCCTTAAGGAATCGATGAAATAAACCCAGGCTTTACCAAGAAGGAGCAAAACCGCCGTAAACCGGCGGTTTTTGTATTGACAAGCTTCGTAAAATCTGTGATACTAATCCCGCGTGCAGTTTGTTGCTGCTTGCACAACCGTTTCCGTTCCAAACCTACATCGGAGCTGAGAAAATGAAGAAAAAGAATGCGTTAGAAAAAACTACACTGGCCGCGCCCAAAAAACCGAAAACCTGGGTTGAAACATGTTTCCAACCCTGTGCCTATTACAAAGGGCACCTCGGCGTTTATCATGCGCGTCTGTGCGAAACAGGGACGGCGTCGGTGTACGGCAAAGGGCGCGACCTGAAAGAGGCTCTGACCAACTTAAATGCGTCGTTGCATACGACGCGCATTCGCATCAATTTGATGAAGCTGCCGATGGTGGGAACCAAGCCGTGGTCGCACCTGGTCGACTCGAACGTCGCGCGCATCGTGTATGACCGTCGCCGCCCAGCGCCGTGGGCAACGATCCTTCGGCGGCCAGCAGCCATTGCCGCGTAATCTTTCGCGGAACCGTTTTCAAAAAAACCCGAGAAATGACTTGCCGACCAGCAGGAAATTTCTCGGGTTTTGAATTTTAAAATGCACAAAATCAGTGTTGAAAAAATAAACAAACTGAGCTATACTAGTAAAACTTCTTCGTATGCAAGAATTTCTCTTAGATCCTCTAGAGCCCTATCAAGGCAAACACCGCCGAAAGATGATGACTGTCATCTTTTTCTGTCTAGTAGCAAGTTTGCTACTTTTCGGAACGGCGTGGGCTGGATCACGATATTTTGAACGAGTAGACGCCGCAACAAACGGTACGAGGGTTGAGGCAATTGATACGAGTACTTTTTTCGGCAAAGTAAAATCGCTTTTTGCGCCACAACAAGCACGGCTTACTGGTTTAACTGATGACCGAATTAATGTCGTCCTCTTCGGAATCGGCGGCGAGGGCCACGAGGGTGCGCAGTTAACAGACACAATTTTAGTTGCGAGTATTAAACCCTCAACAAAACAGGTCGCACTCATTTCGATTCCCCGTGATACCGTTGTTGATATTCCAAATGTAGGCTTTCGAAAAATAAATGAGGTGAATGCTTTTGCCGAATCTGCAACGCCAGGCACAGGCGGACAAAAAGCAACAGAAACTGTTGAGAATTTTTTGGGAATCAACATCCCCTATTATGTACGTGTTGACTTCCAAGGATTTTCGCAGCTCATCAATGATATTGATGGCGTCGATGTTTACGTTGATAAACCATTTTCCGATAATCAGTTCCCGACACTCGACTATAAATACAGATCCGTTTCATTTCAAAAAGGCTGGCAGCACATGAATGGTGCAACAGTGCTCGATTTCGCGCGATCACGCCACGGTAATAATTTCGAAGGTTCTGATTTCGCGCGCGCACATCGCCAGCAAAAAATAATTCTCGCGGTGCGTGAAAAATTATTGTCTGGCGACACCATACTCCACCCAACACGCATAACGAATATTATTCAGACGCTCGACTCGCACATTCTCACGAATGTTCGTTTCAATGACATCATGGAATTCATTCGTCTCGCTGGCGACATTCACGCAGATGCGATTACGAATATTGTATTTTCCGACGATCCGGCAAGTGTGTTATATGCAGACGATACGAGCGGTGCGTTTTATTTGCGGCCAAAAGATCCGACGCTTGGACAAATTCGAACCTTAGTCCAAACGATTTTTGATCCGAATGCCGCAGTGTTGCCGCGAACATTTATTGATCAACAGCCGCTGATTCCTGATGCGCCAAAAGATGCTCGAATAGAAGTCCAAAATGGTACGTGGCGCCCCGGCTTTGCATCTCGACAAAAAAAGAAATTGGAAGCGGATGGTTTTAAAATTACTACGATTGGAAATGCAGCCCTCAGACCAGCGACAGAAGCGCAAATTTACGCAGTTACAAACAAGTATCCAAAAATTTTCGAAGCGCTCAAGAAAAAATATAATGCGCACGAAATCCTCAATCGACCGCCAGTTTCGCCAGACAACGAAAATCAAGAACAGCCGCAGGTTGACATTGTCGTGGTTTTGGGGGAGAATGTCCCAGATATAGAGTAACAATTTTTTATGACTGAAACACGCCGTCCTGAGGTCGTAGACTTCAACTTACCTACCATTGCCTTGGTCGGCCGTGTTAACGTGGGCAAATCAACCCTTTTCAACCGCATTATGGAGAAACAACAAGCCATTGTTTCTCCTGTTGCCGGCACAACTCGTACGCGTAATATCGGAATTTTTACTTGGCGTGGCACTCAATCACGTATTATTGATGCCGGTGGCTTAACCTTTAATGACGACGAAGATTTCGAAAAAGAGATCTACGACCAGACTCAAAAAGCTATTAATGAAGCAGACGTGGTTTTGTTTGTTGTCGATGTACAGAATGGAATTTTGCCACAGGAACGCGAACTTGCGCGCATTCTCCACGCTCTCAAAATCCCCGTGCTTCTAGTTGGAAATAAAGTTGATTCGCCAAAAATTGGTGCGTTAATTCATGAGAAAGATTTTTTGAAACTTGGCCTCGGCACACCGATGGCGGTTTCAGCAGTTAACGGTGTTGGCGTTGGTGATTTACTCGACGAAGTGTTTAAGTTATTTCATAAGGGCCGCCGTCGTCCAAAACAAGTACGCATTGAACCGACAATTCGTGTCGCAATTCTTGGCAAACCAAATGTGGGGAAATCGACTCTTCTCAACCAAATCGCGGGAGACGATTACGTAATCACATCGCCAATTCCCCACACGACACGTGAAGCCTTTAATCTGCTCGTAAAGTGGGGCGAACATTATATTGATTTTCTCGACACCGCAGGTATCCGCCGCAAAGCGCACGTGTCTGCTGGACTTGAAAAAATTGGTGTGAGTCAAAGCATTCGTCGCATGCAAGAGTCAGATGTCATTTTGCTTTTGATTGACGCTGCGGAACCGATTTCAGTTCAGGAAAAAGTTCTTGCGCGACTCGTCGATGACAAACGTCGCAGCATCGTGCTTGTTGTAAATAAGTGGGATCTTGTTGACGACCACACGGAAGATAATCGCAAAAGATTTGTCGACACAATATTTGCGGCTTATCCCCATCTGCAACATGCGGCCGTAACTTTCTTGTCCGCAAAAACAGGTTTCCGCGTGCACCAACTATACGAACTTATCACAGCAGCATTCGAAGCGCGCCGAAAAGTAATCGACCCACTTGTTCTCGACAGTTTTATTCGTCAACTCATTTCTCGTCATCCACCAACGCGTGGTATTGGAAACAGCCCACCGAAAATTTACGCACTCAAACAACTCTCAACAGATCCACCAGAATTTCAAATCAGCGTTAAAGCAAAAACGAGTTTGAATTCCGGATACATTCGCTTTATCGAACGTGCTGTGCGCGAAGAATTTGGTTTTGTCGGAACACCAATCGTGCTCTACACTAAAAAAACAAAATTGTAACGTCTCATTCGTATGTGGCTCCTTGTTGGTCTTGGAAATCCAGGTTCAGAATATACGCGCACGCGGCACAACGCAGGCTGGCTCGCGCTTGATGCGTTTGCGCGCATGTACCACGCATCCGAATGGCGACTTGATAAAAAAAATCAAAGTGAAGTTGCGGATTGTTTGATTGGTGGCGAAAAAGTTTTGCTCGTTAAGCCGCAAACATTCATGAATTTGTCAGGCGACGCGGTGCAGCGAATCACTTCATATTACAAAATTGAACCGCACCATATTATTGTTGTGCACGATGATCTTGATTTCCCTCTTGGCACAGCGCGTTTGCAATTTGATCGCAGCGCTGCTGGTCACAACGGCGTTCAAGATATTATCGACAAACTCGGGACGCAGGCTTTTTCGCGTGTTCGCATCGGCATTGGTCCGAAACCGACTCAAGATGTCGAAGGCCGCGATTTTGTACTCGCCCGTTTTACTGCTGAAGAGTTATCCACCCTCTCAGGGGGTCTTGACAAAATTTTTGAAAGTGTTACCTCTGTTATTACAGGCGCGTAATAACCCTCGCGCTCTGTAAAATCTATGGGAGGTATGGAGGAACGATTTCCTATTTTTAGAATTTCTCGCAGCGACGTTGAATATCCAGTACAACTTAAAAATATTTTGGATCCACCAGAATATCTATATATACGGGGCTGTGGCGAACTGCTTCGCGCGCATTGCTTTGCAGCAATTGGATCTCGCGCTGTGAGTCAGTATGGTGCGGCGGCCGCGCACCGAATAATTCCAGAAGTTGCGCAGCATTTCGTTATTGTGTCTGGCATGGCAATTGGTGCAGATGCGGTTGCCCATGTTGAGACGCTCAAGGCAGGAGGCAAAACAATCGCAGTGCTCGGAAGCGGCATCGATGATCGGAGTATCTACCCCAAAACTCATATTTCGCTCGCCTACTCGATCCTGGAGTCAGGAGGATGCATTATTTCGGAATACCCGCCCGACACTGGCGCACATCCGCGATTTTTCCCGGCGCGCAATCGAATTATCGCAGGACTGTCACTCGGCATTCTTATTATTGAAGCAGCACGCGAGTCCGGCACAATGATAACGGCGCGACTTGCGCTGGACTATAGTCGGGACGTGTTTGCTGTTCCAGGATCGATATTTTCGAAGGTGTCCGAAGGCACTAATGAATTGCTCGGCAAAGGCGCAGTTGTTGCAACACGCGCGCTCGACATTCTTGAGTACTATGGGATCGCTCCGGCCGCCATACAGCCTCTATTCGAGCTTTCGAGAGATGAGCGCCATGTATATGACCTGCTCTCATGTGCCGCGTCGGAATTCGACGAACTCCTTAAAAAATCAGCATTCGACGCGCCGCATCTTATGGGGGTTTTATCGTCCTTAGAACTCCAAGGGCTCATAGGAAAACAAAACGGGACGATCGTTGTTTTGGCCCCTCATTAAACGAGGGGCACGCCTATTTTTTTTGGTCAGGGTTTGACATTTTGTGCTCAGCAAGGTATTTTCAAGTACATATGTCACGACTCGTTATCGTAGAATCCCCAACTAAAGCCAAAACAATCAGCAAGTTTTTAGGCAAAACGTACAAGGTTGAATCATCATTCGGCCATATTCGTGATCTGCCAAAAAATCGTATCGGTGTTGATGTTGAGCATGATTTTGAGCCAAAGTATGTTGTGCCACGAGACAAAAAGGCACACGTAAAAGAGCTCAAGGCGCTTGCAGCCGACGCAGAAGAGATTTTGTTCGCGACTGATGAAGACCGCGAAGGAGAAGCAATCTCGTGGCATCTTGCCGAAGTGCTTGGGGAAAAACCAGAAAAAATTAAACGCATAACTTTCCACGAAATTACGAAGAAAGCAATTGAGTATGCGATCGAACATCCGCGTAAACTTGATTTGCATTTAGTTGATGCGCAACAAGCTCGCCGTATTGTTGACCGCTTGGTGGGCTATGAGCTCTCGCCATTTCTCTGGAAAAAAGTGCAGAATGGTTTATCGGCTGGTCGCGTGCAAAGCGTCGCCGTTCGCCTGACTGTTGAACGCGAACGAGAGATCCAAAAATTCACAGCGGAAGAATACTGGAGCATTGACGCAGCGCTTACCTCTGGTGGAATGAAATTTGATTCGCACTTAAATGCCATTGACGCAGCAAAGCTCGAAAAATTTTCGATCACGACGGAAAAGGATGCGAAAAAAATCGTGAAGGCTGTTGAGTCGGCAAAACTTATTGTTGCGAGCGTTGAAAAGAAAACAGCGACGCGTCAGCCACCACCACCATTTACAACGTCAACACTACAACAGGATGCGAATCGTAGACTTGGAGCATCTGCAAAAATGACCATGATGCTCGCACAAAAATTATACGAGCTTGGCCACATTACGTACATGCGTACTGACTCGGTAAACATGTCGACAGATTTTCAAGCAGAGGCCGTCAATTATATTAAGGAAGCGTTCGGTGGCGACTACACAAGCGGCCCCCGCACCTACAAATCAAAGTCAAAAGGCGCGCAGGAAGCGCACGAAGCAATTCGTCCAACAGATATCCGACAGACCCCCGACATGCTGTCGTCGTCTGGTATCGAGCCAAAGATGATTAAAATGTACGATCTTGTTTGGCGTCGCGCACTTGCGTCGCAAATGACAGGCGCAGAGTTTGATCAAACAGGCATTGATTTCGACGCAAAGGGCACGGATAAAAAAACATACACATTTCGTGCGAACGGACAAACAATTAAATTTGCTGGTTTCCTTGCTGTATATCCAGAGGCGCAAAAAGAAAACGCACTCCCCGCGCTTTCGGCTGGTCAGGCAGTCGAAGCAGCGGAAATCAAACCAACGCAGCATTTTACAGAACCACCTGCACGCTACAGTGATGCAACACTCGTTAAGGCGCTTGAAGAATTTGGTATCGGTCGCCCATCAACGTATGCGCCAACAATTGCGACAATTGTTGATCGCGGCTATGTTGATCGAGATGACAAGCGGCGGTTGCAGCCGTCTCCAATTGCATTCACTGTGACAGATTTATTAGTTGAACATTTTCCGCAAATTACAGATTATCAATTCACAGCGGAAATGGAAGATCAGCTCGACAAAATTGCAGATGGTGAGGAACAAATAGTGCCAGTTCTCAAGAAATTCTACGTACCATTCAAAGAAAACTTGCTTAAAAAAATCGAGAGTGTTGAAAAATTAAAACCTGAGGATGAGCCAACAGACCAGGTGTGTGAAAAATGCGGCAAACCGATGGTAATTAAATCAGGACGTTTTGGTAAATTTATTGCGTGCACGGGATACCCTGAATGCAAAAGCACGAAACCAATTATCGACGCGAGCAGCGTTAAATGCCCAATCTGCGTCGAGGGCGATATTATCCAACGCCGATCAAAAAAAGGAAAGATTTTCTACTCATGCAGCCGCTATCCAGACTGCAAAAATGCATACTGGGATAAACCGACCGGCGAATTATGCACAACATGTAATTCGATGATGGTCCAGCCTGTGCGCGGTACAGTTAAATGTTCAAATAAAGAATGCAAAACAAACGAGGGCAAACCGGCAGCTGGTCGGAAATTTGGCGGACGCGGTAAAGGCGCGCGAAATGATGGCGCAGAAGCAGAAGATGATTCGGGCGACATGTCAGGTGGAGATGCAGGAAGCGAAATTACGGAATAAAATTATCGCGGCCACTGATCTCACCGCAAGATAATTGTTCTTAAATTAGAACAATGTAGATTAGCCGACCCCACCAGCAACGCCATAACGCTCATCCACGTTCAGCGGCTCGCGTCCGCCCAAACGCGCCTGCTCATAGCCGCGGCTCCAGTAGGCACCCGGGACGCTGTCAAAATCTGGAAAATAACTACCGACCAAATAATTAATACTGTCTTTATCAGACTCCCAATCATTAATAACTTTGTTCTTCTGATTAAGATTCGTTGCAAAGAGAGTCAGCCAATCTTCTGGAGTGAGGCCGAGTTCTTTAGAATAGCTCTCATCTGTTTTAAAAAGTTCTAAATAGTCATTGGGGGATTTACCGGTCCCTATTTGATTTCTTCCTTCTTTTATTGCTCCTTCTCCTCCTCGTTGAATTGTTTGATCCTCCTGAATAAGGAGGATGTGGTAGCCAGGAAAGCTGGCTACTGAAGATAAAAGATCCCTCTTTGTTTTTCCACCATGATTCTCCTTATCGAATTGCTCTGGATAATAGACGAGATCCCCGCTTTTGTCTGCATTATTGTATTGGCCCAATGCCCAGAGCGGTTTTTTCTCGTCGAGTTCTAAACTGCTTCCGTCTTCTGCAAAGAGCTTGTTTGCTTTCTTGTGCTTCTTGATAAGTTTTACTGTCTTTCCCCTCAGAGTGTCGAGGGAAAAACCAAATGGAACTATGAGAAGTCTGGTAAATCCTTGATCTATCTTTTGTTTGATGTTTGGAATGAAGAGGAAGTGATTTGTAATGGCCTCTGTGGTTGGGACTTCGTAAAATTTATTGTCGATTGCAGTAAGGCCGAGTTTATTGTCTTTAGTTTCTAGAAAGTTTATTTCTTTAAGAGATTTGATTTGAGAAGTGTACCCTTTCTCGATAAGACGCTCAAAGATTGGTTTAAAAATGTCTCGTGAAAGCGAGTCTATCTTAGAGAGGGCTTCTGCTGCTATTGCAAGGAGTTCTTCTCGAGAAACATCTTTCTGACGTTTATTCTGATTGTACGAATTATCCCCTAAAATCTTTCTATATTTATGCACTCCCTCTGGTCCGAGAAGTTCTCTAACAATCTCTCTGTTCTTAAGAGGGTCTGTGTCTTTAAACTCTGGTAATTGTTTTTGAAAAGGATTGGGAAGCATGGGAGTAGTATAACACTTGAATGAACGTATACTCAAAAAGTATAAATGATACTTCGACGGGAGTTCCTGTTTATCTCTCCCTGAGAAGTATCATTTATACTTTTTGAGCGTATGTTAAATCACTGTATTGTACTATTTCAAACCCTTTTTACGCGGCTTAATTGACGGCAACCCAAAACCTACGTACGATGTAGAGAGCTATGTATCCACTTGATAATCCCCCGCCAACAAACCCAACCATCGACCTACTTCTCTCAACTATTGGTGAGAAACGCCCACAGGCGGATCTGACAATGGTCAGATTGGCGTATGAATTTGCAGAAACAGCTCACGGCGGACAAATTAGAAAATCAGGTGAACCATACATCATTCATCCTCTCTGCACTGCGATTACGTTAGCAGAAATGAATTTAGATCCGAATATTGTTATTGCTGGTCTGTTGCATGATGTTCCCGAAGATACGTCAGTAACAATTGAAGAGATCGAGAAAAATTTCGGCAAAGATGTTGCTCATCTTGTTGCTGGAGTTACAAAACTTGGTAAAATAAAATATCGAGGCATCGAACGATACATCGAAAATTTACGCAAGATGTTTGTTGCAATGGCGGAAGACATTCGTGTTGTTATAATTAAATTTGCAGATCGGTTACATAATTTACATACACTCGAACATTTAGCACCAAAAAAACAATATCGCGTTGCGCTCGAAACATTAGAAATTTTTGCGCCGATTGCAAATCGTCTAGGTATGGGCGAAATGAAAGGACAGCTCGAAGACCTGTCATTCAAATATGTGTATCCGAAAGAATATGCGTGGGTACGCGGACTCGTTGAGGAGCATTATGAGCAGCGCGAAGCGTACATCAACGAAATAAAAACAGCGATTGATCTCGAACTTCAAAAAGAACATGTTGTTGTGCATTCGGTGCATGGTCGCTTAAAGCGTTTATACAGTTTATATCAAAAACTCTTGAAGCATGATAAAAATATTGAAAAAATAAATGATCTTATCGCGCTTCGCATAATTGTTACAGATCTTGCAGATTGTTATGCAGTACTCGGTATTATCCACAAATTGTGGCGGCCGTTGCCTGGACGCATAAAAGATTATATTGCTCAACCAAAGCCTAACGGATATCAATCTCTCCACACAACTGTATTTTGTGATCACGGCACTGTCGTTGAATTTCAAATTCGTGATATGCAACAGCATCTCAATGCTGAATATGGTATTGCAGCGCATTGGTCGTACGATGAAGAAGGCGGTGTGCGTCCTGACAGGCAGCTCAAGTGGGTAAGCGATCTGGCGATTGAGGGCGACACTATCCAGCGCCTAAAAGATTTAGACAATCTCAAGATTGATATTTTTCAAAATCGAATTTTTATATTCACTCCAAAAGGAGATGTCATGGACCTGCCCGAAAATGCAACTCCTGTTGATTTTGCGTTCGCCGTTCACTCCCAAATTGGAAATCAATGTGCAGGAGCACGAGTAAACGACCGCATTGTAAGTCTTGATCAGCCGCTAAAAAGTGGTGACGTGGTTGAAATTATTGTTGATAAATCAAAAAAGGGCCCATCAGCAGATTGGATCGGTTTTGTAAAAACAACACACGCGAAACAGCTCATTAAACAACACGCAAAACGAACGCTCGCGGATTGGATTAAAATGGCATTGCCAAGTCGGGGAAAATAAAATTAAACGGACAGTCCTCGCATCTTTTTTACAAGATTCTCGAGCTCTTCGTTTGAATAGAAATCTACAATGATAGTTCCCTTTTCACCTCGTTTTGCAATTGTTACTTTTGTTCCCAATGATCCGCGAAGTTCTGATTCTAGATATTGAACATCGGCGCTTTTTGGTTTTGAAGGGCGTCGTGTTCTCAGTTGAACCTCTGCCTCAACTTCACGCGTTGTCATTCCCTCACCAAGCATGCTTCGCAAAACATCGAGTTGCTCTTCTTTTGTATTCAAACTTAAAAGCGCACGCGCCTTACCAGTCGTAATTTTTCCTCGAGCAAGCGCATCCTTCGCCTCCTCTGGTAATTCAAGAAGCCGAATCATGTTTGAAACGTGCGGACGGCTTTTACTCACACTCTGTGCAACTTGGTCCAATGTTAATCCAAACTCATCATATAAGCGCTTATAGCTAAACGCTTCATCAACGGCTGATAGACCAACGCGCTGAACATTTTCAATAATTGCGAGCTCTAACTTCTCATGCTCGGTCGTCGTTCTGACAAGCGCCGGAACGGTTGCGAGTCCAATTTTGCGCGCAGCCCTCCAACGCCGCTCACCAGCTATAAGTTCATAGCTCCCATCTTTACATTCAGAAACAACAAGCGGCTGTAAAATTCCATGTTCGCGAATACTATTTGAAAGCTCTTCAAGTTCTGTTTCATCGAATACGCGTCGGGGCTGCTGTGAGTTTGGCTTAATTTCACCGACAGGAATGTGCCAAATTTTATCTGCGCTTGGAGTTGGTTTTAAGTTTGATGCGGCAGGTTTCTGTACGTCCGATATTGTTGCGCGCGATGAATTGTTATCATGCACTGCGGCTGAAGATTTTCCTGGGATAATTGATTGGAGTCCACGTCCTAATGCCATAAAATTTAAAGAACAAAATCTTTAGCTGGAGGAATTGCATGCACAGCTTCTTCTTCTGCAAGATGCACAGCAATTATTTCATCTGCAAGTGCTGAATACGCAACAGCGCCCCGTGAAAGCTTGTCATATTGCATAATTACCTTTCCGAAACTTGGAGCTTCTGCGAGTTTAACGTTTCGCGGGATAACAGTTCCAAAAATTTTATTTGGGAAAAATTTTCGAAGCTCTTCATCGACGTCTTTCGATAATTTATTTCTGTTATCAAACATGGTAATGACAGCTCCCAGAATTTTGAGCGTTGGATTAATACTTTCACGAACGAGCTCGATCGTTTCGAGCAATTGACCCAATCCTTCAAGCGCATAATATTCTGCCTGGACTGGAATTAATATTTCTTCCGCAGCGACAAGAGAGTTCACTGTCAATAACCCAAGCGATGGGGGGCAATCAATGATAATATAATCATACGATGAACTCATCTCCTCTAACAAATCTTTCAAACGAAATTCGCGTCGTTCAACATTTACAAGTTCTACATTTGCACCAGCGAGTCCCGGCGTTGCAGGAGCAATACGAAAACCATCAATCGACGTTGAATGAATGACGTCTCGCAGTTGCTTATCACCGACTAGAGCGTCATACAAACCATGCTCGAGCTCTCGATAATTATGCCCGATTCCGCTCGTAGCATTTGCCTGCGGATCAACGTCGACAAGTAGCACAAACTTACCTCTTTCCGCCAAATAAGCGGCAACATTAATTGCCGTAGTAGTTTTACCTACGCCTCCTTTTTGATTCACAACAGCAACAATTCTGCCCATAGTACGGCGTAGTATACGCGCTCTTCGCTGCTTTGACAACGTCAAGAATTATTGCTATAGTAGGCACACTTTTTCAGCCTGCCCGGATGGCGGAATTGGTAGACGCACGGGACTCAAAATCCCGCGATCGCAAGGTCATGAGAGTTCGATTCTCTCTCTGGGCATTCGAAAAATTTAAATAGGAAAAATATGCTTTTGATTTTTCCTCAAGGCGTGCCAGAGTAGCTCAGTGGTAGAGCAGAGGACTCATAAGCCTTTGGTCGGCGGTTCAAATCCGCCCTCTGGCATTTTAAAAAGCAGCAAAAAAATTTAGCTGCGAGAGGAACTGATGGACGCTGAACAATACGTGCCGCACCGAAAAATAACTGAAATGGAGTTGGCTCTTTTTCCGCTGGAGCTCATTGCGGTTCTTGATCCATATCTTAATCCATCTCTTCTTGCGGACATTTACGACATCGTAAACAGCTTTGGCTGGCATGATATTTCACACAGTCTTCGTTGGCTTTCTCGCGAAGGACTTTATGCTATTATCAATACCTCTACCAAAAGCATGCTCGTCACCCGCAGACATCTGCCGAGCACCACGATGGATGAAATCGTAATCTTGAGCAAGGAGCGATTCTTATTTCTTGGTAAAGGCATTTCGCATATGGGACTTCGTAAATTCATACAGCGCGTTGATGCTACGTATGCAAATACCGAATATATCAACCCAAAAACGTTTCAGCGTAAGCCACTCGAAGCAATGATTGTTCGACGACAAGCAAAATCATCACTTCTTGAAGTGATGCGTCGTCTGAATAAATTTACTGAGCGAGAGTGGGCTGAACAAAATTCTTACTCAACATCCGATCTGTGGCTTGAGGATCTTGAAAACGATAACTAGCCAAAACTGATTCATTGAATCAGTTTTTTATTCGCTCAAAATATTTTCCCAAGAATAATTCTGAAATGCCCAGGTTGCTAAATCGGCTGTTTCTGTAAAACGACTGAACACATCTTTTGAACCAAGAACGACGACGCGTATCTCGTGACCTTCATGATTTTTAAGCTCGACAGTAAAATTGTATCCTGATTCGGGAATATAACCGGTTTTACCGCCTTCAACTGCCGCGATATCTAATTTTACGACGGAGCTCACAAGCCAATCGGTTGCCTTCACGATTTTTTTCTTATGTGTATGTAAATCTGTAATCGTTGTGTGTTCTGTAAGCGTTGTAATTTTAATTCGCGGCTCAGATAAAATTATCTTTGTTAATCGAGCAACGTCTCTAGCACTCGCAACATTTTCTGGAGAAAGACCCGTTGCCTCAGCAAAATGCATTTTGCGCATGCCTAAGTCTAGCGCCCTTTGGTTCATCTCCCCTGCAAACGCCGTGCGCGACAAACCCGTTGCGCGCACCAAGGTATTTATTGCAGTATTGTAAGAACCAACAAGTGCTGCGTTAAATAAATCATGCAGCGTGTAAACTTCACCGACCGCGATAGTTTGATTTCCCTCTCCAATGTCTTCTGCTTCAATCGTTGTTGTCGCACTCCAATCATCAATATGTTCGACAATAATAAGCGCGCTCATTAATTTTGAAATAGAGGCGAGTGGCCGCGCCTCATCAGCATTTTTTTCATAAAGCACCGCATCGGTTACCTCATCAACAACGATTGCGGATTGTGCTGAAATTTTTTTTTCAAATAAAATACCGGCCTCGTTAACAGGAGGAAGTGGCTCGGGCTTTGGCTTCGCTTGCTGCGGAACAAATTGTTGCAGTGGTCCTGCGGCAATATCCGACAACTTAACAAGCGTGCCTATCGCGCCATTATCCCTTGTATGCAAGGCGAACTGTTGTCGCGCAGTAAATAAACCGATTATTGCAGCGAGGATGATGATGGTGACAAAACTTCGCATACATTCATTGCTTCATACTGTGGCAACTCCTCAACTGAAGTTAGCCCAAGATACCTCACAAAATCAAGCGTAACGCGGTACGCCGGAATTTCGGGCGTTGACATATCGGTCTCTTCAACCAATCCACGCCACTCCAGATTACGCAAAATGAGTGTGCAGTTAATTCCTCGAATCTGCTCAATGTCTGGTTTTGATATCGGCCCGCGATACGCGACAATCGTTAATGTTTCAAGTTGTGGCCGTGTGAGCTCTCCGGTAATTTCCTCTTTCAGAAATTCTTCGACAAGCTCGCGACAATTTGGCGCGCTGAACATCTGAACTTCGGCTCCATTTCGAACAACTCGCATTCCTCGTGCTTCATCGTTATACATTTCTGTAAGTTCGTCAAGCCAGGCGTCGATTTGATCTTCACCAACATTCAACATTTTTGATAATCCTTTAGTCGTAAATGGTTTTGATGAAACAAAAAGTAATGCTTCAAGATGTGCTTTTGTCATAGTGTTCGTTCAACATGAATATGATCGAAATGTGCTTGTTGAGAAATAAATACCGTTCGTTGTTTAACAAGTTCGAGGAGCGCAAGAAACGTAACAATAACATCAGCACGCGATTTTGGATCAGCAATTAAATCCTTAAATGTTGTGCGCTTGAATGTCGAGAGCAAATCTTGTACCGCATCAATTTTCTCTTTTATAGACATGATTTTTTTTACTTCAACCTCCTCAAGTTTCTGCGGCTTAAAGCGCTCAATGATTTGAGCAAACACGGAGTGGATTTTATGCGAAGTAATCATTTTAGGCGGCTGAAATCCTGTTGCTTTAATCGTAATCATCTCACGCGCATACATAAAATTTCGACGGAGCAGCATCTCTTTTACTTCTTCAGCCGCACGAACAAACTGCGCATACATCTTGAGCTGCCCCGCAAGATCGGTTGCAGATTCATCATCGGGTAATGAAATCGGCAGCAGCTCCTTGGATTTTAGATACAATAATTTTGCTGCAGTTAGCAAAAAATCAACCATTTCCCACTCGTCAACCAAGCCGCTCGACTGAACATATTTAAGGTATCCATCGGTAACTTTTGCAAGTGAAACTTCAGTGATTTTTAATTTCTGCTCCTCAATAACCTGCAGCAGTAAATCAAGTGGTCCGCTAAATTGTTCCTGTACAAAAGTAAACATGCCGACTATTTATTTTTTGTTTTGAGTTCGATAACTTGAAGCGGCTTACGCGATTTGTGCGTCGGCTCTCCGTGATATCTTCCGATTGCAAAAACAGTCTGTCCTTTCCATTTGGTTTCTTTTCCAAAAGGTGGTGCTGGTGTGTACGTATTTTCAAGTGTTGCTAGCGGCGTGTCCCCTGACGCAAACGAATATGTGGCAATCTGACTCAGCGTTGTCAAATCTAAAACAGAAACCTGAACCACTCCATCGTCACGCGGTACACCAACGATTGCAAGCGCGCTTTTGTCAGGTGACAAGAATGTATTACCTAAAAAATTTCCTTGCGCAACAGCCGGAAGCTCTTTCGTAGAAAATTCAAATGTTTTTTTGTCCATTATTTTTATTCCATACATTGCTGGCCCATCTCCGACGCCAATAAAACACTCAAAAACAACATATGGGATCTGCGACGCTGTTGCACCAATCACTGTGCATTCGCCATGCGCAGAGTCTTCGCCAAAAACATCATATTTTACAGCGACGCGCAGGCTTGATGTTGCCTCGTTAAATAATGTGTCGCTCGCCCCATCATATATGAAGGAGACTTCGTCTTTTTTTTCAGAATCTTTTAGATTTTCTAATGTTTCAGTAGTATCAATCAACTTCTTTTCCTTTAATTCGTGCGATCCATCTTTTTTTAGAGCAGCATTATACACTGAAAATTCAAAATCAGAATTATTAATCCACGAGGCTTGAACCCCAATTAATTTATTAGTTGTAGTACTTGTTTCTGTGCTGAGCAGAATTTCATTTGATGGGACTACGAATTGCTCCGTGATTCTAAGCAAGTTAGAGTCAATAATAGAAACCATTTCTCTACCTGATTCCTCATTAGTTACACGCGCTATTTTATTGCGATCTGGCGAAAAAAATAGCGTAACTCCTGCGCCGCTACGCAACTGTCCACCAATCCCCGAATTCAAGAATTGTTGCGTCACTTTATCAAATACAAATAATCGTCCGCCAGAACATTCATGCGCGCAGTGCACACTAAAATAACTATATCGGGTAGCTTGCGTCGATGTAGTTTCAAGCGCTAAAAATTCATCATCCGCAAGCTCGTCTCCAATTCGCTGATGTACGCTCACCGCAATCTCTCGCTCTAACCCCGAAGCATCGCGATCTCGAAGAGCCTGATCAAAAACATTTGTCGATGTTGTAATATCGGGTCGCACGGGAACTAAAAATATGCCGGGTTTGGCGTGTTCAGAGCTTACTGTTGAGGTCGCTGTATTAGATACAGACGGTCGCTGAACACCCAGCACACGCATGTTGGAGCAGCCTGCGCCAACAAAAACAAAGCAGCAGAATAAACTTGCATAAATAAAGGAGCGCTGTTCTGTCATACTTACGGTGATAAACGATTAATAAGGCGTGGAAACGGGATGGACTCGCGCACGTGTTCAAGACCGCAGACCCATGAAACGGTTCTCTCGAGACCAATACCAAAACCTGAGTGCGGCACACTGCCATACCGACGGATATCGGTATACCAACTAAATGCCTCAGCAGGTAAATTGTGTTGCTTAATCCGCTCCTCAAGCAATTTTAAATCATCAATACGCTCTGAGCCGCCGATAATTTCACCATACCCTTCCGGTGCTAACATATCTGCATTCAAAACATAACTTGGATTTTCCGGATCCGGCTTCATATAAAATGATTTTATCTCAACAGGATACTCTGTGACGAAAATTGGACGGTCATATTGCTTTGTCAAAATTGTTTCATCGTCAGCACCAAGATCATCACCTTCTTTAATATCAGAACCCAACTTTTGTAACTCCTTAATCGCATCAATATATTTAATACGCGGATAATTTCCTTCCGCTGCATTTTTCAGAAACGTTGTATCTCGCTCCAATGTTTTCAAATCATCATCGCGACGCTCAAGAACGCGCGATATAACAAAAGATAACATCTCTTCTTGAAGCTGCATATTTTCTGCCTGATTCATGAAGCTTGCTTCAGCCTCAAGCATCCAAAACTCTGTAAGATGTCGACGTGTTTTTGATTTTTCGCTGCGGAACGTTGGGCCAAAACAATATGTTCGTTTGAGTGCTGATGATGTTGCCTCAAGGTATAATTGACCAGACTGCGATAAATACGCAACATCATCAAAATATTTCACCTCAAACAAATCTGTTGTTCCTTCGCATGCATTCGGCGTGAATTCTGGAGAATCCGTCAAAATAAAGTTACGCACATAAAAAAATTCGCGCAGTGCAAATTCTATCTCACTTCGTATACGCATAATTGCTTCTTGACGAACTGACCGCAACCATAAGTGACGATTATCCATCAAAAATTCAATCCCGTGTTCTTTTTTTGAAATTGGATACTCCCCCGCTAGTGAAAGAATGCGACACGATACGCCCTGCATTTCAATACCAGACGGAGCACGCGGTTCTGCCTTAACGAGACCGGATACGACAACAGAGGTTTCCATTGTTATTGATTGCAATGCTTCCCATGTTGCGTCGTCAACCTCACTCTTCGAGAACACAATCTGGATTCGCCCTGTGCCATCTCGTAGCTGCAAAAAATAAATACTGCCCGACGAACGGAAATTAAACACCCACCCAGTGAGCTCAAGAGTTTCGCCAATTTTTGGCTTAAGTACTGCAATATCAACCATACTATAGAAATTAATAGGTAGCCCCAGTATAGCGGATAACCGCTCAGTTGACAACAAACATGGTCTTCACGCCCTAACAAATATGCGCTATACTAGAACGAATCATACTTATGGTCTACCGACACGCACAATTGCTCGAATATGTTGCAACGTTCGGGCCGGCAATCTACCCACTAATCGCAGTCGCTATTTTTTTCGAAGGTGAGGCGGTTATATACGGCGTGATGTTCCTCGTTTTTCAGGGGGTGCTTTCAGCATACATTTCAATTCCAGTAATTATAGGTAGTGTTGTTGCGACAGATTTTATTTCATATCAAATTGGAAAACATGGTCACAAATTTTTTCCGCGCCTCGCGAAATTTTATGGAGGCTTAACATCACCCATGGATGATCGGCTCCATAGCTTGTCGCTTGCGGTATATATGATTTCTAAATTTACGTATGGATTTCATCGCGCTGTTCTTATTCGCTCGGGCATGATCCATATTCCCTTTCGAAAACTTTTAAAAATCAATCTCATCACTTCTGCGGTTTGGATTTCTGTAATCACGCTCGCCTCATATGCTTCGTGGCAATCACTTCAATTCGTGGGAAAATCATTGCACTACGTTGAACTATTTTTGCTCGGTGGCATCATAGTTGTATTGCTTCTCAGCCACATTGTTTCTCATTTTACAAAAATGAAATTGCTTGGAACTCCGAAGGGAAAGTAAATCTCAAAGCGTAAATTAAATAAGCCCCCTCCAGCGCAAATGTTCAAATACAAATGTGTGCGCCTTCTCCGGCGCTGGTTCATAAACCATGCTTACGCCCGGAACAACGCATGTTCGACAAACAACGCCACCTTGACTAGGAGAAAATTTTATCAATTCTTCCCCGCGGCTACAAACAACGCACTGCATAAACTCTGGCGCATATCCAACATGTGTTGCGAGCGCAAACAGATGCGCACCAAAAATACCATCAACGGCACCAGGCTCTGAAAAAGAAGCGCCTGAAATATCCACGAGTGCACTATACAAAAGACCAAACAATTCTTCGTCCGGTGCATTTGATTCGACTGCGCGCGAAATAAATCGAGTTACAGCTCCAAGATATACTATCCGCTGAGCATCAAACGGATCCGGAACAAACGATTCGATCGTGAGTGCTTGCGCAATTTTATCGGTCTGTTTTCCAGACGCTATCATTACACGCGTTGAACGCAACGGTTCTAAATGGCCCGCGAGTTTGCTTCGAATTTTAGCTGCGCCAATAGCAACAGCGCTCCGTTTTCCATGATGCTCCGTATAAAAAATAACGCGCTTGTCGGATTCGCGCCACTGCTCACGATATAAAACAATTGCCCGATCTGTTATTGTTTGAGGCACACCAGTACACGATTATAAATCGAACAGATCGTCGCCGGGCTTAACATTTTTTGTAATAAACGTATCTAAAATAATTGCAGCTGACGACGCATCAATATCGACCGCGCCGGCACGTGCTGCTTCGACCGATGATAATCGTTCATCAACCAAATTAACAGGGATATTATATCGCTCAAACAATTGATTTGAAAAAGCCCGTGCTGCATCCGCCTGCTCTCCTTCGGCACCTGACATCGTGTATGGTAAGCCAACAACGATTGAGCGTGGTGATTGTTTTTTTATTAACTCATCAATTTTGCGCCATTGTTCTTCGACTGTGCCATCAATCGTTAAAAGAGGGAGCGCAAAATTCATGTCGTCTGGTACAATTGCAACTCCGATACGCTTAGATCCAAAATCAAAACCTAAAATAGGCATAAAAACTACGATAATTCCTGTGGACGCAGCGTAACTATTTCTGCACCCTGCTCGGTAATAATTATTGTGTGTTCAAAATGTGCCGACCGCGAACCATCTTCCGTTTTGATTGTCCAGCCATCGCGCTCCGTATAAACATCGGCGTGCCCAAGATTTACCATTGGTTCAAGCGCAAGAACCATTCCTGCTTCAAGAGGAACGCGCGGAGAATTTCGATCGAAAAAATTTGGAACCTGCGGATCTTCGTGAACTGCGTATCCAACACCGTGTCCAACAAGATCCCGAACAATTCCATAACCAAATGGACGAAGCGCATTTTCAACAGCACGACTTATATCGCGAATTTCGCTACCCGCGCGCGCTGCAGCAATCCCAGTGAAAAGGGAGTCATGCGTCCGTGTCATAAGCGCTTTATTTGATGATGAAACCTCTCCCACACCAACCGTTAATGCTGTGTCCGTATAAAAACCCGCAACACCACCTTTTTTGTAAGGCCATTCCATACCAATATCAAGACCAACGATATCCCCATCGCGAAGAACCACGGATTCTTTTGGAATTCCGTGGACAACCTCGTCGTTCACTGAAACACACAGCGATGCAGGGTAAGCGGGATAGCGCGGTGAAATTTGATATGCTAAAAAAGCTGGGCGGCCACCACATTCACGAATAAATTTTTCGGCAGCTTGATCAAGTTCCAGAGTTGTTGCGCCGACACGTACGAGTGCCGCAACGCGCTCTAAAATTTCACCAAGAATTTTTCCGCCTTCGCGGATTGCAACCAAAGCCTCAGGAGTTTTTATAAATGTTTTGCGCATGTAATTAATTATAGCACGTGCGCGATTTCCATGAACACAAGCGGAATCGAAAGAGATCCGTTGAAACGTTCCGCAAGGCCTGTCTGTTTGTAATATTCGACAACGGGCTCGGTCACAGCGCTGTACATGTCGAGTCGTTTTTGAATCGCTTCTGGACGATCATCATCGCGCTGGATAAGTTTGCCGGGACAGCGCGGACACTGACTTCCATGCAGTCCAACATTACTGGCAGTTGTTTTATATCGACACTGACTGCATGCACGACGCGCGGACATGCGATCAATCGCGAGTTTCTTACTAATTTCAATCACGATAACTTTTGTTGGATGGAGCCATCCCTCAGCATCACGAGCCTGTTCAACTGTGCGCGGAAATCCATCAATAATAAAACCTTCTTGAGCATCGTACTCACGAATACGTTCCTTCAAAAGCGCAATGACAATCGCATCAGGCACCAATGCCCCATCATGCACAAATCCTTCAATACTTTTTCCAATGTCTGTTCCCTTTTCAATTTCAGCGCGGCAGAGCTGACCTGTTGAAATCGTCGGTATTTGCAAATACACCTGCAAAAGTTCACCTTGTGTACCTTTGCCTGAACCTTGTGGTCCAATTAAAATCAGGCGATGCTCCCCGATGTCTGGCATAAAAAATTACAACTTATCGTATTCGCGCATAGTGATTTGCGACTCGATTTTATTCATTGTTTCAATAACAACGGATACAACGATGAGAAGACTTGTGCCGCCGATAAGAAGAGTTCGGGTACCCATGAACTCTTGAACGATGAGTGGAAGTACAGCGATAATTGCAAGAAACAACGCACCTGCGAGCATGACACGGTTTGTTACACGCGAAAGATACTCAGCGGTTGCTGTTCCAGGACGAATACCCGGAACAAAACCACCTTGCTTCTGAAGATTTTCAGCAACTTTTTCCGGCTGAAACACAATTGATGTATAGAAGAATGTAAAACCAAACACCAAACAAAAATATAGAATCCCGTAGATCAGCCGATCGCTAAAAAACGTAATCACATGTTGCGCTGCACTCGCAACCCAGGCTGTATGCGCCTTGATGAAGAATTGAGCAATAAGAGGCGGAAACAAAACGAGAGAAATCGCAAAAATGATTGGGATAACGCCGGCCATATTTACGCGGATTGGAAGATGTGTTGAAACACCACCATACATACGACTGCCACGCATTTGTCGTGCATACTGAATCGGAATAATGCGCTGGCCTTGGGAAATAAACACAACACCGATAATGGTCACGATTGCGAGTCCGACAAACGCGATCAGATTAACAAGCTGTGACTGATCAAACGTTGCAATCATTCGTTCGATTGCCGTTGGAAGCGCGCTAATAATACCGGCAAAGATGAGGATCGAGATACCATTTCCTACATGCCTTTCTGAAATAAGTTCACCAAGCCACACCAAAAACATGGTACCGGCAGTTACCGTGACCATGATCGTAATGAGTTTGAACGGCGTTAGATTTATGAAAATATTTGCTTGCGATTGACGGAGCAAATTGATCATGCCAAATGATTGAAGAAGCGCGAGTGGCACAGTAGCAAGACGTGTCCACTGATTAATGCGCTGCTGCCCCTGCTCCCCTTCTTTTTGAAGCTCTTCAATTGAAGGAACAATCATGCCGAGCAACTGAAAAATAATGGATGCCGTAATATACGGACCAACACCCATCATAATAACTGAAAAACTCTGGAGTGTGCCACCCGAAAATACGTTAAGCAGACCAACGATTTGATTTTGACCTACGAACGCACGGAGCGCCTCTGCATTAATTCCAGGAATTGGAATATGCGCCGCAACGCGGTCAAGGACCAAAACAAAAACGATAAATAACAGGCTCTTCCGGAGATCATGGATGCTCCAGACTTGCTTTAAGCGTTCCCACATACGAGAAGATTATTTGTTGTCGATACTGCCACCAGCTGCCTCGATCGCTTTTTGCGCACCCGCTGACACTGGCAAATCCTTAACTGTAAATTTCTTTTCAACCTTCGTGTTGCCAATAATTTTAGCAGCGCGCTTTGCGTTTACAACGAGTCCTGCCTTTATCAAGCCCTCGTGTGTCACGATTGTACCATCCTCAAAATTCTTCTGCAATTGTACAAGTGTGATTGTCACTGGCTTTTTATGCATTGACTTGAAACCACGCAGCTTTGGCATGCTCTGAATAAGAGCTTTACTGCCCTTAAATGTCAAACGATGGCTACCACCAGAACGTGCCTTTTGACCCTTTGTACCGCGGCCCGCTGTTGTACCCCAACCCGAACTTGCGCCACGACCAACGACTCCCGCTTTCTTGCGTGCACCGTGATTAGCTTTGATTGTATGCGCTTGTAACATAGGAATTATTCAGCGATTGGCTTTGGTGTGCGTACTCGGACAGGCTTGAGCTGTGCAAGCGCAGAAACCGCAGCACGAACATTATTGATTTTATTATTTGCACCCAAAATTTTGGATGAGGCATTCGGAACACCGGCGAGCTGCAATACAACGCGTACTGGGCCACCTGCGATAATACCAGAACCTCGTGGAGCTGGCATGATAAGCACGTCAGCAGCACCAGATTTAAAACGAACGGTGTGTGGAATGGTTTCATCAACCATCGGAACGGTGATCAGATGTTTTTTTGCCTGGTTCGTCGCTTTCATGACTGATGCTTGTACATCAACGCCCTTACTTGTTCCAAAACCAACACGTCCTTTGCCGTCACCAACAACAACTGTTGCGCGGAAACGCATACGCTTACCACCCTTTGTCACACGCGTAACGCGCGCAAGGTCAAGTGTTACCTGATTAAATTCGCTTGGCTCTCGATCACGGCCACCACGATCATCGCGACGTCCGCCTCTACCCCCCGCACCACCAGCACCACCGCGTCCGCCTCCACCTCGGCCACCGCGCTGTTGCCCACCAGTTCCACCCTTTCCTTCTTCTGGCAAAGATCCGCGTACCATAATTTCAACCTGTGCTGCTGGAGCTGCATCTTCAGGCGAAGCGGTAACGCTCGTTTCTGTACCTTCTGCTTGGTTTTCTAACTGCTTATCTTCCGGCATACGAATTAAAATACAAGACCACCTTCGCGCGCACCTTCAGCAAAGGCACGAACACGGCCATGGAAACGAAAACCGCCTCGGTCAAAAACGACCGCGCTAATTTTTTTAGCTTTTGCAAGCTCTGCAATCTGTTTGCCACCGAGAAAACTCTGAGCAACTTTGCCCTTACGCTCTCCAGCGTCGCCCTTCAAATCTGCTGTTGCAACGGAAACCAGTGTTTTACCGGTTGCATCATCGATAATTTGAGCGCTAATTTGAGAAAGCGAACGATACACGGATAAGCGCGGACGCTCTTCTGTGCCAGTTATACGCGCGCGAATTTTTGTGTGGCGGCGCACGCGACGTTCTCGTTTGTAGGATGCTGTCTGTTTCATAGTGGTTTACTTCGCAGATTTAGCTGCCTTACCAGCCTTGCGACGAATCTGTTCGCCCTCATACTTAATACCCTTACCTTTATAAGGCTCTGGCGGACGAAGCCGACGAATCTGCGCCGAAACCTCGCCAACTGCTTGCTTATCAATACCTGAAATTGTGATAAATGTCTTATCCGCAAGCGCTGCAATTCCTGCAGGAAGTGGAAAGATAACTGGATGTGAGTAACCAACCTCAATTTTGAGGTCTGGTCCCTGCATAGAAACGCGATATCCAACACCCACGAGCTCGAGCTTCTTTGCATAGCCCTTCGTCACGCCAATGATCATATTATTGATCAAAGTTGCTGACAAACCCCAGAGTGAACGGTCCTTCTTTACGGTTTCATCTGCAACCGTAACCATGATGCCTGCATCAGTTTTTGTTGCAGTTACATGCGGATGAAGATCGAGCGAAAGTGCGCCTTTCGGGCCCTTAACCGCAACGTGCTGACCATTGATTTTTACATCAACGTCGCTTGGAATTTGAATTGTTTTTTTACCGATACGTGACATATGGGCTAATATTACCAAACTGTACAAACGAGTTCGCCACCAACACCAAGCTTTCGTGCTTTTTTGTTGGTCATCACACCCTGTGGTGTTGAGATGATTGCGATACCATAACCGCTTTGTACGGGTCTGAGTTCGTCGTGCTTTTTATATACACGAAGACCTGGGGATGAAACACGCTTTACATTTGTTACAGCCGGTCGGCCGCCTGCATATTTTAAGCGAATTTTAAGTTCTGGGAATCCGTTCTTGCCTTCAACCTTTTCAAGTGAGGATATAAAACCTTCCTCGGAAAGGATTCCGGCAATTGCGAATTTCGCTTTGGAGAATGGCATGGAAACCTCGTGTTTACGGGCCATGTATCCATTACGGATTCGTGTGAGCATGTCTGCGATTGGATCTGTATGCATAGCGTTTACCAGCTTGATTTGCGAACACCCGGGATCTCGCCGCGGTTCGCGAGTTCACGGAAACAAATACGGCACAAATTAAACATTCTAATGTAGCCGTGTTTGCGGCCGCAGCGAAAGCAGCGGTTCACTTTACGACTCGAGAACTTTGGCTTCATCTTTGCTTTTGCGATCATTGCCTCAGTTGCCATAGCGTTTATTTTACACCTTCTTTAAATGGGAATCCGAGCGCGCGATAAAGCGCCTCACCGTTCTGACGAGTTCCCGCTGTTGAATGAATCGTTACTTCGAGGCCGTGCACATTGTCGAGTTCGTCGTTACGAATCTCAGGGAACGAAAGCTGTTCCTTGAAACCAATCGACAAATTACCGTTGTTATCAATATGCTTGACTGAAATGCCGCGGAAATCACGCACACGTGCGAAAGTAATTGTGGTTAATTTCTGAAGAAAGTCCCACATCTTTGCGCCACGAAGCGTAACTTTGTAGCCAACAACTTGACCTTCACGAAGTTTGAAGTTCGAGATTGAGACACGCGAACGCGTTGATGCCGGCTTTTGACCAGTAATACGCGTAAGTGTGTTCTCAACAGCCTCAATCATTTTACTGTCCTTGCCGATTTTACCGACACCAACAGAGACAACAACCTTGACCACTTTTGGAATGGCCATGATATTATCGATCTTCAGCTCTTTACCGAGCTTTGGAGCGATGTCTGTGCGATAGATTTCTTGAAGTCCCTTCATATTAGATGACAGTTCCTGATTTCTTAGCGACACGAACTTTTTTGCCGTCTCGCGTTTCGTAGCGGACGCGTGTCGGTTTGCTGTTTGATGGATCAACGATCATCACGTTTGATACGTGCATCGGCGCTGAGAGCTGGATAATCTGACCCTTCTGATCAGAACCTTTTGCCTTTACGTGCTTTTTCATGATGTTCGCGCCCTCAACCACAATGCGGTTGGTTTCACTAAAAATCTGAAGTACTTTACCGATCTTGCCCTTATCTTTGCCGGCCATGACTTTCACAGTGTCTCCGGTTTTAATCTTATAGTTTGCCATATTAGAGTACTTCAGGGGCTAACGACACGATCTTTTGGTAACCAAGGTTACGAAGTTCACGTGCAACTGGACCAAAGATACGTGTGCCTTTCGGTTCTTTTGTTTTCTTATCGATAATCACCGCTGCATTCTCGTCAAAACGAATATACGTTCCATCAGTACGGCGTGTTTCTTTGCACTGGCGAACGATAACGCAGGTTACCACGTCACCTTTCTTAACCTGCCCGTGCGGTTCCGCTTCTTTCACACTGCACACGACGAGGTCGCCGATAGTTGCGTAGTGTTTTTTGTAGCCGCCGAGTACGCGAATAACATAGAACTTTTTAGCCCCTGAGTTATCTGCAACCTTTAGCATTGAACGATGCTGTACCATATAGGAAAGTTAAGCGAGAACGCGCCAGCACTTTGTTTTAGAAAGTGGACGGCACTCAACAAACGTTACCACTTCACCGACCTTATGAGACTCTTTCTCATCGTGAACATGGTATTTTTTTGACTGTACAAACTGCTTGCCGTACTTTGGATGAGTCTTAACGCGGTCAACCTTAACAACAATGGTTTTATTCATTGCGTTCGAGACGACTGTCCCGGTCAGTTGGCGTTTGTGTACTTTAGTCTGTTCCATATTACGAATGCGTTATTGTACGCTTGTTTGCAAGAATCGTCAAGATCTGTGCACGTTTTTTTGCAAGACCCCCGAGCTCATGCGAGCGCTTGTACGTGCTCGAACGAAGTGCGGTTTTGATTGCCCGATGCTGCTCAGCAGTCTCTGCTGCCAGCGATTCGAGTTCTTCAACTGTTTTATCCTGAAGCTCAGTGGTTTTCATAGGATTATACGTGACGTTTGACAAACTGCGTCTTAAGCGGAAGCTTGTATGTAGCGAAGTTGAAAGCTTCTTTTGCTGCGGTTTCCGTAATACCATCCATTTCAAACATCACTGTTCCTGGCTTGATGATACACACATAGTGATCAACAGCACCTTTACCCTTACCCATAGGGGTTTCTGCGCCCTTTTGGGTAATCGGTTTGTCTGGAAAGATGCGGATCCAAATCTTGCCACCTTTCTTAACGTAACGAGTCAAAACTTTACGTACTGACTCAATCTGACGCGATGTAACCCACGCATAGGTGGTTGCACGCATGCCAAAAGTACCGAATGCTACGGTTACTTTACTGGTTGCAACACCAGTGTTGCGACGGCGCCCTTTGTGCCACTTGCGATGTTTGACCTTTCGTGGAATCAACATACTAATCCTGATTATTTGCTAAATGTTTTTTCTTTGGCATCGTCCGTAAACCGATCCTTGCGGCCAAAGCGTTCGCCCTTATAAATCCAGACCTTGATACCGATTGCACCGTAAATCGTGTGCGCTTCGCCATATGCGAAGTCGATATCAGCACGAATCGTCTGGAGAGGCACCTTGCCCCACGTCAACCACTCGCGACGTGCAATTTCTGCGCCATTGAGTCGGCCAGACACTGCGACTTTGATACCAAGCGCACCTGCCCGCTGTGCACGTTCGATTGTACCCTTAAGTACGCGGCGAAACGGCATGCGCTTTTCGAGATCAAGTGCCATCTGTTCTGCTACAACGGTTGAAGAAAGACTTGCGTTAGCAAGTTCCTGTACGTTGAGGCGGACCTGAAAATTCTTTTTTGCTGCAAAAAACTTCTTTTGGATTTTCTTGCGCATGTCTTCGATACCTGCGCCACCACGACCAATGATCATACCCGGCTTACCTGAAAGAAGGGTGATCGTTACGTCGCGTGGGCTCATTTCAACTTTAATTGCGTCAAGCGCAGCACCTTTAAGTTCCTTTCGGAGAAACTTACGGATTGCTACATCAATTTCAAGAGCTTCCGCGAATTTGTTCTTTGAACGAAACCACTGCGAATCCCATGTCCAGAGTTCGCCCATTCGGTAGATTTTTGGATGTACTTTATGACCCATAGGATTTTACTTAACAGCTTTTACAACTTTTTTAGCAGCAGCCCGCGCTGTTTTATCAGCCTTCTTTGCAAGCAATTTCGCAGCGCGTCCTGTACGTGGTTCATCTGACACAGTCAGTTGAATATGTGCAAGATGCTTGTGAATTTCCGCAGCACGGCCCATTGCACGTGGACGGAATCGCTTAAGAAAACCTGCATTGTCAACGCTAATCTCTGAAATCCACAATACTTCCGGCTCTACTTTGTGGTTGTGCCCTGCATTTGCAATAGCTGATTTAATCAGCTGTGCAACCGGCGCTGAAGCATCGCGACGAACAAACTGGAGGCGCGAAATCGCCTCGAGCGCGTTCATACCGCGAACCATATCAGCAATGAGCCGCACTTTGCGACATGACATTCGGATTGTATTTGCGCTTGCCTGTGTTTTCATAGATTACTTCTTAGCTGGAGCAGCTGCTGGCTTTGCGCCTTTGCCATCATCCTTTGCAAGCTTGCCGCCATGGCGGATGAACTTGCGGGTGAGTGAAAATTCGCCAAGTTTGTGGCCAACCATGTTTTCAACCACGTATACCTGAAGGAAATCTTTACCGTTATGAACAGCAAAGGTGAATCCCACCATTGCTGGTGTGATCGTACTTGCGCGAGCCCATGTTTTGATAACAGTCTTATCTCCAGCGCGGAGCTTTCCGACTTTCTCCATGAGCTTCTCATCAACGTATGGTCCTTTTTTGCTACTTCGTGACATAGTGGTTTACTTTTTCTTGTTCTTGTTCTTGCGACGAGCAATAATAAACTTACTGCTGTGCTTCTTCGCGTCACGGGTTTTAACACCGAGCGCCTTCTTTCCCCATGGTGTCTTCGGCGCCTTCATACCAATTGGATTTCGTCCTTCACCACCACCGTGTGGGTGATCAACTGGATTCATAGCCTTACCACGCACAGTTGGACGGAAACCCTTGTGACGCATGCGTCCTGCCTTACCCCAGCGAATGAGGTTGTGGTCTGAATTACCAACTGCACCAACTGTCGCACACGCGTCTGCTGAGATCATTCGAACCTCAGTTGAGGGCATACGAAGTGTTGCCATGTTATTTTCAACTGCCATGAGCTGTGCACCAACGCCAGCGCCACGCACCAATTTACCACCTTGGCCTGGGCGAAGCTCAACGTTGCTCACCATGATACCGATTGGAATAAACTTGAGTGGCATGCGGTTTCCTGGTTTTGCTTCAATCAAATTCTGAGATGAAACAATCACATCTCCAACAGAGAGTCCTGCTGGCAAAACCATGTATGCCTTTTCGCCGCCAGCATATTCGAGCAGACCGAGACGCGCGCCGCGATTTGGATCGTATTCAATTGCAGCAAGTGTTGCAGGCATGTCAAACTTCTGCGAGAGAAAATCGACATCACGCATGTATCGGCGAGCGCCGCCTCCACGATGACGAACTGTAATTTTACCTTGGTTATTACGACCACCCGAAGATTTGCGGAAACGAACAAGTGATTTTTCCGGCTCTGTTTTTGTAATATCAGAAAACGCATCGACACTGCTGTTGCGTCGTGCATTTGTTGTTGGGTTGTAGCGTCGGATTGCCATATGCGTTATACCCCGTTATGAATTGAGATCTGTTGGCCATCTGCCACAGTCACAAAAGCTTTCTTGAAATTTGAACGGCGACCCGAAATTTTACCGGTGCGAACAACTTTACCGTCGTAGCGTGAAGTACGAACTTTCACAACTGTTACGCCGTAGAGTTTTTCAATCGCCTGCTTAATCGCAGCCTTACCTGCTTCCGGCTTTACCGCAAACATGTATGTGCCGTGCTGCGCTGTGGTTGTTCCTTTCTCAGTAATGAGTGGACGAAGAATATAGTGCGCCGCACCAATGCCAACTGCTGCGCTCACTGCCTGCGGCTGCGATTGGCGAGCTGCCGGTGTTTGTGGCGCATGGTTGTGGCCCGCGTGATCATGCCCATCATTTTCATTATGTGTGTGCTCCGAAGCTGCCGCAATTTTTGCGACTGTTTTTGTAGGAGCCTTCTTTGCAGCTACACGCTTAGGTTTTGCTTCCAAAGCAGCCTTTTTCTGTGGCTTCTCTTCTGCGGCACCATCAGCGGAAACTAATTTTTTAACTTTGCTCAAAATACTCATATTACTTCACAAACAGTTTCTCGAGCGCACCAACCGTATCCGGATGGATCACCACATACTGGTGCTCGAGGAGTTCTACTACATTAACCGCATTTGCTGGCACAACATCTACGCGTCCAACGTTTCGAGCTGCGCGGAATGTCATGTCTTCTTTTGCTGGCGTTACGACAAGCACAGAGCGTCCTTTGATGCCGAGCGCTAAAAGAAGGGCTGAAAAACCCTTCGTCTTTCCTGCGGTGTTCCAATCATTAATCACAAACACAGTGCTACTCGCAGCGCGCTGGCTAAGAATCATACGAAGTGCTTTGCGCATGGTCTGCTTGTTGATCTTACGTCTCCAGTTCTTTTCTTTTTGTGGACCAAAAGTAATACCACCACCCACCCAAATTGGTGAACGTGTTGAACCATGACGTGCGCGACCAGTACCTTTCTGTTTCCATGGCTTCTTACCACCACCACGAACTTCACCGCGTGTCTTCGTGTTTGCACCACCCTGACGCATGCTCGAGCTGAGCAATGTGTACACTTCATGCACAAGACTTGGGTGAACAACTTCGTTAAACAAAATGCTGTCAGATTTCAACTCCCCGACACTTTCTCCTTTTACGTTGTAGGTTTTGAGAATGACTGACATATTTATGCGGTTACTTCTTCAGCAACGACTTCCGCTACTTCGTCCGTTTGAGCGACGTCAACAGTTTCAGCAGGCTGTGATTCTTCAATAACAACTGCCGATCCTGTTTGCTTGATAACAAGCTCGCCCGTCGGAGTTGAAAGAGTAATAACTGAATTTCGAGCACCAGGCACCGCGCCCTTAACAAGAATTTCGTTATTTTCTGGATCAATTGCAACAATTTCTAAATTTTTTACGGTTACACGCTCATCACCCATGTGACCTGCCATGCGCATTCCCTTAAACACACGCTGTACACCGCCCGCACCAATTGAACCTGGGGCGCGAAGATTGTCTTTGTGACCGTGTGAAGCAGGACCACCGCGAAAATGATGGCGTTTAACTACACCTGCGAAACCCTTACCCTTTGAAGTTCCAACTGCATCAACATGGTCGCCCGGTGAAAACGTTTCAACGGTAATCATATCGCCACGGTTTACAGATTGCTCTGTACGGAACTCTTGAAGCACGCGGAACATTGGCAAGCCCTTAAGATGGCCTGCGACTGATCTGCTTTGATGTTTCGCTGTGGTATCAAAACCCACCTGGACAGCAACCTGTTTACCACCCTCATTCTTAATTTGCGTGACCGTGAGTGGCCCCGCCTGAATACGCGTCACTGGCACCACCGAACCGTCGGGGCGGAAGATCTGCGTCATGTTTAATTTTCTGCCAATTATGAATTTCATATCGCTTCGGTAACCGTTGGTTATTTACGGTAACAAAAAACCAGAAGTTGTGTATGGCCGTATCCACTATTGGACGCGCCATGCGCAGCTTCTGATTTCTCTCCCCCCAAAAGAAATCAATCTTACATTTTAATCTCTACGTCCACGCCAGCTGGTAAGGATAACGACATAAGCAGGTCAACCGTTTTACTGGATGGCTCCAAAATATCGATGAGACGCGTATGAATACGCATTTCAAACTGCTCTCGAGCATCTTTGTGCACAAACGTCGACCGGTTCACAGTGAACTTTTTGATATTGGTCGGGAGTGGCACAGGACCGCGCACCTTAGCGCCCGAACGCTCAACCGCTTCAATGATCGTGCGCGTTGCCGCGTCGATAATCTTGTGATCGTATGCACGAACTTTAAGGCGAATACGTTGCCCAGTTTCCTCTACCTTCTTTTGCTTTTCGTCTGCAAGGACTGTAGTCATGTGATTCTTATCTAACTCTCCACAGTGGTGGAGTACAACTAGTCGAAGCCGATCTTCGACTAGCTAACTCTATCCCTGTTATTTAATAATTTTTGTTACAACGCCAGCGCCTACTGTGCGACCACCTTCGCGAATAGCGAAGCGCATCTGATCTTCAATAGCAACTGGGGTGATAAGCTTAACCGTCATCTTCATGTTATCACCTGGCATTACCATTTCAGTACCTTCTGGAAGAGTTACCTCACCAGTTACGTCCGTTGTGCGGATGTAGAACTGTGGTTTATAACCATTAAAGAATGGCTTGTGACGACCACCTTCTTCCTTAGTCAAAGCATAGATCTGAGCCTCAACTTCGGTATGCGGCTTAATCGAACCTGGCTTACAGAGAACCATACCACGCTCTACATCGTCCTTCTTGATACCACGAAGGAGAAGACCTGCGTTGTCACCAGCCATACCGGAATCAAGCTGTTTATTGAACATTTCAATACCTGTAACAACTGTTTTGCGTGTTTCACCAAGACCAACGAGTTCAACTTCTTCATTGATGTTGATTGTACCGCGTTCGATACGACCCGTTACTACAGTACCACGGCCTTCAATCGAAAACACGTCTTCGATTGGCATAAGGAATGGCTTGTCTGTTGGGCGTTCTGGTGTTGGAATGTATTCATCAACCGCTTTAATGAGGTCGAGAATTGGCTTAGCAGCTGCCTCATCTGTTGGGTTTTCGAGAGCTTTGAGCGCTGAACCACGAATAATTGGGGTCGTGTCGCCTGGAAAATCGTATTTCTTGAGAAGATCACGAACCTCCTCTTCAACGAGGTCAATAAGTTCTGGATCTGACACCATGTCAACCTTATTAAGGAAAACTACGATGTATGGAACGCCAACCTGGCGTGCCAAGAGAATGTGTTCACGTGTCTGCGGCATCGGACCATCGGTTGCCGAAACTACGAGAATTGCACCGTCCATCTGGGCGGCACCGGTGATCATGTTCTTCACATAATCAGCATGGCCTGGGCAGTCAACGTGCGCATAGTGGCGCGCTGTTGATTCATACTCAGTATGAGCCGTTGCGATAGTAATACCACGCGACTTTGATTCTGGAGCTTTATCCAAATCTTCCATACCTTTCTTCTGTGCGACCATGCCGTGAGCACTAAGAACCGACAGAATAGCTGCGGTCAAAGTGGTCTTACCGTGGTCAACGTGACCAATGGTACCGATATTCACGTGGGGTTTTGTGCGTTCGAATTTTGCCATAGGGCTTTACGTTGGCTTAATTAAGAGAAAATTTGTTGGTCCGAAAGTGAGCAGTACTATAACAGAACTTTTAAAAAGGTGCAAGTGGGGATAATTCCCCTATTTATCGCCTTTTAAATGTCTAGGGACTCTGTTAAGAACTCACTAGCCTCTGGAGTTGGTGTTTCGACTGCTTCTCCAAGTTCGCGGTTTATTTTATCGAGAAGCGAGGTGTTTGTCAAGCGCGCCACTTCTGGTTCTTTTTTAGTCGAAATTGTGTGTTTTTTTTGCTGAAAATCGGCCTTATTCACGAAAGCCTCATAGGCCTCCAAGGACAGGATGACAAAAGCAGCTCCTGTTTTTTGATCACACACGATCAGCCGTTCTCCTGTTTTTTGTGAAAGCTCAAGCGCACGTTGTAATAATTGCTCCATAGTACGCGGCAGTATACCACAACTCTAAAACTCATTTGCGCGACCAACGCTTCCTTGTTAAACTTTCCAAATTCATATGCGCATAATTTTTCTCACATCTAAACTTAATTTTATTTCCTCTGGCGGATCAATCGGAGAATTCGATTTAAAATTTCGAACGCTCCAAAAATTTGGCGAGTCGGTGCGAGTCATCACTGCGTTTTCAGATAACAATAGTAATCTCGGTGGCCTACCCTATGATGTTATCGAAGAACATATTTCTTCAACGCGCCTGCTTACAATCCTCTGGGGAAGCTACAAAATACTCAAAAAAAATGAGGGTCAGGCCGATGTATTCCACGTTGACGGTCACCTCTTTCTCTATGGCGCGGGACTCTATCGCGCGCTTGGCGGCAAAACCCCCATCTCTGCATTCTTTAATCGTGAGCTTACGTGCTGGCCGCTGAGCAACTCTGATCTTTTTATACGCATGGCGGACAACGCGCTGCGACGAGCGAAGAAAAAAATTCGCTGGCTGATTGAAAAAAATATTGGCATGTGGCTCGCAAACCATATCGATTGGTTATCATTTACCAATCCTGTGCTACAAAAATGTTATGAAACGTTTGGTCTTGTGACCGCACAAAAAAGCATGATCCTCGGCGACCCTTACGATTTTAAAACTGTATTGAAAGAAGGCGCTGTAACGGAAGATTCCTATAAGGAACGAAATACTACTCCCCACTCCCCGCTCAAAATTTTTTATTCGGGGCGCATGGTGCCGGGCAAGGGATATGACATCTTAATCGAAGCGTTTTCAAGATTAAAAAACAAAAATCAATTCAAATTGATTCTCGGCGGCGACGGCCCCGAAGAGGCGCTCATCAGATCGCGCGTAAAAGAATTAGGTATTGAATCCTACGTTGAATTTCCTGGTTGGGTAACAAAAGAACGTGTGTTTGAATATTTCAAAACCGCCGATATTTTTATCCAGGCGCGTTGGCGAACAGAACTTACGTCGATTACCGTTTTAGAAGCGATGACATTCGGCTTACCCTGTATTTTACCTGCTGGTGGCGGGCTCCAGTGGGTTGCTAAAAATAGCGCACTTTATTTTAAGGATGGCGATGTGGCAGAACTGGCTGAAAAAATCAAGCAGCTCGGCGCTGATCCTGAACTGCGTGCACAATTATCCTCAAACTGTTTCGCGCGATTAAAAGAAGATGAACTGAACTACGAAATTAAACTGAAAGAGCTGCATGCAGGAATAAAAAAAATCGCTGCGACCCTTTAATTACCGATCAAATAGTTACAACGGGATACTGACCAACAATCTTAATCTGCTCAGCTTCAGTGCTTTTTTTCAACCGTCGTGCGTGCGGATAATACGCCTGACTTGAAGAAACACCTGTGAATTGAGTCGCAATATCTTTTCTAATAAAGAATGTATTGCATCCGGAACTATCACAGCCCACGAATACATACCCTTTTTTCTCGCCGAGTTTTACGAGAGCCGCAACAGAAACTCCATGATAATAACCCTTTTCGTGATGTTCGAATCGATCAAATTCATCAGTGTTTGGCATGGTAACGGACTGGGTTGCGCCAAATGATGCGTTATATTCAACAACAACAACGCGGGGGTTTATAGAACTGATTGCGTCCCACACCCAATAGTCATTGCTATCAATATCGATGGACAATAAATCAATCTCGCCGGTTACGTTATACTTTTCTAACAAAGCATTAATGGTTTCTTTCGTTACTAACTCTTGAGCAACTTTAATGTGTTTTACATCCGAATTATCGATGAGAGTTCTGTAAAACAAATCTGCTGAAGCGCAATTATCGAACGAGCTGTCCATGAGCAAGCCGCCCCATCCAAAATTCAAAAGTAAATTTGCGGCATTATTTTCTCTGCCATCTCCGATTCCAAATTCAACGAGCGTTCGATTAGTAACTCCTATCGCATTAAAAATATGGAGCAAAATACCGTCCTCCCCATTTTGCGAATACAATTTGAATTCGTGTTTGTTGATCTCACTTCGCGCGTCGCGTGGACGAGCAACATCGGGAAACCGCTCAACGAGAATAAATCGTATGAGTCCACGCACCATTTTTTCCAACAATGTAATGTGCTTGCGTTCAACGAGCGTCCCGTTGCCCGTTACCGTTCGCTTCAAGCGGCGAACGGTTTGAAATACTTCCTGGGGCAAATTATCACGCAGTCCATTTTTGATTGATTGAAGAACAGGCATACTAATCCAATTAACTTTTTATGTTCTGAGTGTAGATGCTAATTTTTTATTTTTATTTCTTTCGTCCTTCGATAACTTCCTTCGCAACATTCTGGGGAACTTCTGCATAATGAGAAAATTCCATAGAATATGATGCACGGCCCTGCGTCATCGAACGAAGTTCTGTTGCATAGCCAAACATTGAGGCGAGTGGAATTTCTGAATCCACAACTTTGATGCCGACACGGTCGCGCATTTCGCGAACAACACCACGCTTTGAGGAAATGTTACCAATAACATCGCCCATATTTGCTTCTGGCGTCAAAACCTCAACTTTCATAACTGGTTCGAGAAGCATCATGCCTGCTTTTTGACACGCTTCTTTGAATGCCATGGAGCCTGCAATCTTAAACGCTGCTTCATTCGAATCAACCTCATGATACGAACCGTCAAATACTGTTGCAATGATGTCGAGCATTGGATACCCAGCCAAAACACCGCGCGCCATCGTTTCCTTAACACCTTTTTCAATTGGTGCGATGTATTCCTTTGGAATTGAGCCGCCCTTAACTGCGTCAACGAATTCGAACCCTTTGCCCGCTTCATTTGGCTCAACCTTAAGCCAGCAATGTCCGTACTGACCACGGCCACCAGACTGTTTTACATACTTTCCTTCTGCTTCTGCTGTACCGCGGATCGCTTCCTTGAACGCAACTTGCGGTGCGCCCACGTTTGCTTCAACTTTAAATTCGCGCTTCATGCGATCAACGATAATGTCAAGGTGAAGCTCACCCATACCCGCAATAATTGTCTGCATGGTTTCATCATCTGTGTGCACACGGAATGTTGGATCTTCTTCAGCGAGTTTTTGGAGTGCGATACCCATTTTCTCTTGATCTTGTTTTGTTTTTGGTTCAATCGCAAGCGAAATAACCGGCTCAGGAAAAATAATCTTTTCGAGCAGCACTGGTTTATCAATATCACACAGAGTGTTACCCGTTGTGGTTGATTTGAGACCTACTGCAGCAGCAATGTCACCCGCAAACACCTCATCCACATCTTCACGTGTGTTTGCGTGCAAGCGCACGATACGGCCAAAACGCTCTTTTTCACCCGTTGATGAGTTGAGCGCATACGAACCAGCCTTGAGAGTACCAGAATACACACGGAAAAAAGTCAGCTTACCCACGAATGGATCTGCCGCAACTTTAAACGCGAGAGCTGTAAACGGTTCGCTGTCATCAGCATGGCGAAGAATTTCCACAGTTTCGTCGTCTGGATCATGCCCAACAATTGGTGGCACGTCGAGCGGCGAAGGAAGATAGTCAACAATCGCGTCGAGCAAAAATTGAACACCCTTGTTCTTAAGCGCGCTACCACACAAAATTGGAATAAACGCGCCAGCAATCGTTGCCTTACGAATAATTGCTTTGAGCTCAGCAAGAGGAATTTCCTCGCCTGCCAAGTAACGCTCCATCGCGCTTTCGTCATTCTCAACAATTTTCTCAATCAGATTCGCACGATATTCTGTACATATTTCGAGCATGTCAGCCGGCACATCTTCTTCGCGAACATCCTGACCCATTTCATCGTAGTACACCTCTGAACGCATGCGGAGTAAATCAACAAAACCGCGAAAACCGCCTTCCTGTCCGATTGGAAGCTGCATAGGAATTGCAACCTTCGTCAAACGATCGTGAATCGATTTCACGTCCTTGTAAAAATCTGCGCCTGTGCGGTCGAGCTTGTTGATGAAACAAAGCCGCGGAACGTTTAGCTCATCAGCATAGCGCCAATTTGTTTCAGACTGCGGTTCAACACCGGCAACGCCGTCAAAAATAACAGCAGCCCCGTCAAGCACGCGGAGCGAGCGCTTAACTTCAACCGTGAAGTCAATGTGTCCTGGCGTGTCAATCAAGTTCATGCGGGTGTCTTTCCAAAAACAGGTTGTCGCAGCAGCGGTAATTGTAATACCACGTTCGCGTTCCTGCTCCATCCAATCCATCGTTGCTTCTCCTTCGTGAACTTCGCCGATCTTATGTTTCTTACCCGTGTAAAACAAGATGCGTTCTGACACGGTGGTTTTACCTGCATCAATATGCGCGATAATACCAAAATTACGAGTGTGCAAGAGAGAATAATCTCGTGGCATAAGAGTGAGCGATTAGTAGGCGAAGTGAGCAAAGGCGCGATTTGATTCTGCCATTTTGTGCACATCGGTTTTCTTGCGCATTGCGTCGCCCTCTCCTTTTGCTGCGAGTGTAATTTCTTCTGCGAGCTTTTCCGTCATTGCACGACCCTTCTTTGCGCGTGCTGCATTAATAATCCAACGCATTGCAAGAGAATTTTTGCGCTCTGGCTTTACTGGAATTGGCACCTGGTAGTTGCTGCCACCAACGCGTTTTGTTTTAACCTCAACTGACGGACCAACATTGCGAAGAGCTTCTTCAAATACTTCGAGAGGCTCTTTGTCTTCTGCTTTTTTGATAATCGCGAATGCACCGTACACAATTTTTTGTGCCGTTACTTTTTTGCCATCAAGCATCAAGAAATTGATAAACTTACCGAGAGATGGGTCGTTGAACATTGGGTCTGGCGCGATGTCGCGCTTTGGAGCTTGTTTACCTCGCATATATTATTTCTTACCTTTTTTTGGGGCTCCCTTAGCTGCTGGAGCTGCTGCGCCTGCTTTTGGACGCTTTACACCGTAGATTGAACGGCTGCGACGACGACCCGCAACACCTTGTGCATCAAATACACCACGAACAACGTGGTAGCGAACACCTGGCAAATCCTTAACACGACCACCACGAATCATAACGATTGAGTGCTCTTGAAGATTATGACCTTCACCTGGAATATACGCTGTGACTTCCATGCCGTTTGATAACCGAATACGAGCGATCTTACGGATAGCTGAGTTAGGTTTCTTTGGGGTCATGGTTGTGACCTTTGTACAAACGCCGCGCTTATATGGCGCGCCGCCCTTAATTTCGTGACGACGACGGTGGAGAGAATCCAAAGTCCACTGCATTGCAGGAGACTTGCTCTTCTTCTTCGCCGACGTACGCCCTTTTCGAATCAGTTGACTGATTGTTGGCATACAATTGGTTACTCTGTGGGCCCAAACATTCCGAGGGTCCAGCAGATGAGAGTTTATGAGTTTGGAATGATTGGCCTAGCTTACAGTACAACAACCCTCTGTGTCAACGGGGCGAATCGGTCAATTTATGGGCTAATTATACAGCTAAACAGGCTACGCCGAAGACGGGGCACTACCTCGCCCAGACCTCAACCTCTCAATCGTTGCCCTCGTTTGCGTATTAATTTGCGCCTGCAGCGGGGTTCCACCAGCAACAAAAAATGAAACTTCTTCGTGATCCCAGAGCGACGTACGCGACAAATTTGCGGATCCGCCGTTCAAAATAAAGAGATTATTTCATCAAAATCAATTTTGTTGTATTAGCCATTGAGGCACTCATCATAAACCCAGCACGAATGAAAGAGCGGATAGAGATCTCGTTTATATTTTTTATCTGTGCAATTATACTCTTAACACCTATATTTTCTTGAAAAAAAAGCCGTGTCCCCTGCCTTATTGCTTCGCTGCCATAGCCGCGGCCACGATATTTTTTTCCTATCGTAATGCTAATCTCTGCACATTCTCCGTCAATATCAAAACGCATTTGTCCAATCGGCAAACAGCCCCGTGTCTCAATGATATAAAGAATCTGATTTTTATTTTGCAAAACATCAAAAAACCATGCCTCATGATTAGCCTGTGAAACCTCATTGGTATTAAAAAAATTGATGCGCGCATCTGGGTCGTTTCTCCAACCAAGCAATCGGTCTGAGTCACTCAAACACGCGCGGCGAAAATTTAATTGTGGTGCTATAAAGCTGTTTTTCTGATTCATATTTTTTGACGTACAAGACAAAATGCCTCAGCGAGAAGCATTCCCGATTCCATGCCGCGATACTGCGCCAAAACTTCGAGACCTTTTTCCGATCGTGAATGTGGAAACTCACGCATCTCAGAAACATAACATCGAAGCGCGCGCAATTTAATTTCAAATGTTGCTTCGATATTTTTATACGACGTTGGTTTAAATTGTTGTGCATCTTTGCTTTGCCATTCAGTCGACGAAACAGTTTCAAATGTATATAAAATCTGCGGAGCATGTTCATTACAGGGTCGGCATGCTGTGAGTACAGCCTGAAACGTTAGGCGGTGATCAATGTTGAGGTCGCCACCGTGATGCGTATAGATTACTTCTGGTTTAATTTCCGCGATATATTTTTCAACCCTTTGTGTGATCGAAAGTAAACTAACGGTATCGAATGCGTTGTCAGGTACATTGCAAAAATACATTTCCTTAAAACCAATAATCGCACCAGCCGTGCGCGCGTTGGCGTGAAGCGCTGCAAGCTCTTCACTCTGCGCGCCTTCACGCGAATTCATTCCTTCACCAAGGATTACACAAAAAACATCGTCGCCGTCCCGTACATGCGCAGCAAGAGTTGCGCCCACGCCCAATAATTCGTCATCCGGATGCGCTGCAATAACTAAAATTATTTTCTTCATATTTTTTTCTTGATCGTGACTCGCGCAACAAGTTTCTCATTTGTAATTTCCGCATCCTCAAATTCAAAACGCATGTGTTCCGTCTCTAAAAATGCGCGCGGATACCCCTCGCCGTCGAGCATCCGAATATGATTATAAACTTCTTGCAGCGATGCAAGTGGTGCCAACGATCCTTCTTCTGGTTTGCGTCGTTTAAACTCTGTTACGTCGCCAACCTGAGGCGATGGCACTGGTTCTGATACAATTATTTCTTTAATCATTTCAAACGAACATTTTGATACGCGCTGCAAAATATCATCAGCCGTTCCCGCAAGTGAAACAGGTTGTTTCATATAGACGTCGCCCGCATCCATCTCGCGCACAACTCGAATCGCACTCACGAAAGTTTTGTCGTGTCCGCGCACAATTAAATTTTGAAGAGGACTCCCACCACGACCATACGGCAGGTCTGTCATATGAAAGACAACGCATTCGTATGTAGAAAAAATATCCTCCGGAATAATCCATGACCAGTGTGGGAAAAAAATATATCGCGGATTTAATTCTTTAAGAGATTCGGTAGTCAAATCTTTTTTGTCTGAAATAATTACCCAATTATGATCAAGATCATTCTTTTGCAGCTCGAGTGCTGCATCGATATTCCATGATTTGATCGTTGAAATTACGTATGTTATTTTCATATTTTTTCAAGTAGTGCGGCAACGGCTTCGCCACCGCCATTACACGTTACAGCGATTGCGCGTGTGCATTCAGCGCGAGCAATTCGAAGAGCTAGGCTGCCAACGAGTCGCGCACCAGACGTCGCAAGCGGATGACCGATTGCAAGTGCACCACCAAAAATATTTACACGAGCCTCTGAAATTCCGAGCTCACGCACCGCGAAACAAGCTGTCGCTGCAAACGCCTCATGTATTTCAAATGCATCGATCTCCTCGACGCGCAAATTATTTTTTTCTAACAGTTTACGAATCGCGCCGACAGGAGCGCCTGTGTATTCGGCGGGGCGTGTTGAAAATGAAACAACATCGACAACTCGGGCAAGTGGCTCTGCAGAAAATAATTCTCGCGCGTTCTCGCCGCCAAGCACCAGTGCTGCTGCACCGTCGCATATTTTAGAAGCTGACGCCGCCGTTATCATTCCGGTCGATGCATCAAAGATTGGAGGCAAGGATTTTATTTTTTCTGGCGCCGATTCACGAACACATTCATCAGTCTCGAATATTTTACCTTTGAGTTCAAACGGTATAATTTCTTTTTTTAAAATATTGTTCTGCATCGCAGCATACGCGCGTGCATTACTTCGAATGGCCCACGCATCTTGATCAGCGCGAGAAATTTTTTTGTCCTGCGCAAAAATTTCCGCAAGTTCACCCATGGATTTGTGTTCCCCATATGCATCCGACAAACCATCCTCGTTCAAAAACGGTGCAGTGCTCATGCTTTCAACGCCGCCAACAACAACGTACGTTGCGTGGCCATCCTGAATTTCACGCAGCCCGTGTGCAAGCGCTGCGAGCGATGATGAACACACTTTATTAATTGTCTCAGCAGCAGCCGTTTCCGGAATTCCAGCTGCTAACAAAATTTGTCGCGCTGGATTTTGTCCCCCGCGTGCTTGAAGCGCATTTCCAAAATAAACAGCGTCAATGTTTGTGACTGGAACACCAGCGCGTATAATTGCCTCCCGAACAGCGGCCGCGCCCAAGTCTCGCGCCGAAACATCCTTAAAAATACCCTGAAATTTTCCAAAAGGTGTTCGTGCGTAACCAAAAATAAAAACTTTGTTTGGTGTCATAACAACTGAAGAGTCTAACACAACTTCCCTTTCTTGTACATATTTGGTAGCATTAAGCCAATTCTTATGCATAAATTCGTGTGGCAACCAACAAAAGAGCTGCTGGAGACGAGCCGCGTCGCTCGTTTCATACGTACACACACTATTGCAAGCTGGCAAGAACTCGTCAACCGATCATGCAACAATACTGAGTGGTTTTGGCGCGCAGCACTCGACGATCTCGGCGTTTCGTGGCAAAAACCATACACCACTCTTCTTGATGCCTCTGGCGGTTTTTCACGCGCAACCTGGTTCAGCGGCGGTGAATTAAATATTACGGATAATTGTGTCGACCGACACAATGCAGAAGGTCGAGGCGATGCGGTCGCGCTCATTTTTGATACAGAAAACGGCGTTAATGAAACCATAACTTATACAAGGCTCGCACAAAAAATTGACGAGGTCGCACGAGGGCTCACGGCACGAGGAATTTCTTCTGGCGACGTGATATGTTCCTGTATGAGCCTCTCGCCAGAGTCTGTTGCACTCATGTATGCGGGTTTTAAACTCGGCGTCGCAGTCATGCAAATTTCTCCGCGTCTTGGTGCAGAACAAGTTGCGGAATTTGCGCATGCTGGCGACGCACATGTCATTTTTGTTGACAACGGATATCAAAACGCGGGACGAATTTTTTCACTTGACCGCACACACGCGTTACTCTCAGAAAATAATCTTGAACAAATAATTTTTCCGGCAGTCGACACTCCATTTAAAAATCTTGCGCACACAAAAACGTGGGAACAATTTTTGGTCGCCAGCGCGCACACAAAAACGCCCGCGACAAAAAATCTTGCCGCTGAAACTGTTGCGCTCATTTTATTTTCTTCCGGTACAACCGGAAAACAAAAAATGATTGTGCACACGCATGGTGGAGTGATCGCGCAAACTGCAAAAGAAATCGGATATATATTTGATTATCAAACAGAAAAAAATGATGTCTTTTTTTGGACAACAGATTTCGGATGGATGATGGCGCCGTGGGAACTTGTTGGTGTACATTTTTTTTGCGGCACGATTGTAATCGCAACTGGCTCGCTCCTCCACCCAAAACCCCACAGACTCGAACGAATCCTGACGGATTATCGCGTTACTATTTTTGGAACAACGCCACCGCAAATTTCACAGCTCATGCATTCTGGTGCATACGAAAACACGCGTTTTCCAGATCTACGCATTCTCGGATCAACCGGCATGCCGCTCGGCGAAAAAGAGTACCGATGGTTTTTCGAAAAAATAGGTGGCAGCCGCTGCCCCATCATGAATATTTCTGGCGGCACAGAATTGATCGGATGCTTTGTTTCACCGCTCCCGATTATGCCGCAAAAAATTTCAAGCGTCGGCACACGCGGACTTGGAATGGATGTTGCAATCGTAACAGACGAAGATATTGATGCAAAAACAAATGAGGAGGGATTTCTTGTGTGCCGAAAACCATTTCCTTCGATGTCGCGTGGGTTTTTTAAAAATCAGAGTCTCTTTGAAGAGACGTACTTTTCAGAAAATAAAAATGAGTGGCGCCACGGTGATCGTGGATATAGTGATGAGGATGGTTACTGGTTTTTGACGGGACGCGCAGATGATTTAATCGTACGCAAAGCTGTAAAGATTGATCCGGTTAAAATCGAAGCGGCGCTCACGAGTGCGCCAGAGCATCTAATTAAAGAGGCTATTGCGATCGGAGTTCCGCACAACGAATGGGGCCAAAAAATCGTATGTTTTCTTGTTGCGGCCACGGAAGTTTCAACAGCAGATGCTGAGGCGGCGATCCCCGGGCTTCGCCGCCGTGTTGGCGAAGTATACGATCCGCTTGCAAAGCCCGATGAATTTTTTATAATTACCGCGGCGCCTCGAACATTATCTGGAAAAATTCCACGAAAAAAATACGTTGCTGCGTATCTCGGCCGTGATGTCGGCGCACTCGCACATATTCAGCACTCAGAAATATTCAATGAAATAAAAAATATCGCGAAATAAAAACAGCGCGCCCACCCTTGTTCCGCAGAACAATTTGGGGCGCGCATTACCTCGTTTATGTTATTCGTTCCAAGATCTACATCCTTCGATTTCTGTGTGAGCGCCGAGCTGCGCCCTCAGCTCTCGATTGGCCTGATGAGCTAGTTCATTCGCCGTACGAACGCGCCGTAGTTCGTCTTCGAGTTGCGCATTCTTCGTCGTAAGATTATCATTGCTGGCTTGGAGTACGCTAATCTGCTGTTCTGTAGCTGCCTGTGCGTTGGCGATGAGTTGTTTTATACCATCAAACGACTCAGCCATACCGCCCAAACTCAGCTCAAGACTTTTGATTTTTGCACAGATGGCTCGATGGTTCTTTAGAGTAACGCAATGAGCTGCATACAACTTATCGGACAAGGTTGCCTCTTGGGGCATATCCCAGGTGTCCAACTTTTTTTCCAGCTCGATCACATCCGATGGTTCGATGCTTCCGCCGCACGGTAAATTCGTCAGCCGACGAATCAATTCGATCGCGCTACTCTTTGACCACGATGGACTAAAGTCAACGATGTTAAAACCATCGTTAAGCAGCACAACTGGCTCACCGGGAAACAGCTTGCTTCCAAATGGGAAAAACTCGATCGAAAACTTGTGTGGCGTACATCGCCCATCCGGATGCTTCGGATGTCCCGCGGAGCACGCGGCAAAATACACCTCCGGATTCTCGCCATTAATTTTTTCCTGGCCTGCCATCGTACTCTCCTCAAAAACCAATTGTGTAGGACCTAAACCGACCACTTCAGCGTGCACAGCGCAGAGCAGAAGCGATTCGGAGATTAGCATCCTTTTATCTTTTTGTCAATCTGCCGAAATCTCAACTACTGTTGATTTATGTTTTTCACAACGGAGCGGTGGGGATTATAATTACTTTTGCTCCTAGGCTTCAGTGGTGTAAAAATATATTTATATTTACAATTTCCACACTGCTCTAGCGTCGGAATTTACGGCAGCCTACATCACAGCAGGTTACTTTTCGCCGTAAAAATAAAAATAAAAGTTAAAGAAAGAATGAAAAATTAAAGTTTAATTCACCCCACCGCGCCAGCAACGCCAAAATGCTCGTACGCGTTCGTCGGCTCGCCCCCGTACAAGTGCGCCCGCCGAGCGCCACGGTCCCAGCACGCGTTCGGGACGTCGTCAGAATCTGGAAAATAACTACCGACTAGATAATTAATACTGTCTTTATTTGACTGCCAGTCATTAATAACTTTGTTCTTCTGATTAAGATTCGTTGCAAAGAGAGTGAGCCAATCTTCTGGAGTGAGACCGAGTTCTTTTGAGTAGTTAGGATCAGTTCTTAGAAGTTCTAAATAGTCGTTTGGAGACTTACCTGCTTCTATTTTATCTCTCCCTGCTTTTGCTGTTCCCTTTCCTTCTCGTGGAATCTGTGTGTCTTCCTGAATAAGAAGAATATGGTAGCCGGGGAATGGATTGGTGTTTGGTGTGGAAGAGTTTGCTTGGTTTGACGGGGTGGACGAAAGGAGTTCTGTTTTAGTTGTACCGTTGTGATTTTCTTTATTGAATTGCTCTGGGTAATAGACGAGTTTCCCGCTCTTGTCTGCGTTGTTATAGCCGTCCCATGCCCAGAGTGGTGTTGTAGTGTCGAGTTCTAATTCTGTTCCATCTTCTGCGAGAAGTTTGTTTTCTTTCTTATGCTTCTTGATAAGCTCTCCTGTTTTAGAGCGGAGGGTGTCGAGAGAAGTTCCGAATGGAACGATGAGAAGTCGGGTGAATCCTTGATCTATCTTTTGTTTGATGTTAGGAATGGAGAGGAAGTGATTTTTGATGGCTTCTTCGGTTGGAACTTCTCGGAAGGTACCGAGGATGTCTGTAGCCCCTAGTTTCTCTGGTGTAGTTTCTTCTGGTTCTTTTGATTTGAAAATGGTAAAGCCTTTCTTTTTTTGTGGTACGAGAGGTTCTAGGAATCCAATCTCTTGCAGAGATTGGATCTGAGAAGTGTATTGGCGCTCTATGAGGCGCTCGAGGATTGGCTTTACTGAGTCTCTGGACAGTGTATCTATTTTAGAGTGGGCTTCTGCCGCCATGGCAAGGAGATCTTCTTTAGAGAGTTCTTTGTCTCGCTTTGGAGTAGGGTCTGAAGTGTCTCCTAATATCTTTCTATATTTATGTACTCCCTCTGGTCCGAGAAGTTCTCTAACAATCTCTCTGTTCTTAAGAGGATCTGTGTCTTTAAACTCTGTGAGAGGTTTTTGAAAAGGATTGGGAAGCATGGGAGTAGTATAACACCTGAATGAACGTATCCCCAAAGAATTAAATATTACTTCGACGGGAGCTCATGTTCATCTCTCCCTGAGAAGTAATATTTAATTCTTTGGGTGCATGTTGAATCACTGTATTGAACTACTCATAAACTTCCGAATTCTGTTGAAAATAAAAAACGTGCAGAGCAACCAATCAGGTTACCATTGCACGCTATCAAACTTCTACGCCTGAGCTTTCACCACTGAGATTTTTTTTCGCCAGTTGCCCCTACAGCATAATCTTCAGCCACCATTTTTTCAGATGCAGTCGGCACCGGAACAACGAGCACGCTCACCGCGTCGCCAACATCAGTTGAGATGCCGCGCGCGATACGATCTTCGATCATCTCGTCAATGAAGCCGCGCGCTTTGACCAGCCCAAGTTCAAGAAAACTTTCGAGAAGCGACGCGATGTGATACGCCTCGGCGTATGTCATATCACCGCGAAACAATTTACTGTCCGGCATGCGGAACATTTCGTCGAGCCGTGCCATCGCTGTCTGCCACGTTACACACAAAAGTGGAACCGCCTCGCCATTTTCATAGAAAACGACATAGGGCATCGGAAGTCGTGGCGTTTTGCGCAATTGAACACTCAATCGGTTCTTCATCGTGTCCTCGGAGTGTGACCACACAATGTGGCGGCAGTTAAAGTTCTTTTTGGATACTAGTATAAACATTGTTTTTTGTCAACGGAGCTGCAAAATAAAAAAACCGTCGTGAGCCACAAATAAGTGACACGCGACGGAATTGAACCATGCTCCCAACAGGGTTTGCCCATGTTTGCTATTGCTCGCCACCAGAACCCACACCAATGCTAGGGTTCTTTCCAAGTTCCTTGATATCCTCTTCCCCAAGCTCATGCAAATCCTCATTCCCATCATCCGCGCTTGGAATTCCACGCACAACCTGGGACGTGCGCGCGGCAGACCGATCCCCGCGTGGAGGAAGAACTGCGAGGGCTGCGAGAGCCGCTGCGTCAACGGCCCCGCCAACCTCGGTTGAGCCCGGTGAGGACCCCATGCGTCGCAAACCCGCTTGCTGCAGTGGTCCGTGCGTCGAAATGATTTTCGGCACTTCTTCTGGCAAATCTTCGCCGATGTCGAACACTTTGTCCGGATGCGCCGCAGCGTAGGCCGTAAACATCTCATCGAGCATTCCGGCGTCCGCAAGCGAACCATCCGAAACCCACTTGTCGATCACTGTTCGGAGCTCAATCATGGCTCGGTAGTCAGCCGCCGCCTCCAACAAAGCTTCAAGACGCTCTACCAAGGGTGCGGCACTAGGTAACATTACCTTGTCGCGCAGCAACCTTTCGCAGTAATCATCAAAGATACTGCGCACTGTTTCCCCAGAAAATGCGACTTTGTCAGGTTTATCCACACCGTTTTCGGTAAAGACGACGTGCTGAACACCGCCCAGCCGCTTGCTTCGACGCAACCGCGCTCCAATCTTGACTTCCATTTTTAGCCTATTTATGTGTGTTTCCACGCAGGACCCCTGTGCACAGTGCAAAGGTTCGAAGAGACAATACGATAAATAAGGCACCTAGTCAAGGTCAATCAATTGAGTTAAACTGCAAATATTAAATAATCCTATGACTAAAAAAGTCTTGATCACTGGTGGCTCTGGTTTTATTGGCTTACACCTAACACGCCATCTTTTAGCAACCGAGCCGGAGACTGCCATAACGATTGTTGATAATTTTTCACGCGGAAAAGATGATTCTGATTTTGCTGAAATTTCGTCAAACCCGCGCGTCACTCTTTTGCGCGGCGACTTGACGGACAATTCTTTTTATACGCAACTCGATTCTGACTATGAACATGTGTACCACCTTGCAGCAGTAAACGGAACAAAATTATTTTATACAATGCCACACGAAGTGCTCCGTATCAACATGCAAAGTTTGATGAACATGCTCGATTGGCACCGCACAAAAAATGCAGCCGGCAAATTTTGTTTTACCTCGTCAAACGAGGCATATGCTGGTGGCCTCAGCGCATTTAATCAGCTTCCGATTCCAACGCCAGAAGCTGTGCCACTTGTTATTGAAGATCCCTACAATCCGCGGTGGACATATGCAGCAACAAAATTAATCGGTGAATGTTTCGTCATTCATTATGCGGCTCAATATAATTTTCGTGCGCTCATTGTTCGGCCACATAATTTTTATGGACCGCGTGCAGGCTATGACCATGTGATACCGGAAATGTCAGGTCGCATTGCCGCGCATACAGATCCGTTTCCTATCTTTGGTGTAGAAGAGACGCGCACATTTTGCTACATTACTGATGCGGTTGAAGCAATGTCAGAATTAATGCGAAGTTCAAAAACCGATGGACACCCTGTCGAAACAGTCCACATTGGAGCGTCAGACGAAATTACGATGGGAGGCTTGGCAGATCTTCTATTCGAAATTGGCGGATGGCGCCCGACCAATATTGAAATCAAGGAATCACCTGCAGGAAGCGTAATGCGCCGCTGTGCGGATATTTCAAAAATCAAATCACTCGTCGGATGGGAGCCTCGAACATCTCTTAAAGATGGGCTTAAAAAAACCTACGATTGGTACATCGCACACCCGCGTAAATTATAGCGGGTTCGCGTCGGTTGTCGGATCAAAATCACGCATCCCATCTAAAACAGTCCTTTTAAACTTTTTATTTTCTTCAACGATGAGCTGAAACAATTTGAGATCGAGCCCGAGTGATTCAACATAGTGTGCAAAAGCACTTGTGTCCTTTGGCAAACAAACGCCGCCGAAACCTCGAAGGTTTTCATTGCAGTCCAAATATACATCCATGATCGTGTCACGATTTACCATTGCTGTTTTTATATTATTATAATTAACACCCGCAGTGCGACATACTTCAAAAAACTCATTCGCGAATGTAATACGAAGCGCGTTGAATACATTTGAAAAATATTTTGTAAATTCCGCTTCAGTCGGCGTCAACCGAACAAATTTTTTTGGATAACGCCCGTGCGCTTCTACAACCATTTTATAAATTTCCTCATCTTCTGTCCCGATAACACACACGTCGTGATTTTCTGCAAAATCAGTAATTGCTGCTCGCTCGCGCAGAAATTCTGGACAAAAAGCGAGTCGTAGTTTTGTCATCTTTGAAAGGCGCTCCGTTGTTCCTGGCGTTACCGTTGATTTGATAACAACGACACCGGTATAATTTTGTTCTTCAAGCTCACGAATAACCCCGACAACATACGATACATCACAAGCACCACTCGCCGTCTGCGGTGTTGGTACACAAATAAACGAAATATCGGTAGGGATAACGTGCTCTATTTTTGAATCTTGAATTTTAATGTCGTGCCCAATAACGTGGTGGCCAAGACGCTCAAAACCATGTTTTACTGCGCCACCGACAACACCGACACCGATAATTCCAATTTTCATACTTGTGAGACTAAAAATTCCCTTAGAGCTTATCGTATCTCAAATAATAATACAAGTTAAGCCTGTCTTATTATTTTTCAGATGTCTTCACGAAGCTTTTGCTGACTTCGGTGAGTATAGATAATTTATTTATTGCCATCAATTCAATGTCAACCAATCCAAGCATCCATTCCCTACCGCGGACGCCGAACTGATGGAGGTCTTCGCGTGGCATTTCTGAGGCGCGGATCAATGCTCGCGACAAGGCAGAGACATCGTTAAGCGGAACCAGAAAACCCGTCTCTCCTTCACGAACAACTTCGGGAAGACCTCCTGCATCATATGCAACAACAGGCAACTCCATGAGCGCCGCTTCCGTAAGTGACATGCCCAGACACGCTCGCGGTGTGTTTGACGCATCACAATATATATCACACGCACGGTAGAGTCGATACAACTCGAGTTCAGATAAGGCTGTGAAAAAATAAACATGTTCTGAAATATTTTCCGTTCGAGCAAGCTCCCGCCACTGCTCTTGTGGTCCTGGTCCACACAGTGTCAATGAAATCGCGTGGCCTGCGCGACGCGCCTCTGCAACAGCGCGTATCAAATGATCGTGCCCTTTTCGCAATGAGAATGCACCAACAGCTGTAACAAAAAATGGCTCCTGCGGCAGCTTAAAATATTCACGAGCGCTTTTTTGCGCTCCAATTTCTTGTGAATTAGAGAGTGCGATATCTATTCCTGGATACACAACCTTAACATTTTCTTTGGCAAGATATTTTAACGGCCCTTTTGCGCAATAATAACTTGGTGCAATAATAAGTGCAGCACGATTTAAAAAATATTTCCAAAAAATTTCGCGTTCCGATTCGCTCATTCGTTTATTTACCCACATGGAGTCGTCATGGACTTCCGCATATGTATCAATTACAACAGGGGTGCCACGTAAATTTCCAACCTGCATTGCCATGAACCCTTTAATAAGTGCGGCTTCGCAAACAATTACCGTTGGTTTAAAATTCTGAACAATCTGATCGACAAAAACTCCATATGCCGAATATAAAAACACCTCTCTTGTAATTACCGGGTCCGCATGGTGATACAAAAAAAATAATTTAAAATAAAGAATTGGGTTGCAGAAAAAATATTTAAATAAAAAAACCAACTTATCAAACTTTGTTGGATTCTCCGATGAGAATTCAAAAAAATACTCCGCACCTGCCCCAAGATCGTCCGCGGGCGTTCGTTTCTCAACAAACGAAACCGCAACAGCAGCTCCTTTTTCGCGCCATAGACGTGCAACAAGCAGTGTTAATTTTGGAATACCCGCGTATGGCGGCGGCAACGATACTCCAACGGTCCCAACAACAAGAATGCGTTCACTCATATTAACTTAATTTACGTGCAACTACGCACATCGTCCAAGAATTATCGATATTCATATTGCCAATGTCCGGAAAATTACTGACGTGCACAATCTCAAACCCATGATGCGCGAGTAAAATTTTCAACTGTGCTGCGTCCCAAAAATGAACGGCATGTGTCTCCTGCGTTTCACTAATAATCGCACTGCCCTGTGTATGTAAAACATCAAACTGGATTGTAACAACACCTTTTTCTATCTCAGGAATTGCTCGTGTATACCGATAAAGTTTAGAATCGCCATCAATAAATTTTGCAAATTTGTCATGTGGCGGGTCTTTACGTACCGACTCTCCATTCCAACAATCAAAAATAAATATTCCGTTCGGCTTCAGTGCGGAAGCGACGCCGGAAAAAACTTTTTCAAGAGCTTCATCATTCGAACAATAAGAAATAACATTGAAGAGCGATACCGCTGCATCAAATTCCGCGCCGACAAACTGAAGATCTTCCATGTCTCCTTCAGCAATGGTAATATTTTTTAATTCCTGCTGAGAAATTTTTTGCTGCGCGATGCGAACCATCTCTGATGAACTATCAATGCATGTAATATTATATCCGTGAGGCAAAAGCAATTGCTCATGACCTAGTGTACCTGCACCAATGCTGAGAAGCCGCTGTGGCGCAGTGCTACAAAACTTCTGCAGTAGCTCATGGACAGCCGTAGCTTCGCGCGGATAATCTTTTTTTGCGTAGAGCGCATCATACATCCGAGAATAGTCAACTTGAAATGTGCTCATACGAATGAGAATTAGCCTTTCAACAAATGTGCAACTTCAACAACGTTTTTCGCAACATACTCAAGCTCTTCCTCCGAAATATCATTTCCGCTTGGAAGATACAATCCATTCGCACCTATTCGGTTTGCAACAGGACAGCTTTCTGGATCAACAATTCCCTGATCAATAAAAATCTTTTGCTGATTGAATGGGACAAAATCCTCGCGCGATTCAACGCCTCTTTTTTTCAACTCTTCCATAAATGCAGCGCGCTTTCCTTCGAGCGCCCCACGCAGAACAATGTTGTACATCCAATACACATTAAATGCATAAGGTTTTTCGACTGGCGTTTGAATATCTTTTTCCTGCGAAAATGCTTCGGTATAAAAACTCGCAAGCGAGCGCTTACGACTGATAATATCCTCGATCCGCGTTAGCTGCGCAGCACCAAGAGCTGCTTGCAAATTCGTCATTTGATATTTGAAACCAACCGCAACATGCATGAACTTGTTGTCTGTTCCAAACGCCAAATTTTTTATGGATCTCATCCGCTCGTCTAATTCATCACTATTTGTTGTCACCATTCCACCCTCACCTGTTGTGATAATTTTATTCGAATAAAAACTGAAACATCCAATGTCTCCGATTGAACCCACCATCCTATCTTTATAGCGCGCGCCGTGAGCCTCTGCCGCATCTTCAATCACAAATAACTTGTGTCGACGCGCAATTTCCATGATCGGATCCATATCCGCAGGATGGCCGTATAAATGTACAACGATAATCGCTTTTGTTTTCGACGTTATCTTTGCTTCAATCAAGGCCGGATCAATATTAAGTGTCTCAGGTTCAGAATCAACGGGGACTGGCACCGCACCCTGATAGAGCACCGCAAAAAATGTTGCCATGTTCGTCAATGTCGACACAAGCACCTCATCTCCCGCGCCGATGCCAAGTGCAGCAACAGCAAGATGAATCGCTGTTGTACCACTATTGAGCGTTGCCGCATGTTTTACTTTGCAAAACTTTGCAAACCCACTTTCAAACTCTTTTAAATATGTCCCAACAAGACCAGAAATTTCCTTTCGACGAATTGCATCCCCAACATACTGCTCTTCAATTTCACCAATCAGTGGTTTTGATACAGGCACAAACATAGTTCTAAACAATTAAAGGTTTTTCGAGTCGATAGGTATCACTTTCATATTTTCCGCCGCGTCGTGGTCCACAGGTAATCGATAAAAATACTGAATCTTCCAGTGCCAATAACGCATGCGCTTCATTCGCGGGATGGTATAATAAATCTCCGGCCTTCAAAATATGTTTTACAACACGCCCTTTTGGCATGAGCTTGGTGCGGCATTCAATGAGCCCGCTGATAATGTAGTCAAACTGCGATGTCTTCTTATGATAATGGTTAGCACGAATAGCTCCTTTTTTTGAAGTAATAAGTGTAACCGTATCAATCTTCTCGCCAACAACCAAGTCGCGAATTTCTCCACGCACATCTGTAAAATTTGCTCGGGTTTTTGTTTTTTTTTGTTTTATCATAGACTTGAGTCAATTCCTTCGTGCGATACAACAAATATACACTCGAGATGCTGTAATTTTTTATTCAGTGCGCCAGCAAGATTGCGCGGCAAGATTAGAGCTACATCAATTTTATCATCCAGGGCATCATCAGATTTGATAAAGATGTGCGACCCTGGTGTAAATTTTCCAAGCTTGAGCGGCGAAACATCTGTAATAAAATCAATTACAGCCGAATCAAGTTTGCAAAAATTAAGTAAGGTATTTCCTTTTGTTGCGGCGCCAATAGCAGCGATGCGCTTGCCCTGTGCTTTTGCGTCATATAATTTCTTGCACAAGCTCAGGCGCACATGATGCACGCGCTGCATGAATTCACTATACGCCTGAGCGCTGTACAAACCCGCAACCTCTTCAACAGATATCATTTCTGACACACGCGAATCTTCCGCACCGTTTCCCGCATAAACTCGAATTGAACCGAGCATATAATCAGTCCATTCGATACGAACGATGGTCAGTCCGAAAGATTCAAGGAGTTTTTTTAACGGCTTAACTCCATAATACGAAACATGTTCGAGATACATGGTATCAAATGCGGTCTTCTCTACGAAATTTAAAAGGTACGGAACCTCAAAAACAAAAATACTATCCTGGTTCATTAAACTTTTGAGTGGCTCCAAAAAACCTCGAGGATCAGACGCATGATTTAATGCGTTCGCGCTAAAAATAACTTTTGGTTTTTTGAGCTTCAACACCTCAGGAACAATAGCTGCGCAAAAAAAATCAACTATCGTTGGAACACCATCGGCAATCGCGAGCTCAGCAATGTTCGGCGCAGGATCAATTCCTAAAATTGAACATCCGCTCTTTTCATGAAACGCTTTCAAAAGCGTGCCGTCATTACTGCCCGCGTCAATTACCAAATCGTCTGATGTTACATCTGCAAATTCACACACCTCCTGGGCTACTTCTGCAAAATGGCGTATTGAAACCGCGGAGTTCGCGGAGGTGTAACTATAATCAATTCCCTGATACCGTGTTTCTGCAGGCACCAGATATTCAAGACCAACATACCCACACTCCGCACACAGTGCCGCACGAAGCGGATAGGTAAGTTCCGGCTGATTCAAATGCTCTGCAAGCAAAAAAGTATCAGCGATGGGATGAAATCCAAGGTCAATAACTGTTTCGAGCTTTGTTGAACCACAGAGTCGACAAACAACCGCAATCATAATCTAATAAAATACTGCTCTATAGTAATTTGAGACGGCTCTGCTGTCAAATGTCTAGGGCCCCAAACTCTTGAAATTTGCAGTGAGAAGCGTTATGATAGACATTATCTTAAACCTAATGAGCCTGGGCTCTTCAGCTAAACGACCTAATATATGAAAGCATGCTTTCTTTTACACCGAAACTATTCGATGCTTGGACATGCCATGGCAATTGGCCTTAGAGATAAATATGGTGTTACGGAATTCTGCGGCTACACAGACACGCACGCGGCTCTTAGTTTTCTAAAAAATCAATCGGAAATCTTATACTCAACACTGCTTGTAGACGTTGACCTACACGAAAAGTATCGAACGGAAGAGATTGATACTGAATTTATTAATTCACTCGAGAGAGAGTACGGTATCCCCTCTTTGTGGCCGCTCATGACATTGGACCGTGTTCTTATGCAGAGCCAGCTGGTTCGTGAATATCCTTATTCAGAACCAATGTATGATCATGACGATTTAAAACGCATTCTTCAGATTAAGGCGCGCGCCATTATTGAAATGCTCAAAAAAGAAAGGCCCGATTTTGTTTTTATTTTTGTCATTGGCGGCCACTACAGTTATCTTCTATATCAAATCGCTAAAAAAATGGGCATCCCGACACTGGTTCAGAATGAAACACGCCTCAATGGTTTTTATTCATTAACTGAAGACTACAAGCATCTTACATTTGCTGAGGAATACTTTTTAAAAATAAATAATGGGGTTGAAAAAAATGATTTTGAAAACGCGGGAAGAAAAAAATTAAAAGAATTTCAAGATGCGCCTACACCACCACTTGATAATTGCAGCCCTGATATGCAGCCGATAAATCGTCGGCGCCAAATGAGTTTTTTACTGCCATCAAAATTAATTCGTTCGATTCGATGGTTTGTAACCATAGTAATACGGTACATCAGAAGCACCAAAAGAACCTACATGGATGAAAATCCGTTCTGGTTTTTGATCGACAGAATTAAACGCAAGTGTCGCGTCATGCGTGGTTTCGAAGATTTATATGACGAACCAAAATGGAATGAACCATTTGCTTTTTACCCACTTCATTACGATCCAGAAATAGCGACTCTTTTACTCGCACCATATAATACAGACCAAGCTGCGCTTATCCTTCAAATCGCTCAATCGTTGCCATTTAATTATAAGCTCTATGTCAAAGAGCACCCCGCAATGATGGGTTATCGTCCACGCTCTTTCTACAAAAAAATAAAAAAAATGCCGAACGTTAAACTTATCCGTCCAGAATTTAAAAGTTTTGCGATCATTGAAAAAGCAAAGATTATTACCACGATTACAGGTTCTGCAGGATGGGAGGCGCTTCTGTTCAAAAAGCCAGTCGTCACATTTGGCAGCGTATTCTACAATATTTTGTCTGGCGCGACACGGTGTACAAATTTATATGAGCTTCCAACTATAATTAAGGAGAAATTGGAACGGCATTCTTATAATGAACAAGAGATTGTTAATTTTATATCCGCGCTCCTAAAAGAATCCACCCCGGTCGATATAATAAAATTGTGGAGCGATAACGAATCAGACTTCGCAACGATAGTCAAAAAAATAATGCCCTATACCGACTATCTCATGGAAAAATACACCGAGATCACTTCTCGGGATAAACAATCTTCTTAATATCCTCAACTGAGAGCCAGTGCGTATTAGTGTGACTTGCATAACGAAAATCAGCGGGCAGCGGCGATCCTTCCAACCACGGCGAATTTCCAATTTCAATACCTGAAATAATTACAAAGTGGCCATCAAATTCTCTGCCAGTGCGTGATTCCTCTTCTGTAATCAAAACTTCGTTGATTTTTTCACCCGGACGAATGCCGATTATTTCTCGCTGGCAGCCTGGCGCAATCGCTTCCATCAAATCAACAACTCGCATGCTCGGAATTTTTGGAATGAAAATTTCGCCACCACGCATGGTTTCGATTGCATGAACAACGATTGCCACGCCTTGATCAAGTGTGATCCAAAACCGAGTCATCGCCTCATCAGTGATTCTAACAGAACCTCCTTCTTTTCTGTTTTTTAAAATATCAACGATGCTTCCGCGACTTCCAACAACATTTCCGTATCGTACAACAGCGAACTTTGTAGTCCCTCCGCTGTACACATTGCCTTGAATGAACAATCGCTCAGCAGTCATCTTTGTGGCCCCATACAAATTAACTGGATTAGCTGCCTTGTCTGTTGAAATAAGAACCACCTGTTTAACGCCACAATCAATTGCGGCATCAATTACGTTCTGTGAACCCAGCACATTAGTCTTAACAGCCTCATACGGATTGTATTCGAGTGCTGGCACTTGTTTCAGTGCTGCCGCATGAACAACAATATCGACACCATGAAATGCACGGCGCAAACGATCGAGATCACGCACATCTCCGATAAAAAAACGAAGGCGATTTTCTGGATCAGAAATTTCAACCTGCATGTGCGATTGCTTCAATTCATCCCGACTAAAAACAATTACTTTTTTTGCACAACTTTCTGCAAGCAGTGTTGTAATAAATTTACGCCCAAAAGATCCTGTGGCACCAGTAACTAAAACTACTTTTTGGCTGAAACATTCGTATGACATATGTTGATATCGGCAAGACTAACACGGGGAAATTTTTTTTGCAATAACGTACCACTTATTGATCAATCAATTAAAAGCGATTTCTCATACCCCTCATTACGAATGTGTTGGCAATTCAATGTGGGCAGAACAGGATTATTTTGAATAATTTCCAAAATCTCTTCTGTCGTTGCGTTCTCAAGAAACGCACAGTGCAAAGCTAATTGTTGAAAAAAAACCAGATCTTCAGAGGAATCTAACGTCCATCGATTATTTGACAGATCAACCTCAGAAGAAATTGATGTTTGATTAAACAGCTCCGGATGTTTCCATATGTACGGCGTCACATGCTCCTGTTCCGACAATAACTGCGCCTCTCGCCATGCACATTCTAATGACTTGAATGAAAAAACTTCGACATCCAAACCATCCGGAAATGTTGGCGGATGTATATTTGAAACATAATCAAAAATTTTATCACCCTTCAAATAACGATTGATTACCGAATCAATGACGGTGGGGTCCACGAGCGGACAATCCCCTGTGACACGAACAACGACATCTGCACACACTGATCGTGCTGCTTCATAATACCGATCAAGCACATTAAGCTCATTCCCTCGAAAACAGGGTGCGCCGTATTCAGCCGCCCACGCAACAAGTGTATCATCTTCTACATTGGTTGTCGTTGCCACACAATAGTGCGTCATGAGTTTTGAGCGCCGTACACGATCTACAACGTGAGCGATCGCAGGTTTACCACCGATCATCATAAGCGTTTTTCCTGGCAAGCGTTTCGATCCCATACGCGCTTGAATAATCACTGCAATTTTCATACTTCAATCGTTTTTTCTTTCAGCGAAGATTCTTTTGCTGCAGTGATAATTTCGAGCACGCGCGCTCCGACAATTACACTTGAAACTGTATTACTTCGCGCTTCAACACACGCCAAAAAATGTTTGAGTTCATCTATATACATGGTATTAAAATCGTATTCAGAAATGAGCTCAAAAATTTGTTCGCCCGCTTCTTTGGTTTTGAGTAAAACTTTTTTTTCTTTTATGTCCCACATGATTGTCCCTGTTTCACCAAAAAACTCATAACAGCGGCTATAAAATCGCTGAACATAATCGAGATGAAGTTCAACAAGTGCTCCGCTTTTTAGGTGCAAAATAACTGCCGCAACATCTTCAACATCAATTTCAAGGTCACTTATTTTTTTTGCTACGCACGTAACTTTAGACACATCCCCGAGCAGCCAGGTCGCATAATCAAATTCGTGTGAATCAAGAAGCACCCCACCACCGAGGCGCTCATTCGCACTGTAGCCCTGTCGGTAATCTTCCCACGGATGCCAATCAGGCAAATATTGTCCAAACTGCAATCGCGCGGAAAGAATTTTTCCAATGGCCCCAGCATCCAACAAGCTTTTAATTTTCTGTAATGATGGATAAAATTTAAAATTACTCCCGACCATTGTTATTAATTTATTTTTTTCAATTACATTTTTTAATTCAAAAATTCCATCCATTGTATGTGAAAGAGGTTTTTCAATAAATAAATCGCACTTATGGTCAGCGCAATACAACGCTTGTTCTTGATGGAATCGGGAAGGTGAGCAAATAAAAGCGCACTCAAATGTTTCAGATTCAAATGCTTGCCGCATCGAAGAAAATGTTTTGATATTAAATTCCGCCGCAATGGCTGACATGCGTTCGGCGTTCTGCTCAACGACAGCAATATCGGATTCGCCAAGCGATAACAGATTCCTGAGATGCCGTTTGCCTATTGATCCTCCGCCAATAATAATAAATCTCATAAACTATTGTAGCAGCGCGGCAGTATCTGCGAGACACTGTGCAACAGATGTAAATAATAGTCCTTGCATCCCGAAATCCTTGGCTGCGATTACGTTGTGTGAAGTGTTATCAATGAATAAACAGTTCTCTGGAGAAACACCGAGTTTTTTTGTAATCGCATTATACATGGATATATCTGGCTTCCTCTCCATAATATTAGAGTCGCAACTATATACTTCGGCATCAAAATAATCAAACCAACTCTCTTGTTTACGAATATGATCACGCATAAGTGGCGTTAGATTGGATAAAAGTCCTGTTTTATATTTTTTTCTTAGCTCTATAATACTGCCCAATATTTCATCAAACGGGCGGCATGTCGAGAGATACGCAGCGCTTAATAACACACAGTTCATATCTTGTGTTTCCAATAAACCGAAGCGCTCAAGCACACGTGGCCAAAACAAATCTGATGAAATTTTCCCTTTATAAAAATCATCTAGTAAATCGCGCACGACATACGAAATTTCATCTGGGGTTTTCCCGAGTGTCTGCAACAAACTTTGTAAAGCAAACGGTTCACTGTCTTCACCGCACGTGCCCCCCCAATCAAAAATTATTGCACGAATTTTTTTATCGTCAAACATACTATTGTTCAACACGCACTGATCGTGGTGCAACAATGTCGCCCTCAAAAAATCCACGCAGATTTTCAAATGAATCTCCGACCCTATTTGATGCAATAACCAAGCACGCACTCTGCAACACAGCAATAACTTCGTTCATGTGCTGTTCTGTGTGAATATACCCAATCATCATCGATGAATTAAATAATATACCCGCCTTATGCATCTCCTGCATGATGTATGTTTTTACTAAACGCGAATCGCCCTCTGGAAGTTTCACGCGCATGACAGGATGAGGCCCGTACCCAATAAATTCTATCGGTAAATTATTTGCGGTAAAAACTTCATTCGCTTTTCCAATGAGATACTCTCCTGTCCGATGCATGTGCGTATGAACGTCACCTAGCTCACGCATCATTGTTATCGCTTCAAGTGCAGAAGCAATTCCGAGTGTAAATCCTGCGAACGTCATCGAAACAAATACCTCATCCATATGTCGCATGTATTCACGCTTCCCACAAATTGCCGCGAGCGGATACCCACAGGATATCGCTTTTCCAAAGCATGCAATATCGGGCACGACACCAAAATATTCTTGTGCGCCACCAATCGCCCATCTAAAACCAGTGACCATTTCATCAAAAATTAAAATGGCACCGTGCTCATGTGCCACATTTTTTACTGCCTCCAAAAAACCGTCAAGTGGTTTTTCGCTTGCAACAGGCTCAAGAACAACAGCCGCAATCTCTCCCGGATTATCTAAAAAAATCTGCCTGAGTGATGCGATATCGTTATAAACAAATTCGTGTGTCAGTGTTTTGTTAATTTGAGGCACCCCAGCACTCCGACCATTACGCACGCAAATGCTCCAATCCTCATAGCCGTGATAGCCGCAAACAGCAACGTGATCCCGCTTCGTAATGTGTCGTGCTAAACGAACTGCCCCCGTTGTCGCATCAGCACCATTTAAAACAAATCGACTCATTTCTGCACACGGAACGACATCAGCAAGCAATCGTGCAAGCACGATTTCATTTTCAGACGGCAATGAAAAAATTGTCCCGCGCTCGATTTGTTTATGTGCCGCACTATCAATTCTCTCGTTTCCATAACCAAAAATCATGGGCCCAAGCGCAAGTATCAAATCTAAGTATGGCTTACCTTCGATATCCCACAGATACGCGCCCTTTGCGTATGATGCAGTTACTGGTGAAACACCCACAACGAATTGTGTCGGATTTTTACTAAGCGTTTGTGATGCAGCCGGAATAAATTGCAAAATATCGCTAATCTGCTCGCGTTTAGTTTTGTGTGTCATAATCCCAAAAAAAAGTAATTTCTGATAACGCGCTACAAAACTTACTAATGTCTGCCGCCCACACCGTATTCTTCTCAATATACACACTTCTGAGTACAAAAAGCAATTTTTTTATAAATTCATCAGCGACAATGAACGGCATATACTCTAATTCTATTTGTGTCAATGGATTCACTGCAGCATACTCTTGTATGAATCTCTTCGTATATTCGTGTGCCTGATCATGCAGATCACACGAGTCTATTGCGTGTGTTGCAACAAAAAATTGTCGACCGAATCGATAGAGCGCCATACCAACATCGCGCGCTCGCTCTGCATATCGAAGTGCATCAAAATCGAGTATCGCTTCGAGTGCATCTCCCTCAAACAGGACATTATGCGGGTGCATGTCCGAATGGATAATTTGTGAATAGCATTCATTAAGTTTGCCCACAGTCCGCGCTGTCGTATCTATAAGTGGCATTAAATTTGTTAATTCCACTCGAATTTCTGGATCAACCATATTCAAAAAAAATTCAAAATCAGCACGCGAATACTCCGTTACCTTATTATAATACGCTTTTATATTTTTCTGACTTTCTGTTCGAATAGCGTTCACGAGATCCTCATCTAAGATCACGAATGAACGATGCAATCTAGCAAGTGATTGCGCAAGAGAGCTGTAGGCGAGAATATGAGGAACAAAATAATTCCCTGATATAAAATTAAATAGAACGAAAAACTCACCTGCATGTGTTATGAATTGAAGCCCCTCAATTGTTTTTAGAACCTCCGGAACGGCTGCTCCATAGATGCGGCTTGCTGCGATAACCTTGAGACATGAGATAATTTGAATCTGGTCCGAGAAAAAAATGCATCGACGAAATAGCACATCATGTAAAATACCGTCGTCAGTTTCGAGCTTAATACGAAAATTCTGAGAGTTAATCGCACGCCCGCCCAACTCCTCAATACTGATTAGTACTGGCGATTTAAAATAATAATTAAACACCTTTAAAAAAAAATCAAGGCTATGGTTTAAATTTTTTTTAAAAACAACCTCTGACGAGGAAAAATTATCTGGCTTAAATAAATCCATATTATTTATGCGAGCACTATACGCAGAGTGCGTATCACAAAATCCTGTTCAGCGTCAGTCAGGCTTGGAAAAATCGGCAAAGAAATTTCAGCTTCGTAATAATTCTCTGCTAACGGACACAGTCCCTTCACATACCCCAGTGACTCATAATACGGATGTAGGTACACAGGGATATAATGTACCTGCACACCAATGCCTGCGTCCCGAAGTTTCCCAAAAACTTCCGCACGCCGAGATGTATTTTTTCCGCGCAACCGAATTACATATAAATGCCACGCAGATTGATAGTCCGCAGTATCCGCTGGTGGAAGTTCAAAATTTGAACCTGCAGAAAGTTCTGCTCTATACCGCCGTGCAATTTCACGACGACGTGAAATAAATGAATCGATTTTTTTAAGCTGGCTTGTGCCAAGTGCCGCTTGCATGTCTGTCATGCGATAATTATTTCCCAATATTTGCATCTCATGATACCAAGCACCCGGAGATTCTCGAACAAAATTTTCTTTTGAAATTCCATGTGATGCAAAACGTTTCATCTCTTTATACACATCCTCATCATTTGTGAGTACCGCACCACCCTCGCCAGTAGTAATTCCTTTTACAGGATGAAAACTAAACGCGACTAACCCGCTACTCGAGCCGATTTTTTTTCCTTTATATACTGCGCCGAGAGCGTGACACGCATCTTCGATAATCGCGAGTTTGTGTCGATCTGCAATTTCTCGAATTGAATCCATGTCAGCTGGCCGTCCGCTAAAATGAATCGGTACAATCGCGCGCGTTTTTTCTGTTATTTTTTCTTCGATGAGCTTCGGATCTAAATTCCCTGTCGTCGGATCAATATCTACAAAAATAGGGCGGGCGCCTTCCCACAACGCTGCATTGGTTGTTGCAGCAAATGTAAGTGGCGATGTAATAATTTCATCGCCTGGCTTGAGATGAAGTGTATGGTATGCGGTATGAAGCGCTGCTGTTCCATTTGAAACTACAACTGCAAACCGCGCACCGCAATATTCAGCGAGCGCTTTTTCAAATTCTAAAATATGAGGACCTTGCGTCAACCAATCCGATTTCAATACAGAAACAACTGCAGCGATATCATCTTCATCTATTGTTTGGCGACCGTACGGGATCATAGGATCATTTATTTATTATATAGTAATCTGTGATCTACAGTACGTCAACTAGTGAAGTCTGATGAATTCAGTAAAGACTTTGCGTAGCGTAAACCACGGGCCCGCTTGCAATTTATAACTTGTAATAAATAAAACCGAGTAGTAAATACTACTGAGAAGGCTCATCAAAACAACAAACAAAATTTTCGAACCTGAGTTAAAATAATAATGCCTCAGAAAAATGGAGGCGAGAACGGTCGCTAATGAAGCCGCGAAACCGCTGATTATTGGCGCACTGTAATGACTAAAATCAATTTTTAATACTGCATTCAATTTAAAAAATCCGATACCGAATGTAATGATGCTTGCACACACGACCCCAATCACGGAACCAATAAGGCCACCGAAATGAGCGCCGAACACAACGGCAATTACCATCGCACAAAGCTGAACAGCATTTATTTTTACAACATACCTTGCGTAACCCAATGCGTTTAATATCGGTGTTATACTATTTGAAATGTTGATAAAAATTGTTCCAAATGAAAAAATCTTGAGAGGTAAAACAAGCGCTAACCATTTTTCTCCAAAAAGAATGCGCACAATTTCACCACCATCTAAAATGATGAGCACGCAAAAAGGTAGACTCAGCATTAAAAACACATCCAGATTTTTTAAAAAACCATCTCTGACTTTTTCTAACTGAGTTTGTAAATTTGCGTAGGCGGAAAAAGCTAATTTATTTATAACTGATAGAAGCGAGGACGATACCATTGATGCAGTATCTTGTGCGCGAGTAAAAAATCCAACGTCCGTTACTGTAAAAAGATGCGCAACAATAAACGCGTCAGTAGCAGACAATAAATAGCTCCCCAAATCTTGAAAATAATATAGGAGACCTTGTCGCACATGCGGCAACAAATGCCGAACATTCCATTTGATTCTTGGAATTATTGGCACGAAAAAATAAGTCATGAATACTCCTGCGAGCAATCGTGCAACGTAACCAATAAATAAAGCCCACACGGTTGCGCTTACAAAAACTGCCCACCCTATCGATACTACTGCGTAGACAATTGCAGCAACAAAATCGCGCCAAAAATAAGGGCGCATGTCCAAATCTCTAAAGAGTTTTGTCTGCTGAGGATTCGCACAGGCGCTCAGAATCAAAAAAAGTCCGCTATACCGAATAATATTTATGTAACTTGATGGTACATGCAGCTGAACCGAAACCCAGCCCGACAGAAAAAAAATTAGACACGCTATGAATGCTGAGCGGAGCAGCCCAAAAGTCCACACAGTCGCCAGCTCTTCGTCAATCGAGCCACGTTTTCTAATTAAAGCCTGATCAAAATTAATATTAAATAATTTATCTCCCAACGAAGAAACCAGAAAAGCTATGTTTATAATACCGTAATCTATAGGAGATAACAGTCGTGTTAAAACGAAAAAAGGAGCGAGATTGATTACTTTATTCGCAACAACGCTCATCAATAACCATTTCCCACCGTGAATTGATTTCGAAAAAATACCACGCTCATTCATACAGAAGTTCCATAAAGAGTAGCATTTATGGGCACGATTGTAAACCTTGGTATTTAAACTTTACTGGGTTAGACGGCCCAACAAGGTGTTGACTGCAGCCGTCTTTTTAGCGTAATATTCCAACGCACACACAACTATTCAGCTGCAAATCCAACCATATGAACAAAAAAAGAGCGCTCATAACCGGAATTACAGGCCAAGACGGCTCATATCTTGCTGAATTTTTGCTTGCAAAAGGCTATGAGGTGCACGGAATGGTCCGCCACGCAAGCACATTTAATCGAAGTCGAGTTGAACATTTGCTGAGCGCTGATAATCCAGAAAATTTTGTAATTTTACACTACGGCGATTTGACAGATGACTCAAGCATTTTCAGTATCCTTCAAACTGTTAAACCAGACGAGATTTATAATCTTGGGGCTCAAAGCCACGTGCGTATCAGTTTTAATTTACCGTTCTATACAGCACAAACCGTTGCGCTCGGCGCAATGAAACTTATCGAATCCGTTCAGGTGCTTGGATTAAAAACAAAAATTTATCAAGCGTCTTCTTCTGAGATGTTTGGAAAAGCTCAAGAAGTGCCACAGAAAGAAACGACACCTTTTTATCCACGAAGTCCATATGGCGTTTCAAAACTCTACGCGTATTGGATCGGCGTAAATTATAGAGAAGCTTATGGCATGTTCATCAGCAATGGCATTTTATTTAATCACGAGTCACCCCGACGTGGAGAAAATTTTGTAACAAAAAAAATTGTTCGTGCGGTCGCTGAGATAGCGGCGGGAAAACGAACGATTCTGGACCTTGGTAATCTTGATGCAAAGCGTGACTGGGGCTATGCTCCAGAATATGTTGAGGCAATGTGGCTCATGCTTCAACAACCCGAACCAGGAGACTTTGTTATAGCGACTGGCGAAACACATAGTGTTCGAGAATTCGTTGAAGAAGCTTTTCGTCTTGTTGGTATCACAGATTGGATGCCTTACATTATTACCGAAGAACGCCTCTACCGCCCAACAGAAGTTGATTTACTTATTGGTGATGCAACAAAAGCAGCGGAAAAACTGGGGTGGAAACCAAAAGTACACTTCAAAGAATTGGTCCGCATCATGGTTGAGCACGAATGTGCAGAGCTCGGAATTACACCGACACCCGTAGCATAAATCCAAATCCATGCAACAAGCCTTTAAAGAAAAAAATATAGCCGAGTTTCTGTACATTACTAACAACCGTCTGCCTGTTGAGCGGGCGCACGGGATACAAATCATGTCGATGTGTGCAGAGCTAAAAAAAATCTGCGCGGAAAAAAAAATTGATTTCGCGCTCATTATTCCAAATCGAAAAAACGCTCTTGGGACGGATGCGTTTACTTATTACGGATTTGAAAAAACTTTTACAATAATTCGTCTCTGGTGTATCGACACTATTTTTAGCGCGATATGGCTTGGCCGATTAGCATATTGGATACAGGCAAGTACGTTTATGCTGAGCCTCATAATTTACTGTATATGCCATCGAAAAACGCAGCGGATTATTTACAGCCGAGAATTATTTGTTGCCGCACTGTTTCGAAATGCAATTTGGGAAGCGCACACACTGCCAGCGCGACCATCGAGAATATTTCGATTGTTATTACGACGCGTAGGGATGATTGTTGCGATCACACATGGCTTAAAACAAGATTTGATTTCGCTTGGTGTCGCGCCTAATGATATTTTAGTTGCTCCTGATGGAATTGACTTGAAGAAATTTGATGTGGCAACAAACAAAAAAGTAGCACGTCTCAGTCTCAACATTCCGCCGGAAGATGTTGTTGCTGTTTACACTGGAAGTTTTTTTCAACATTCCTGGAAGGGCGTGGATATTTTACTTGAAGCTGCAAAAATACTCGCGCATGATCACATCCGCATAATACTTATTGGTGGCCATCCAGAGGAACTTATTCTTATGGATGAATATAAAGCGTTCCCGCACATTACCCTTGTTGGTCATTCGAATACCGACATGGTTCGCATGTACCTTGCAGCAGCGGACATGGCGATTCTGCCAAACAAATCCGGCTCACGCATTTCAGAACACCACACCTCGCCACTGAAGCTTTTCGAATACATGGCGGCACAACGTCTTATTATTGCATCACGACTACCCTCTATTTGTGAAATAGTAGATGACTCTTCAGCAATTTTAATTGAACCTAATAATCCAACCGCACTTGTAAATGCAATCCGTAGCGCAGCGGAGCATCCCGAGTTGTACCTGAATCGAGTCGCTGCCGCGTTTGAACGAGTAAAAAAATATAGTTGGGCAGAGCGTTCAGAAACAATCATGACTGAGATATTGCGTTGCAAGACACTTAATTCCTAAGAGCCAATAAGTATTCGCTCTACGAAATTGAGTATTGGAAGAAGAATCCAGCTGAAATAATAAATAAAAATAAAAACGATGAAGATGCCGTACCGTTCGAGCGTATATTTTATATGATCAAATCGTCTCGGCAAAAAAGCATACAAAAGTTTTGATCCATCGAGTGGCGGGATTGGCAGCAAATTAAAAATACCGAGCGAAACATTTACCTCAAGCACTAAAAATAAAAAACTTTGTATCCCTAGCGGCAATAAATTTGTTCGAATTAAACCAGCCATGATGATAGCGATAAGCAGATTTGTTCCCGGCCCTGCGGCGCTCACGAGCGCTGGTCCCAATTTCTGATTGCTCAAATTATATGGATTATACGGAACTGGTTTTGCGTATGCAAACAAAGGAAGATGCGCGAGGCTCAAAAAAAACGGCATGATAACCGAACCGAACCAATCAAGATGTTTGAGTGGGTTAAGCGTAAGACGTCCCGCATATTCAGCTGTTTTGTCGCCAAGCGCACGAGCCGCAAGCCCGTGAGCCACTTCATGAAGAATGGCTGAAAAACCAACGACGACAATGAGTAAAATTGTGATAAATAGGTCCATATATAGGGGCTCCTTGCAAAAAAAAGACTAATTTGATACAGTGCTGGCACTTCAAACTCTAGTTTGTTAACTGTAACAGTATGGCACAAATCTGTAAACTCTGCTTACGTGCTCCAACTCGAGGAGCGACACGCAGTCACTCAAACGTCCAATCAAAACGCTGGGTTGGCATTAATGTTCAGCCCCGCCGAATGTTTGGTCAGCGAATCCTCGTATGCACACGCTGTACAAAAACAATGACAAAGCTTGCAAAAAGCACCACGTAATTCATAAAAATACAGCGGTTAAAAAATCCGAGCTCATGGGGGCTCGGCTTTTTTATAGACTACTTTTCTCAAAGCACTCAAATATACCGATGAATTTTTTTAATCAATGCATCTAGGCTTTCGTGTTCAACTACATAAGACCGAAACTCCGCGCCAAGCACAGCTGCCTGCTCCGAAGGAAGCTCAAGCAGCTTCTGTAATTTATTCGCCATATCATTCGCGTCATTCTGCAAAAAAATACACTCCGCGGGCAACACATCTTTGAGCACGGTATTTGAAACCAAAACTAATCGCTCGCATGCCATTCCTTCAATGATAACTTTATCAAAAGAGCCATCTGGAGTCATGTTCACAACAATATCATGCGAATTATACACAGCAGGACTTTTAATATTAGGAACTTGCGAGTGAAAAGTAATAGCACCGCGAGACTCAAGCTCAACACTGCTTTGACGAAGCTCCTCATAATATTTTTTATCCCGCTCGAGCGCATCTCCATAAATATGCGCACTAATTGCAGCACCGCGATTTACCAATTCCTTAACAGCGTTGATAAAAATTTCTAAATGTTTAACTGGTGCGATTCGTCCAATGTACACGATAGATTTTTTTTGTGCCTGAAGTTTGGTACAACATTTAAATACTCGCGTATCAATTCCAACAGGCATGCGAACCGCATTTGAAAACCGCACAGTATATGCCTGCGATGAAGTATAAAAAATTGTGTCCAAAAAAGGGCGCGCGAGCCACAACTTTAACCCACCTTGTTTGTGGTTATACCAAAGCGAAACCTTTTTACCGCGAAGCTTCCAAAACCACCCAGCAAGTAAAACATACTCGACATTCATGTGAACAAAAACAGCATCGCATTTATTGCGGGTTAACCACACGGCACGAAAAAAACGCACAAGCATTGAAATGCGAGATGCATGAGACTCTTTTCCGAGCGACACTACCTGTACGTTTTTCGGTAGGTGTATCGTCCCTTGCTGCAAACACACGGCCACAATTGAATCGTAGGTACTGACAAAGGTACTGATCCAACCGTGCATAAATCCGAGCACGCCATCATCTTCGTCAATTGTTTGTGTTATAAGCAGGAGTCGCATATCACTGAAACTTTACGGTAAATGGCGCCTTCCTGCAATCATATACGCTGCCTGAGATCAATTTATCTTGCACATGATACACAACAGCGCACCCACTAAAATACTCCGCATACGGACCACTCGTGCCGATTGGTGGAAAATCAACGATCATAAAGTAGCCGTGGAATGCTCTGAAAAAATTTGTATTCCCCACAGCAAACATCGGGTGTATATAAAATCGTCGAATATATTTGTGCGCTTGTTCAAGCTGCCATGTGCCGGTATCGTTGAACGTGATGACTCCTGGTATATCCCCTGCATTTACAACATAGTCCGTCGTTTGTTCAATCACTTTTGACATCGAGCCAAAATAGGCACCAGTTAATAATTCAAGATCACCATACACATTATAAATGAGGCCTGCTGATATAAATATAGCGAGAGCAATCGTTCGCGCATGAAGCTTCAATAATATAACAGCGACCGACAGCAATCCTAGACACCAAAAAATAATTAGAGCGCGCGCAGACAAATAAAATCCAGCTGGACCCGATCCGCCCGTAAGTGGAACAAGAAAAGAAAAATTTAAATTCTTAACATGCTCGAAAAATACTGATTTCGGAATGAATGGTAATATTTCATATGTCCCACGCAATAAATAATGCATGAGGGTACCAAACACAACGATTGAAGATCCTAGAAACAGCAAAAACTTGCGTGCTTCCGATCCTACAATTCGCATCGATTTGATTTCATGTGCGAGAGCGACACCTGCGATAACTGATCCAGGCAAAATAATAAACATCAAATACCGATCAAGCGTTCGATGTGTAAAATCGAAAATAACTAAATAGAATAAAAAACTAGCTCCGATCAAATAGTACCAAATGCGAAGCTGTCGGAAATGGCGCACTCCCAAAATAACCCCGCCAATGATGAGGGGCGAAGAAAAAATTAATGCTTTGATAATTTGAATCGCTTCTTGCTGAAAATCTCTATGTGAAAATGCAACAAAGTTTTTTACATACTCAATAAATATTGCATGACGAATAAGAACCAACACAACAACTATACCTCCCAATACCACACAGCATGCGGCTGCCCACAGAAAAGTAGCTGCGCGTTTTTTATATAATGATAGTGAACCGAGCAGACTCGGCGCGACGTCGCACAGTATTGCAACAGGAACAAGAACGAAACTGAGTTTAGTAAAAAAACCGCCAATACATGCAACCAAGAATAAGGCGGCCCATTTTTTTTGTGCACCCGCTGACGCAGTAAGACGAATTTGTTCATAACTCCCAATCGCCGCACAAACAAAAAATGGCAGAAGAGCACCATCAATATCAATTTGTATGGAAGCTATAACGGAATAAATTGTTATCGTAAAAATACCAGCTGCAATAATGGCAGCTCGTCTTCCGTATTGTTTGCGTACAAAATAAATTATAAGAACCCCGAGCAGAAGGCTCACAATAATGGGAACAATTCTTAAATGATTGTACCCAAAATACCTGCCGGCAATGTGATAAAGATTTTCAGCGAGCGGTGGATGCGGAACCGTTCCACGCAAACCATTTACAGGGTCAACAATCATCGCCCATTTATATTCATCTTGATGATATGTCTGATGAAACCCAAGGGCGCGTGTAAAAACAAAATAAATAAACAGCAGAAAAAAAATAACTGGCTCAACCAATGTCTTAGTTAAAATATTTTTTTTAACGCGGGCGCCGAGCGATTGCAATGACGGATAACCCGAAAGGAAATTTGACATACGGTAATATATATTTTTCAAGCGTAAAAATAAAGCCTAGAAAAAGATTAATGGGGCTCGACGGAATTTTTGCACCTGTATCTATGTTCGAGACATTTGAAGCTCCTCTCTTTTTCAAGAGACGCTGAGCAGCGGCCGGCACAAAGAGCAATGAATTAAAATACCCTGCGTACTCAATCACGAAACCCGCGGCCGTCAATTCTTTAACCAACTGGCGGCGTGTATAGCGTCGATAGTGCTGATTAATGATATCAAACTGTGACCATAACCACATATACGCTGGAACTGTAACGAAAAAATAGCCGCCTGGCTCCACACATGAAAAAACATTTTTAAGGGTTACACTCGCGTCTTCTGTGTGTTCAAGAACATCAAGCATAAAAACAGCATCAAACGACCCTGACGGATGCACATCTGGAAACAGACCTTCATGCACTTCTAACTCTGGTGCGTTGGAACGCGCCTGACTAATCGCGACACGTGATGGCTCAATTCCAACCCACTGACGAGCAAGAGGCAACAATGCCTGAACATTCATGCCGCTGAAACAACCGATCTCAAGCGCTCTGCGAAACGCTGATTCCTGTTTAATCTTTAAAACCTTTAAAACGAGGCGTTCAATAATTTTTCTTCGCGCAATCCACCACCAATGTTTTTTTTCAGCCTCTAAATATTGAGCAACGTATGTGTCCTCCATAGTGCTGCTAAAAATTAATGAGCTCGTCGACAACAAAGAGCGGCCGCCCTTTTACCTCATCGAAAATTCGTGATACATACTCGCCGATCATACCAAGCGACAGTAATTGAACACCGCCTAAAAACAAAACGATTGTTGCGGTCGATGCAAAACCAGGAATTGAATACTCGGTAAATATCCGAAAAAATAAAACGATAAAAATCGACAGAAAAGCAACAGACGAGATTACAAACCCCGCGACAGAAACCATTTTGAGCGGTACGAAGGAGAATGAAATAATTCCATCATATGCGAGCTTAAATAATTTCATTATTGAATATTTTGATTCACCAAGCACTCGTGCGTCGCGCGCATACGCAACACCGATCTGTTTAAATCCAATCCACGAACGGAGACCGCGCACAAACCGATTGTGCTCTGGCATTTTTTTAAGAACATCAACAACCTTGCGGTCCATGAGTGCAAAATCACCGCTGTCGAGAGGAATGGCAACGTATGAGAGCCTCGCCATGATGCGGTAAAATAGCGAATACATAAACCGAAGCACGATATTTTCCTTTCGTGATTCACGAACAGCATACACAACATCAAATCCTTCTCGCCATTTCGCAACAAGTTTTTCAATAATCTCTGGTGGATCTTGCAGATCGCCATCAATTACAACAACAGCCGCGCCAGTTGCATATGAAATCCCTGCAGATACAGCGGTTTGATGTCCAAAATTTCGAGAAAAAGAAATGACTTTTACGCAAGGATTTGTTTGCGCAATATCTCTCAATATTTTTTGCGTTCGGTCTCTACTTCCATCGTTTACGTATATTAACTCAACAGCGCTCGGATCGTTACCACAAGAAGCAACCAAGCGTTTGTGTGTTTCAACAATACACGCCTCTTCATTATAAACGGGAATTACTATGGATACTTTTGTCATACAATTACGTATTTTCTAAATACCAGGCTACTGTTTTTTTAATACCATCTTCAATCGAGGTTTTTGATTTAAACCGAAGTAATTTCTTTGCTGCGCTGATATCAGCGACGTGTGCAATTACCTCGCCAATACGATGCGGCTTCATAATAATTTTTGAGGTTGCGTTAGTCTCCCGCCGAATGAGGCCCGCAAGTTCATGAAGTGAGGTTCCCGATCCCGTTGCAAGATTAATACTTTTACCTTCAATCACAGAAAAGTGTGAAAGTGAATCGATAACTCCGTCAACTACGTCGTCAATATACGTAAAATCCATCTGTTTATTGCGTCCAAAAATCGTAACGTCTTTATTCCTGCGCATGAGTTTAATAAATGTGGGAATGATGCGGTCGCTAATGTCATATCTCCCATAAACATTTGAGAAACGAAACAGCACGGGTCGTAGTCCAAAGCACCGCTTATACGCATGCATAAACGCCTCGCCTGCAATTTTCGATGCAGCATACGGATTTTCACAGCGTTCTATATTCACATCTGTTTCCCCGTGGTGCGTCTGTTTTTTGTCCAACGTTCCGTACACCTCTCGCGATGACGCAAACATAAGCCGTGAAATTGAGCGCTCGCGCGCATACTCCAAAATATTCCCCGTGGTTTGAACATTTTCAAATGCCAAGCGCGGCTCTTGTATCAAATTATAAACACGAGCATGTGAGGCGAGGTGCATGATCAAATCAACAGCCCGCGGTAATTTTTTCAACGTCGCCCGCGCATCACGCAGATCAACGTGAATTGTTTTTTTATTTACAATTCGACTCCATCTATTCGGCACGATATCGGCGGCGATACAATCGAATCCACGCTCAATTAAGCGCTCTGCGAGCCGAGTTCCTATGGTTCCACTACTCCCGGTAAGGAGTATCGTTTTTGGTGCAGTCTCTGACATAATTCGTTGATTGGAGTGTAATACAAAAACAAAAATGCCGCAATATGCTCTGCGGCAATAGTTTTTCAAAAGGATTAGGAAGCATGGGAGCAGTATAACACCCGAATGAACGTATACCCAAAGAAAATAAAGTTGTCTCGACGGGGGCTCGTGTTCATCTCCCCCTGAGAGGCAACTTTATTTTCTTTGGGCCTCTGTTGAATCGCTGTTTTTGTATTGCTCGCAAACCTCCGAATCCTGTTGAAAATAAAAAAACGCGCTTCGGTTAAGAAACGCGCCACCTCCTACTTCTTAGGAAGCAAATCTTTCGCTTTAACGTCCAGTGACCATTCATGGTGCCGGCGCATGAGAACGCTGCGAACACGATTAATCCACGCACCACGTTCAACAAAATGCCCGGGGAAATGTTTACTCGCTGCGCGATCAAGTCGATAACAGAGCACATCTACGATATGGGCCCACTGCGTCCATTCGGGGTGCAGCGTTGGCGGAAACACGAGTTGAATGAGCGGTGGCAATGGATTTATTACGTCCGGATCATCCTTCGCTTGCAACAACCATTGCTTCGATTTATACCACACCTCGGTTTCAGGAAGAAGCGATTTCGTTCGATTCCAATCGGTTTCAAACGAAACAATTTGCGCCTCGGCGGTATCGTTGCCAATTGTGACGTTTCCCTGCCAATGAACACCCGCGCTCGCCACACTCGTCAAATTGGGCCGCACGTTTGCAAGAAGCACACCATCAACTGTTTCCGCGATCCCATGGTCGTAGATAACGCGCTTAAATTTTGGCTGCAAGCGTTCATACTCCGCGCGTGAAAACACGAGAATGCGAACACCAACGCCATCATTAATCGCGCGCCCCAACAAATGTTTGCGAATCTGAGGTACAACGCCTTTTGGGCGCGATAAATTTAGATTCGGAATGTACGCAACAGCATTTCCGTTTGCAACTGGCACAAATCGCGACATCGCAGACACTTTTGAGATAACCGCGCCCTTTGGCAAGAGTCGAAGTTCCTCTGCGGAAACGAGCTGCATAAACGCAAAGCCGCGATCCGGATCTGTTCGCACATACATTGTAGGGATCTCGCGATTCTTGCCACTCACCCAGTCGGTGTTGATGTGGTTAGGTGTTTCGAACAATTCGCTTTCAAAATAACTTGTGATTATCTCGATCCGGGTATTCGCGAGCTCAACTTCCTGCTGCAGCCCGAGAAGCCATGCGCCGGTAATCAAACGAAACAGCGCGCGATATGAACGAATGCTCATGATGCGCTGATCCTGATTGACCTGGTGCACCGTGTCCCCACGAAATTCCCAATCCGGATAAAACGCGATGAGCGCAAGGCCGAGCGGATCTGACAAATGCAACTTCCCGTCTGGCGTGTATTGATGCTCAAATTGCCCCAAAACGAATTCGCGCACAAGAGTGTTCTCAACTTCCATGATCTGCTCAATAGACGCCTGCAAATCCTCCGCCACAATCGGGCGACCCGCGACCTTGCTCAGCACAGAGAGCACTTGTTGCCGTCGATGCTCACCAACGTCCTCAAGCGGGATACGAGCGCGTTGAATCGCACTTACATGCGTATACAGGTGGTCGAGCACAGGTCGCAGCGCGAGCGGCAACACAGCCCCATCACGCTCCAACATCCGCGGTGAGCGCACAATCCGCAAACAGACATCGGGATCCTGCCATGGCAAAAAATCCCGCAGCCTAACTTTCTTCGTTTTTTTACTGTTCTCAGTCACCGAAACCTCCGTGTGTGGTGAGCCCAAAGACTAGCGCACAAAATTGTCCTTGTCAACGTACGCGCTAGAGTTGAACCACCGTACGAATTCCGTCATCCTCGCTCATAAGCGTATTCGAAACTCTACTGCCTATAAAAACAACGCCAGTGCGATCGCTCGAAATATATGGAACGCAATCAATGCTCAAAAAAAATGATCCCAACAGCATGCACGCATGACCCCCTATATCACCATCTAAGATTTTTCTCCCATAAACCAGCTCATTAAGCGCAAGCGTTAAATATTCCTCAATCGTCAGTCCGCGCTCGTGAGCATACTGCTGAGACCCGGCGAGCAGTTGCATATATTCTTCCGGTGATTTACCCTTTTTGATCCGAGAACGGCCACCGTCCGGAATGTCCGGCATGTACTTTTCTTCCATTTCTAAATCATTTTCTAGAAATAACATCTGAAATCCAGGAAATGACAAACTGTTTGATGACCCCTGCTTTTTTGCAAGCACCTCTTCTTTTGTAGGCAGTTCACCCTCTTCCGCAAAATCATAATTCGTTGGAAAATAATGTGACTCGCGGACCGGCGATCCAAATATAGTGGATTGCATCATTGCTGGATCACCGGTTCCTCGCCCCAATGAAACAGGCTTGCCATTCCTCTGAAATAAATCATCTGGATGTTCCTCTACATATTCATTGTATGCATCAACGAATTTGTTCGGACTACACGCAAACGGCACGAGTAAAAATCGCTCAAACCCTTGCGCACGCTTTTCCTGAATTATCGCTGCTTTTTCTTTGATGCGTCCGATGACACTGCCGACCGAAGGCACTGGATAAAAATTTCCCTGCTCGTCCGCTATTCCCCTTCTTCCGCCCTGAGTCTCCAAAAACCCTCGCATCTCCAATAAATTTATCTGCCGCTGATATTCATCATGGAATTCATTTTCAAGCCACGGCTCTAATTTTTGAAGCGCTTTCTCATTCCCTAGTTTATCCATTTGCTTACGTATATTACGCGCCTCGTCCATAAGTTCTGCTGTGCTTTTATTCTGAGCGCCAGTTTTTTCATTTCCCGCACCCCCCTGAATCACACTCGCATATTTCGCCGCACGCTCTTTTCCTAAAAATGCCTCAACAATCTCCCGATTTTTTTCAGGATCTGTCTCACTCATCTGCGGCAACGGTTTTTCAAACGGATTCGGCAACATAAAAAATTGTTTAGCAAACCGCGGTACTAGCACCTGCCGATTCAAAATCAGCGCTGCGTGCGGTCCCAAATAAATTCAGCCGCCCCTCACAAGAATCCCAACCCGCTCGCAGAACTGTTTTATAATCAGGAAGAAAAGATCCTAAAAGGAGACTAAGATGGTCTACACCCGAACGAACATCGTTTATTACTGTATCGGTTTGATCCAAATTTGTTGCAAAAAGCGTAGGCCAATCTTCTGGAGTGAGTCCACGCTCATTCGCATATTCAGGATCATTGTTAAGAAGTGCCAAATAATCATCTGGAGTCTCCCCGACTTTCAGTTGATGCATCTCACCTGGAGAATTCTCATTTCTTTTTGACGGAATTTTTGTATCTTCCTGGATAAGAAGAACGTGATAACCCAAAAAAGGATCCGTCGCTGTCAAATGGGATAACAATTCTGCTTTTGTTTTCCCATTATGTTTATTCTTATCAAATAATTCCGGATAATAGACGAGGCCTCCACTTATGTCAGCACTATCATATCTATCCCACACATTCATAGGATCATTTACCTGAACTATGGTTGCTCCACCACCTTCTTTTAGAAGTCGCCCTGTTCGCTCGTGTTTCATGATAAGACTTTTTGTTTTCTGCCGAAGAGTGTCCAAAGATCTGCCAAACGGAACAATAAGAAGTCGTGTAAATCCAGAGCGCACCTTCTCTTGTATATTTGGGATTGAGAGGAAATGATTTTTAATATCCTCGATATTCGGAATCTTAAGGTAGTATCCAGTGATTGCGGTAAAACCAAGATCACCGTTTTTAGTGTCTAAAAATCTAATCTCTTCAAGAGATTTTATCTGTGATACATATTGACGCTCAAGCGATTTCTCAAAAGTCGCCTCAAACGCTTCCGCAGAAATTTTACCCGCCTGTTCTTTAAGCGCATTCGCCTCTGCTGCCAGAGCAAGGAGATCTTCTTTAGAAACTTCTTTATCTTTTTTATTTTTGAAATTTGAATTATCTCCTAAAATCTTTCTATATTTATGTACGCCTCTCTCGCCAAGTAATTCTCTAACAATCTCCTCATTCTTAAGAGGATCTGTTTCTCGCATTTTCGGCAGTGGTTTTTCAAAAGGATTGGGAAGCATGCGAGTAGTATAGCACTTGAGTGAACTCACACCCAAAGAAAATGCAGATGTCTCGACGGGAGTTCCTGTTTATCTCTCCCTGAGAGGCATCTGCATTTTCTTTGGGTGTCTGTTGAATCGCTGTATTTAACTACTTATAAACTTCCCAATCCTTATTTCCCTCGCTCATCCTCAGCGTACACGTGTTCGTACTCTGATTTGTGATACGTAAAAATCTCATCATCATTAAAGAAGCGTGGCACTTCAGCCTTTGCATTCTCAACCGAATCTGATGCGTGAATAACGTTGCATGCAACACTCATTGCAAGATCACCTCGAATCGAGCCGGCGTCTGCGCTGCGTGCTTTCGTAATGCCCGTAATGAGGCGGACCGAATCAACGACCTCGAGGCCCTCGAGGCAGAGCGCTGCAACAGGTGACGACATCATGAACTTTTCAACGCCAGGATAAAATGACTTGCTCGCGATGTGTGCATAATGTTCACGCAGCACGACCTCATCAAGACGTATCATCTTGAGACCAACGAGCTTGAGACCCTTGAGCTCAAAACGATGAATAATCTCGCCAACAAGACCGCGTTGAATCGCGTCAGGCTTAATAAGAACCAATGTTTTTTCGTGGATGCCGTCAAAATGCATAGAAGTATATGTTTGGCCTGATTGTAGCATGGCTTTTGACGTGTTGCAAGGTTGAGCGCTATACTTAGTACAAAGAATAAATTTATGAAAACTACGTACGCAATTTTAGCCCTCACAGCAACACTCGCCTTTTCTGGTGCAGGTTGCTCAAAATCAACAGGCACGTCACCAGCCCCTCAGCCACTCGAGGCGCATGTGCGAACAGGAGACACAAAGCCTCTCACGTATAACCCAGGCACACTCGACATCAAAGAAATTACGATCACAGTCGGCGATTCTATCGAATTCCGCAACAGCGATCTCAAGGCGCATTGGCCAGCATCAGCTCCACACCCAACCCACAGTACATACCCAGAATTTGACCCGAAAGCAAGCGTCAAACCAGGTGAATCATGGGCATTCAAATTTGAAAAAGCAGGTGATTGGAAATTTCATGATCATCTCAATCCACAGAACAAAGCATTCCAAGGCGTTATTCATGTAAAAGCGGTCGCCGCTGTGCCTGCAGTAGTTGCAGCGCCAGTTGCACCAACACCGGCTCCTGTTAAATAATTAAAACGCGTCGATTGAGCTCAAGAAACTTTTCTTGCGCCAATCGGTTTCCTGCTCATCCGGCTCGTATGTGGCTTCTGCCACGTGCGGGCCGGTTTTGTTTTCACGCGTAAGCAAAATGTCGTCAATTTCTTCTAAAAATGGTGAGGGCGAAACAATAAGTTCGTTCTGTCGACCACCAAGCGCTGTGTATGACAAATACAAGGTCTTGCGCGCACGCGTTACAGCAACATAAAACAACCGGCGCTCTTCTTCAATTCCACCCTCTTCAAGTGCCGCGCGCTCATTTGGAAATGCGCCGCCTGTCAAATTAATTACGAAAACCGTATCCCATTCAAGCCCTTTTGCTTGATGAATTGTCGAAAGCACGACTTTATCTATTCCGTCTTGACCCTTATTTTTAAACTGATCCTGAAGAGCTGTTTCGGCAAGAAACGCTTTAACATCGGTCAAGCGATCTGTGTATGTCGCGAGCTGTTCAACATCATCAAGCCGTTCTTTATAATTTTTAAATTCACTCTCAACATAAAATCGATACGCGCAATCTTTGACAACGCGAATCATTTCTCCGACGCTCCCGTGTTTCATTCCAAGCTCGAACATTGTACGCGTAACCATTCCCCAACCCGCAGAGCATCGCTTATCAACTTGAACAACCGTCGAATCATGATTGATTTGTTGAATCGAATCAAGTCGACGAATCTGATCATAAATTTTTCGTGCTGACTCAAGACCAATTCCTTCTTGCTGTACGAGAAGTCTATGCCACGCGATAGAATCTTTGGTAGAAGCGTACGCGCGCAAAAATGACAGCACATCTTTTACGTGTGCGCGCGCAAAAAATTGCGTGCCGCCACGATAGTCATATGGAATACTTCTGCGCGTGAGTTCAAATTCAAGCTGCTGCGAATGAAATGTCGAACGAAATAAAATTGCAATCTCAGAAAGTTTATAGCCGAATCGACGCTGACGTGCAATAAAATCCGCAATTTTTTCAGCTTCAAGTGCAGCTGTATCGGATTGGATCACAATAGGTTTCTCAAGCGTCGCCATTGAACTTAATAATTCTTTTTTAAACTGATGTTCGTTTTGTTTAATAACGTGATTTGCAACTGCAAGAATTTCTGGCGATGATCGATAGTTTGTTAATAAATGAAACACGCGTGCGTTTTCAAAACGCTGATCAAATTCTAAAATATTTGCGATGTCCGCCGCGCGGAATGAATAAATTGATTGTGCGTCGTCGCCAACTGCCAAAATATTCCCATGCACAGCCGCCATTTTTTGAATGATGCGCGCTTGTACACGATTCGTATCTTGATATTCGTCAACAAGCACATAATTAAACTGCCCGGAAAGTTTCGCATGGACTTCTGGATGATCCGTTAAAAGCATGAGCCACAAACAGAGCAAATCATCAAAATCAACAAATCCACTTTCGCGTTTGCGTTTTTCGTATACGGCAACAATATGAGCCAAGTCAGGCGCAATACCAAACGAACTCGGATGCTTAATATCAATTGCCTCTTCAATCGGAATCATCGCGTTGCGCGAATATGAATACACATCCGCGATAACGTTCACGGATGGTAATTTGCGAGACTTCGGATCAAACCCCTCATCTTTTAAAACTTGTGTCAGCAGACTGCGCGAATCTTCACTGTCGAGAATCGTAATTCGATGCTCAAACCCAAGCAGCTGCGCATACGTATTAACGAGGCGGTAGCCGATGTGGTGAAATGTTCCACTCCACAAACCTTTGGGTTCAAAACCGATTAGACTCTTCACGCGCGCGAGCATCTCATTCGCGGCTTTGTTCGTAAAGGTAAGCAGCAAAATGTTTTCCGGCGGAATTCCTTTTTCAAGTAAATACGCCACGCGAAATGTAATCGCACGCGTCTTTCCCGAACCAGCTCCAGCGAGCACTAAACACGCGCCGTCTCCTTCGGCAACTACTTTGTATTGCTCTTCGTTGAGTTCTTTTGCAAAATTTATTGGCATGGCACGGGCTACTCTATCACAATCATTCTCGGCGTGCCAGACGCTTCGATTTTATCTGTTGGACCATGATTCCAATCGTGGATCGCATTCATCAAAATTGCTTTTTTATAGACATAATTTTCGCCATGCTGCGTTCCAGGATCATTCACAATGAAATCGCCAGCAGCTGTAAAGCCGCGAATAACAAGCATGTGATACGGCGGCCCACCATTTTTAAAAAATGGGTTATGAAGCGCTTTGCCATCTGTTGGCACAATTATCGGATGTCCGATCGCAGCTTCCGCACGAATTTGTTCGTAGGTTGGATTATCAACAACGCGCACATGTTTAAAATTTAATAACTCTTTCGCGATCCGCACGACTTCTGAAACCGTGGTGCTTTCAAAATAACCAAATGTTTTCATCTCCCAATTATAAATCGCTGCGAGCTGCGCCTCCTGTTCACCAATTGTTAGGCGCTTTTTATCAATAAATGTGCGCAACATGAGAAGTGATGCTTCCTCGCAATAATCTTCGTGCTTTGCGTCCCAAATTTTCCGTGGTGCTTGAGAAATAAATTGGATCGGTATATTAAAACCCTTACTTGTTAGCTTTCTTGTAGAGGTTGGCGTCGTTGTTGTTGCTATAGACACCTCATTTTTTTTCGCATGCTCCGGAGCCAAGACAGGTACGTCTGCCGCCGCGCTCTGCTCGTTTGTCGCTTCTTGACCCGC
>CALRDW010000002.1:0-1946 GCA_943355025.1 Candidatus Magasanikiibacteriota bacterium | reverse complement strand
CAGCGTACCACATACCAAATACAAGAACACTGCATACGAGCGCAGTAATGCTTATAGCAAACCACAATTGCTTTCTTGATCTATGCATAAGTGGAAGAGAAATATATGAACGTATAGTACTCTCACGGGGCGCGCTGCGTCAATCTGTCTCATTGACTTTTTTCAAGAAATCAGTCACACTTTGAACACATATGGTATTCGAGCAACTCAGAGCTGATGGACGCGCACGAACCGGAGTCATCCATACTGACCACGGTGATATTTTGACACCGACATTTATGCCGGTCGGTACGCAGGCGACCGTCAAAGCGCTCGACAATCGCGACATCACAGAAGCCGGAGCATCCGTTATTTTGGCAAACACTTACCATTTACATTTGCGCCCCGGCGAAGATGTAGTTGCGGCGCTTGGCGGCGTACATCGCTTCATGAATTACGATGGCCCGATGCTAACAGACAGTGGCGGTTTTCAGGTTTTTTCTTTGGGCGTACAGCGCGATGAAAAAGAAAATGCAAAAACAAATACAACTGAAAATAAATCCGCGAGTAAAGTTAAAATCGATTTGGATGGTGTTTCGTTTCGCTCACATCTCGATGGAAGCGCGCATCGATTCACGCCAGAAATAGCAATTGATATTCAACACAAACTCGGCGCTGATATTATTATGGCGTTTGATATTTGCACGCCAGATGCAGCATCGGAGCAAGAGGCACGCGACGCAATGGAAATTACCCACGCATGGGCGAAGCGATGTATCGCGGCGCACAGTGTCCCTGGTCCACACGCCTGGAAACAGTTATTATTCGGCATTATTCAGGGTGCAAATTATAAAGAGCTTCGACGCGAATCCGCGCGCGAAATTGCGTCGCTGCCGTTCGACGGCATTGCGATTGGTGGCGAATCAATCGGATACAATATGGTGATGACAGCAGAAACATTAGACTGGATCGCGGATTTACTCCCCGAAAATAAAGCACGTTACACGATGGGCGTCGGATATAATCCGCTCGATATTTTTGTTGTCGTCGAACGTGGTGTCGATATTTTTGATTGCGTTGCACCAACACGTGTTGCGCGCAACGGAACTTTATATTGTCGCGAGAGTGAAAATTTAAAAATCAATTTGCGCAACGCAGAGCACAAACTTTCTAAGCGCCCAATCGATGACTGGTGCGATTGCTACACCTGCAAAAATCACACCCGTGCATACGTCCATCATTTATTTAAAACGGAAGAACTTCTCGCATACAAACTCGCCAGCGTGCACAACGTCCGCTTCATGCTCAAACTCTGCGAAGAAATCCGCATTGCAATTACACGTGGCGAATTTTCAACATACAAAGCAGAATGGATAAAATAAAAATTAAAGTTTAATTCACCCCACCGCACCAGCAACGCCAAAATCCTCGTACACACCCGCCGGCTCGTACCCGCTCAAGCTCGCCTGCCGAAGGCCACGGTCCCAGCAAGCGTCCGGGACGTTGTCAGGACCTGGAAAATAACTACCAACTAAATAATTAATACTATCTTTCTGAGAATCGTAGTCATTAATAACTTTGTTCTTCTGATTAAGGTTAGTTGCGAAAAGAGTGAGCCAGTCTTCTGGAGTGAGGCCGAGTTCTTTTGAATAATTCTTGTCTGTTGTAAGAAGTTCTAAGTAGTCGTTAGATGACTTACCAGCTTCTATCTGGTCTCTCCCTGCTTTTGATGTTCCTTTCCCTTCTCGTGGAATTATTGGGTCTTCCTGGATGAGGAGAATATGGTAGCCAGGGAATGGATTGGTGTTTGGTGTGGAAGAGTTTGCTTGGTTTGGTTGAGCTCCTGAAAGGAGTTCTGTTTTAGTTTTACCGTTGTGATTTTCTTTATTGAATTGTTCTGGATAATAGACGAGCTTCCCGCTCTTGTCTGCATTGTTATGGCCGTCCCATGCCCAGAGTGGTGTTGC
>CALRDW010000001.1 GCA_943355025.1 Candidatus Magasanikiibacteriota bacterium | reverse complement strand
GCATTATTGTATTCGTCCCATGCCCAGAGTGGTGTTGTAGTGTCGAGTTCTAAACTGCTTCCATCCCCAGCTAGAAGTTTGTTTGCTTTCTTGTGCTTCTTAATAAGCTCTCCTGTTTTAGAGCGGAGGGTGTCGAGGGAAGAACCGAATGGAACAATGAGAAGGCGCGTAAATCCTTGATCTATCTTTTGTTTGATGTTAGGAATAGCTAGAAAGTGTTTTTTAATGGCCTCCTCGGAAGGAACTTCGCGGAATGTGCCGATGATGTCTGTGAAACCAATTTTTTCTGAAGGGCTTTCTTCTGATTCTTTTGATTTAAAAAAGGTAAAGCCTTTTTTCTTCTTTTGAGGCTCTCGTTCTAAAAAGCCAATTTCTTTTAAGGACTTTATTTGAGAAGCGTATCCTTTCTCAATGAGACGTTCGAGGATTGGTCCGACAGAATCTCGTGAGAGTGAATCAATTTTCGCACGAGCTTCTGCTGCCATAGCAAGGAGCTCTTCTTTAGAAACTCCTTTGTCTCGCTTTGAATGAGGGTCTGAAGTGTCTCCAAGAATCTTTCTGTATTTATGCACTCCCTCTGGTCCGAGGAGTTCTCTAACAATCTCCCTGTTCTTAAGAGGGTCTGTGTCTTTAAACTCTGTAAGAGGTTTTTGAAAAGGATTAGGAAGCATGGGAGCAGTATAACACCTGAGTGAACGTATACTCAAAGAAAATGCAGATGCCTCGACGGGGGCTCCTCGTTCATCTCCCCCTGAGAGGCATCTGCATTTTCTTTGAGCGTATGTTGAATCACTGTATTGTATTACTTATAAACTTCGAAATTCTGTTGAAAATAAAAAACCGGTGCTCACAGGTATGTGTGATAACCGGTCTTACTAACCTACAGCATGAGAGTTCTGTCGATCGTCTGCGCGCTGAAATAAAACAGGCTTGCGAGACTGATGCTCAAAACAGGCACACGCGTTTGCGTACATTTCTTTCAATACCTGATCAGAGGGCCTGCCGTCACACATCAATTTCCGCGACCTAAATGCTAAAGAATTGATTTTTGAACCAAGAGCCTGTAATTGAACGAGCGCTTTGCGGGCATCTCGCGGGTCAGTCCCCGCTAGACTGCCGATGAGGCAATGAAGAAACAGAAAAACGAACTGCGCCTGGTCGAGAACATTCGCTCGGTTGTGCTTTTCTACATGGTTGAGTGCGGCCTCTAAAGCACCAACACAGCGGCCTGCAATATGAAGACCTCTTACATCACTCACAGAAACTCCTTACTGTGTAAAAACTTAAAATTGAATTACTTATATACCACGGAATTAAACATTTTGTCAAAAATCACTAGAAATAAAAAACGGCGCCAGGAAATTAATTCCGCAGCGCCGCTATTAATCTAGTGTCATCGTTCGCAGCTGAGGTTTCAGTTGCACAAGTGTGACGGCCACATAAGCTCTTTGAGCCGTTGATCACCTTTGTGCTTAACACGTAGGTTCTCAAACGCACTGCTCACCATATTCTCTGTATCTTGAATACTTCGGCCTATTACCTCGCCAGAAAATAAATCACGAACAGTGATCCACGATCGAACATTCGTGGCAAGCTGGTATTTGGCAATGAGCAGCTCGCGAATCATGTCATGGTCCTTCAATTCAACCGAATTAAGAACGTACATGCCGTACTGCTCGTAAAGACCTGGTCTGCTCGGTACAACCGCGTCGTGCGTAATTTTTCCCGCGTATTGCGTCAGATAGTTAGCAAACGTGCCTCGGCTCAGAGACCCAGGCAATTTAACTGTTCCACTCACCACCTCGTCGGCCAGTCGCTGAACCATACCGATCGGTGGTGGAGACATGTCCTCAGGATGAGGAAGGATCCGAGACAAGAAATCGACCCACGGCTGTTCCGCAGGAGCGACGAACGGTCCGCGAGAGGCGTGGTGGTGTTCATACAAAACACGCGCCGCAACAAATGTCTGATCATCAAATAACAGGCGCCGCAAAATCTGTTCGACTATGTACGCGCCATTTAATTCGAATGAACGCGCATCAGTCAGACGTGTTGGGTCAACCCGCAGATTGTGCTGTGGGCACACGTCATACAGTAGTCGAAGGCCGCGTTCAAAGTGGCCGGATGACGGTGACACCCGTGTATCATACGCACAGTGAACACGAAAGAGTTTGTGAATTTCTGTGTGTTCGTCATCGTGCTCGGGAGAGCCAAATGGAAATGCCTCAGATACTGCCTGCTTAAGCTCCCTGGTCTGGAAATAACAGTCGTGCAATAATTGCAGCTTGCGGGGTACATCATTCTGAATGAACATGGGACACACCTCAAAGAAGCACAAGCGCTTCGTGTGCAAAAGATTATAATAAAATCACTCAGATGTCAACTGTTGACGCTCAACGCTCTAATACGATTATTCAATAACGCCGCCACCCAAACACTCACCACGTCGATACAAAACTGCAAACTGTCCTGGGGCAATTGCGCGTTGTGGCTGAGCCGTGTTTAAAATAACCCGCTCGTCCGAAATGCTCCAGGATAAAACCGCTTGCAACGGTTGTCTATGTCGAAAGCGTGCAAATAATTGTTCGCCGATCTGAGGCTCGCTTATCCAATTACATGCGGAAGCAACAACGGTCGCTGAAAAAAGTGCAGGATCGTTTTCTGCTCCAACAACCAATTCATTCGTCTCAAAATTTTTACTCACAACATAGAGGGGTGCTCGCCCGCCTCCGCCAAAACCATGTCGCTGGCCAATTGTATAGTAAAACATACCGTCGTGTTCACCGATAACCTCACCCTGTGTTGTTACAATTTTGCCGGGCGTTGGTTTCATAAAATCTCCAAGCAACTCTTTGAGCGGCACCTCACCGACAAAACAAATCCCGGTCGAATCTTTTTTTTCTGCAACTGATAAGCCTGCCGCACGTGCGATATCGCGAACTTCGGCTTTTGTCAGATGCCCAATTGGAAATAAGGTTTTACACAGTGCTGCGCGAGAAATTTGATTCAAAAAATAAGTTTGATCCTTTTCCTCATCAACCGCTGTAAGTAAATCTCCACTTTTGTTAGTCTGCGCGTAGTGGCCTGTTGCGATATAATCAGCGCCTGCAGCAATGGCGGCATCAAAAAAAGCACCAAATTTAATTTCTGAATTGCACAGAACATCCGGATTTGGTGTTCGACCTGCGGCGTATTCCTGTTTAAAATTATCGTAAACTTCTGAGCGATACAGTTCTTCAAAATCCCAGCGTTGAAGCGGAATGCCGAGGTGCGCTGCCACGCGAACAGCGTCGTGCCATTCTGGCGTCCAACAAGGCGAAAACTCTCCATTCGACATCACCATTTTTGTAAAATTCTTCATGAAAATTCCGACGACCGAATAGCCTGCCTGAACCAGCAGGTATGCTGAAACAGCGGAGTCAACTCCGCCGGAAATTCCGACATATACTGTTCCCTTTTCTGCGACTCCCATAGGCTAGTCGCCCATGTTAGCATGTGCTCGCGCAATTTGAAAGGAGGCGTTCATCGATGGCGCGCCAAGCACGACAACCGTCTGATGTGCACCAGTTTTATCAGTTCCTATCATCGCAAAATTATATTGCGACTCGATCAAATAACCAGTCTTCCCAAGCTGCACAGAATCGCCATTCAGCAATAATTTATTGGTTGTTTTTATCGGATGCGCAACTGACCGTTTTGCTAGTGTGTATAATGTAAAATAATCGGTCGTACCAATTTTCGCAATCGAGGGATATGTTCCAGCCGCCTCAACAAGTTTTGCCAGATCTTCCGCCGTTGAGACATTTTCAATTTCTATCCCTGTCGGATCAACAAAGTGCGTATTCACCATTCCAAGCGCAAGCGCTTTTTTATTCATTTGTGCAACAAAATATGGAAGTGAGACCCCGCTTGTTCGGGCAAGCGCATGCGTTGCGTTATTTGCCGATCCCATGAGCGATGCATGTAATAAATCATTGCGCGAATAACGCGTTCCAACAGGTGACCGAAGCCGTGCCCCGCCAACTTCATCAGAGCGCATAAGCGAAACGGATTTTGACCAATCCAAATTCATGTCGGTGAGGACCATGGCCGTCATGAGTTTTGTAATTGAAGCAACTGGCCATGTGACTGTTGCCAAATCGTCAGAAATAATAACTCCATCGCGTTTTACATATATGATTGGTTTACGCATGTCTGACGCCGTTGCCGCAAAAACAACAACGCTCCCAAGTGGACCACAACACACCGCCACAAAGATAATAGCCGCAATAATCTTCATTCGCATACTTAGTGTAAAAAATGATGGCGAATACAGCGTGCCTCGTACGATTCTGCTGATCCAATTTGCACAACCGGTTCATCTATAGATACTGGCTCGCCATCACGCAAACGCTGTGTCCGTGTTGCAGGCGCGCCGCAAATTTTGCCGGATTCTTTTGCTGTACAAATTGCGTGAAGTGCAAAAATGGAATCCGCGTGAACGATAAGATCTGCCATTGTCTGCGTGCCGCCGCGGAAAATAAATGGTTTACTTCGGAAGTCGAGATTAAGGCCTGCGACAACGACTTCCTTACCACTCTTTACGTATCCAAGCAATAATTCGACGATCGGGTCATCAAAAAATTGGACTTCGTCAATCACAACAACCTCATGATCCGCCTCGACACGCATCGCGATCTCCTCCGTAGAAACCGCGGGCACCGCCCAGGTTGTTAACCCATCAAGTGATGCTGCCGCAGCTTCCGCATAGCGACGATCCTCTCCATATTTAAAAACAATCACCCGTTTCCCACCAATTTTAAAACGATTCACTTGCCGTATCAATTCAATCGATTTTCCCGAAAACATTGGCCCGGTAATAACTGTCAGCATAAAATAATCAGTTCATCAATTCGGTTTTCTGGATCTTGCCTTGTGTCAACTTTGCGTCGGTCGTGGATCTATAATTGCGGATTGGCCGAAACCTGATGTCTTTTTCTTTCGCCGTCGGCGTTTTTTAACTGCAGCGTCGCCGCTCATGGGTGCACCCGTGTTTGAGGGTACCGCAGCGTCTGGAACATGCGCCAACTCTTCAACATCTTCTTCTAATTCATCGCCTTCGTCAATGTCGAGAATCGCGCGTGGCGATGGCTGGGCTGAAACATGCTCTGGCTCTCTGATCGCTTGCTTAAAAGCGGTTTCGCGCTCTAACTTTTCCCTATCCTCGTCCTCGTGCCTGAATTTATAACAGTCCTTGCAATAAATCTTTCGTTTTCCATCAGGTTTAAATGGAACCGTTGTCGCGGCGCCGCATCGAATACACGTCGCGGCGAACCAATCGTCTCGCGGCGGCATTTCTACTTTACCCTGCGGCGGCTGAGTTGGTGATGATGGTGGCAGTGGTGGTGCAAATCGCGCGGGAGGAACAATCGCTGCTCGAGCAGCGGCAAGTTGTTCTGGTGTGTGCGGCACTATAGGCGAAAGTTTTTGAGCCGCTACAGTAAGTGGATCTGGTGTATCTGTATAATCTTCTGCAGCGTCGCCCAAGCTCCAATCACGAATATGATCCTCAACTTTCTGTCGCGGCGTTGAATAATTTGCGCGTGCTGCTGCAATTACAGCTGCCGTCGTATGTGTACGATTTAAAATAGGCGCAAGACCCTCAGCGCTAAACGGCTGCGACGCAATCCCATCAATCATCAGCTTCAAATACACATGAAATTTCGGCAAATTAACAATGTCCGTTTTCATGAATGTCGGCTCGAATTCTTTTTCAAGAAGCTCAGCATCGTCCGCGCCAACGCGATATGAAACAATCGTGCCCACATTACCAAACACAGCGTCCGCAACTTTTTCATCAAGCTGCTTAACGTATTGATGCGCCATAATCAGGCTCAATCGATATTTACGTGCCTCGGACAAAATTCCCGCAAAACTTTCCGTTGCAAAATTTTGAAACTCATCAACGTACAAGAAAAAATCCTTACGCTCACTCTCCGGCGTATCAACACGTTCCATCGCTGAAAGCTGAATTTTTGTAATAATCATGCCACCCAACAGTCGCGAGGCATCTTCGCCAATACGCCCCTTCGAAAGATTCACAATAAAAATCTTTTTGGAATCCATTATTTCACGAACATTAAACGTTGACTGCGATTGAGCAACGATGTTACGGACAATTGAGGCGCTTAAAAATTGACCAATCTTATTTTGCACCGGTGCAATCGCCTCCTGCTTATATTTATCTGCATATTTATCAAATTCATTAATCCAAAACGCCCGCACAACTGGGTCTTTGAGACGATTGACGATATTTTTTCGATATTTTTGATCGGCAAGCAGCCGATTAATCGAAAGCAGCGTCGTGTTGTTGCACTCAAGAAGCGACAAAATCGTGTTGTTCAAAATATACTCCATGCGAGCACTCCACACATCAGGCCAAATCTTTTTAAAAACCCCCATGAGGCCTGAAGCGATCAAGTGGCGATGGTCAGCACTTACACTTTCAAGAATATTAAAACCGAGCGGGTAATCTGTATCCGCCGGATTAAAATACACAATATCCTTAACGCGATCTGGTGGCACAAAATCAATTACTTTTTCCGCTAGGTCGCCGTGTGGATCAATGAGTGCAACGCCGTGTCCGGCCCACATATCGTTGATCACCATGTTTTCAAGCATGGTACTTTTACCCATACCTGTTTTTCCAATGACGTACATGTGCCGGCGCCGATCATCAAGCTTAATACCAAAACGCTTTCCGAGATTTCGAAAATCCGTCTGCCCGAAAATATTTATTTCTGGTGATGTGTTGGGCATACCTTAAGCGGTTGGTAAGTTTGGTGGTGGTGGCGCACGATGCGACGCACCCTGAGTGGCTTCGGGTGCAATCCGCTCCGGCGTTAATTCTACTGGCTCAGGTTTTTCTATCGGCGGACCATCCGGCTCCATATCAAATTCACTTTCAAGCGGCAACCGACCCGGTGCTTCACCACGCTTTGCTTGCACAACCGCGAGGCTTGGCGCACGAACCGCATGTGCAAGTGGAAAGTGCCACAGCGTTGCAAGCTCTTCTGTATTCAAAATATATTTATCCCCACCACGCGAACCCGAACGCTTACGAAATGCCGTCACGATATCGGTTTTACGATTATTCTTTTGCCAATCCTTAAACAAATAGTGCCCGGTAACACCCGTCAAACTATATAAGGGTTTAATGCCATTTGAATCATCTCGAGAATACTGTTTGAGCGCACCAACAACGCCGTATTGTACTCGTTTTGCGTTATACACCTCTTTTTTTGCAATATAAATCGCGCGCATCTTGCATTTAAATCCATTTTTTGTTGCCTTGTGGTGTACCGCCTCAACAAGATCTGTTTCTCCACGATGCAAAAGCGGAAACGGCCGCTCCGCCGTCGCGCGCTCATCAACAAGCTTGGTTGTAAGTGCCGCCGCCTCCGCGAAATGTTTTTTCTGCCAATCTTTGCCGGTTGGTTGAACGAAAATTTGAAACCATACCTGCTCCCCCTTTCCAATACGCGACATGGCCTCAAGCATTGCCGCCATCGGATCCTTAAAATATTCTTTTGTAACTGAGTGCTCAAAATCTTTATACGTAAGCAGCGGAAAATGCGCTTCATGCGCGAGAGTGAACTCTGTCCCCCATGCGTCATACTCTGCATCCGGAAATTTTGCAGGCGCGAACTTACAATAATCTTCAATCTCTGTAATTTCAGCGTCGGGATACTGCGCGTACAATGCTGCTTCCGTTAAATCGCGGAATTTTTTCGGCGTATAAATAATAAATTGCAGGTAGCCCTCTATCGAAACAATCTCAAATGAAAACCATGGCTGCAACTCGCCAAGCCAATATTTTTCAACAAGATCTTGCGTTACATGTGCGCCAGCGAGTTGATTAAAAAAGTTTTCAACCGCGCGCGGCGTTTGTTCATTCAACTTAGGAATTGAAACAGCGAGGTATGTAAATTTAAGACCGCCAGCAAACAAACCAGTCATGCGATCATAAAAAAGTCCAAACGAAACTTCAATGAAAAAAACAAATAGCCCCATCCAACCGCCGTGAATTATGGCAACACGAATCGTGTCCCATGTTGAAACTGAGGCTGCAATAAATTGCTCGTTAAAATAATTACCAAGAGCGGTTACATCCATAGTAAAGATCAGTCTGGTACTAGAAGCGAGTAACAACTATACGTTGCCACTACATAAAATGGCAGCGCCATCGCCCACCAACCACGTGCGCCAGCTGTATATCCACCAATCATAGTCATACCAAACACCATTGTTCCAAATGAGGCAAACACAAAATGGTCGAGTGTTGACGATGACCGTGCAGAAAATACAATATATAACCACGCGTAAATAGCGGCGAGAAAAAACAAAATTACTGGAATCGCTTCGTAGGAACCAATCAGATACGAAATCCAGTACACCGTTACAAAAACCAAGCTACCAATAAGCGAAAAAATCCAACGCCAAATGTTATCCTCGCCTTTTCGCGTGATCCACCATGTTGCAAATGCACCCAGTAATCCCAGGCCCGCAACGAAATAATAAATTGTGATGACCAACGCAGTTGCACTCATACAATCGCGTGGGCATTATACCCTCTAGCGGCGCTTCTCTGCAAGCGAATTCCACACAACTAAAAGTGGGCATGCAATAAATATTGACGAATAGGTACCAACAATGATTCCAAGAATAAGAACAAGTGTAAATTCTTTAATAGATTCACCACCAAAGATATGCACAGGCACGAGAACAAGAAGTACTGTCATTGAAGTATTGATCGAACGACGAAATGTTTCGCGCACCGATTGATCAACAAGTTCCGAAAAATTTGCTTTTGGTGTTCGTTTGAGATGTTCACGCACACGATCAAACGTAACGATTGTGTCATGTACTGAAAAACCAAGAATGGTAAGCAGAGCCGTTACGAAAAGCGTGTCGACTTCATAGCCATAGTACTTACCAAGAACTGCAAACACGCCGGCAGGAATAAACACATCGTGCAAAAGTGCAATAACTGCTACAACGCCGTACACCCATGCTGAAAGTGGTCGCGAAACGCCACGAAATGCCCACGCAACATAGATGATAATCGCACCAAGCACCATAATAATTGACCAGATTGCCTTGCGCTGAAGCTCTGCACTTACTGTTGGCCCGATTGTCTCAAACCGACTTTCTTTAATCTCACCAATGTTTGGAATTTTTTTAACTGCTGTGAGAACCTCCTGATGCGTTGCCTCAGAAATAAATGGTGTACGAATAATGTATCCGTTTGAACCGATAGGTTGAATATGCGGCTTCTCTTTTAGAATTGGCTCCGCAGCATTTTCGATGACAGACAAATCAGAAACAGGGGCAGTCGTGGTAATTTCCATGAGCGAACCGCCTGTGAAATCAATACCGAGTTTGAAGTGCCACACACTCACCGCAAGAATCGAAAGCGCGAAGAGCACTGTCGAAAGTGTGAACCAGATTTTGTGTGTTTTGATTACTGAAAACATATTCGTGGCGTTATGAACGCTTTGGAGGAATAAACAATTCGGGACGATCCTTGAGAAGTGGCGCAATAAAACGCAGCATCAGACGCGTAACCGTAATCGCAGTAAACAAGCTGGCAAAAATACCAATTGCAAGCGTAAGTGCGAAACCCTGAACAATGCTTGAACCAAACCAGAACAAAATTGCACACGTAATCAGACTCGATGCATTGGAATCGCGAATAGAATTCCACGCGCGAGGAAACGCTTCTTCAAGCGCCGCGGAAAGTGACTTACCTGTTGCGAGTTCTTCTCGCGTACGCTCAAACACAAGCACATTCGCATCTACAGCCATACCCATCGAAAGAATAAAACCGGCGATGCCCGCGAGCGTAAGTGTCACAGGAATAAACTTGAAGATGGAAAGCACGAATGCCGCATACATGAGGAGTGCAAGACTTGCGAGCAGCCCAGGAACTCGATAAAACGCCGTCAAGAAGATAAGCACAAGAACAAAACCGATAAGGCCAGCGGTCGCGCTATCGTGCAATGATTTTGCACCCAGTGTTGCACCAACCGTTTGCTGGCTGACGAGTTTGATCGGTAGTGGCAATGCACCAGCATTCAGACGCTCAACCAATTTTTTTGCATCTGTAAGTGTAAAATTTCCCGAGATAACTGCCCGACCATCAAGAATTGGCTGACGAACAACCGGCTCACTGATTGGTTGACCATCGAGAAAAATCGCAACTTGTTGGTTAACATCACGGCGTGTAATGTCTGCAAACAATTGTTTGCCCTCGTTATTAAACGCGAGGTTAACAGTTGGCTCACCCGTATTTGGATCAAACTCTACGGTCGCTCGCTCGAGCTGTTTCCCTGAAAGACCTGTTGGCTTCCAATCTCCCGTATTCGCGAACAAGTCGTCCGCCGTAATTTTCTTAAACACCATTCCCTTGAGTGCATACGAAGTCTTCATCCGCTCATCCGTCTTAAAAATAATGTGGTATCCGAACTCAGTTTCAACAGGCGTCGTAGTAATTCCGCCTTTTTTGAGTGCAAACACAGCATCTTCAAATGCCTTCACCATTGAACCATGCCCAAACCACCCAAGATCACCACCCGACGTTGCTGCGCCCGGCTCAGTTGAGTTTACCTTCGCAAGGTCAGCAAAATTTTGTGGCGTTGCCTTAAAAAGCAAATCCTTCACTTTTTGAAGCGCTTCATCTTTTGTAAGCGTCGACGAACACTGCGTCGCACCATTCCAACAAATTAAAATGTGTCGCGCCGAGATTTCAGGGTCAAGCTTTGTCGCGCCGCGTTGTACAATATAATAACCATCCTTTGCTTCAATTGGATCTCGCGTTACGTCACCCTCTTTGTGTGCTTTTGCCCATGCAAAAACTGTCGGATTGCTCTCTGTAGTTACTGCTGCGATGTCGCCTCCCTTGTTTTTTGCGAGTTCGTCTTCAAATTTTACACCTTTTTTAATTTTGTCAGATGTTGCTAACGCCGCGATCTTTGCTTGTTTATTTGTTTCATCGATTTGCTGTTGCTGCGTGTCTTCAAGTTTAACTGTGCCACCATTCTTGTCGCGAAATTCTAAAATTGGCGTTGCACCAATCATGTCAATCGCTTTTTGAACTTCATGCACATCAGGAAGCTCAACCAAAACACGCCACACACCGCTGGATTTTGTTGTCTGTACAAGCGGCTCACCAACACCGAACGCATTTACGCGGCGCTCAATTACATCACGTGCGCCCTCAACCGCTGCTGCCTGTTCGGACGGATCTACACCCGTAACATTGACGTCGTACATAAGGTACGCACCACCACGCAAATCAAGGCCCAATCTAAATGGCTGAAAATTGACGTGCCCGATTGAAAAACCGGCCTTGCTGTGGAGTGCATCCGACGTTTTATTATACGTAACTGGAAAACTATATCCAATCGCAAGCAGAGCAAGAACAACAATGGCTATAAGGCCATTTCGCACTGCGCTATGAGAAATCTCGATTTTTGTTGTGCGTAATTTCATACAATACAGAAAAGTGCGTCAATGGTAACAGAATTGGATTAATGAGGCAACCTGGGTTGCTGTGTATATCCTGGAGAGCCAGATCGCAGACTAGGCTTCGAGAACCGCTCGTTCGGCGCCCAGATTGCGAGTCGAAACAAGCTCTTCAGTGTATTTTTCGGGAAACCGAACACGAAGTTTTGCGATATTTTTTTCCCAGAGCTGTTCAAATGATACTCCGAGCTCATCAGAAAGTAGCGCGAGATACCACATGATGTCACCCGCCTCTTCAATTAAATTAACGGTGTCGAGTTCCTTACCATACATTTTCGACTTCTTGAGCGCATCCATGCACTCGCCCGCTTCTGTCACAAGACCCATGACTGCGTGCTCAATGCGTGGCGTAACTTTCCCCAGCGCCTCAAATCCGTACTCTTTTTTTTCTGTGCGCATCGCGCTCTGAATATATTCGCTTGGTGTCATATTTTTTCTAAATCTCCATTAATTATAATTGGTTGCACCGCAATTATCTCATCTGAGTAACTCATTTCAGGAATCGGGTTGAACAAAAATATTTTTTTATTCATTACATGCGCGAAACCCAATTCCATCAAAGTATTGCCGCCAATATAATTTTCAACGCCATTCTTTGTTAAATTCAAAACAAGAATTGCATCGGCCTCTACAATTTTGCCGTGATAGTGTCGAATATAATCATTCTCGATTTTTATATCCGCGGTCTCAATTTCAAGACTGGTATTAAGAAATCGTTCCATACCCTTCGGAATCGTAACTTCGTGGCCGAGCGTCTCTAGTTTTTTTTGTGTCTCGAGCATTACTGAGGAAAATTTCATGCTGCCACAAATTACTATTTTCATAAATCAATTCTTATGAAGATTATCGAGTTGCAACGTACTGTTCTAAAATTAAATTATGATCATGTGCCAAATCCATTTTGCGTGCCTCTTCAATTGCAACAAACGTAACATCAGAAATGTTTGCTCCAGCTTTATGTGGTTTTCCTTTGACTGTGCCCACAAAAAAGAGTGTTGCAACAGGAAATGTTTCTTCACGATAATTGTAGGTGAAAAATGCGCCCTCGAATTTGCAACTCGTATCATCCAGCACCTGCTTTATGAGCGACTCAAGTGGATTTGCTCCTTTGACAACGCCGCCTGGAAAACCGTAGCAGCCGACTTTCGGATTTTTTTTATTCTGAACCAACAAAATTGTATCATCTTTGATGATGAGTGCTGAGACAACGACCTTGAGTGTTAGCGGCATAGTGTTTTATTATTTTAATTTTCGCTGCAACCGATCCTCGCTAGCAGCTCGGCCCGGCACGCAGTGTTATGCTCCTGGGCCTCGCAGGGCTCGGCCCGGCATAACGGAAATAATGCATCATATGCATTATTTCTTGCGTTATGCCCCATGACATTTTTTATATTTTTTGCCACTTCCGCACGGACACGCATCATTGCGCCCGACCTTTGGCCCTCCCAAATTCATTTCCTCGGAAACCCCCGACATACCATCAACAATTTCCCCGTCATGAATTTTTTCATCCTGTCGCTCCTGCGCATCCTGAGTTTTTGCAGCACCCGAGAGAGAAAGTCCTTCACGCGACAATAATGATGGCGCAAACTTCGCGGCCTGACCGACAGCAAGTACAATATATACAACATCCTTCGTAATAAATGCCATGAGCTCTTGAAACAATCGATAACTTTCCTTCTTATATTCAACAAGCGGGTCGCGCTGTCCATACCCACGAAGCCCTATACCCGTTCGCAGATAACTGAGCGCTTCCAAATGCTCGATCCACAGCGCATCAATCGCACGAAGCATAACATTGCTCAATGCGCCGAGTACAATCTGCTTGTCTGTAAAACTAGCGATTGTTGTTTCAAGCTGCTCGTGTGCGAGTTCGCTGAGCGCTTCAATTGTCTCAGTCCGAACCGCAAGAAGTTCAACAGCCTCCTCAACATCGAGTGGTGCAAGTGCCGTATTAATTCGTGATTCATCGATTCGAAGTAGTCGGACCAACGTGCTAAGCAGCTCTCGTCGCGCAGCAGTTGTTTCAGTTTCGATCTCGGTTGCAACTTCTGTGTATTGAAAAATTAAATGCTCGATCTCCTCGTCAAACATTACGCGGAGCATCTCAAGAATTTTTTCAAGACCTTCAACCTCTTCACTTGCGTCCAAAATCTCGCGACGTTTCTTGTAAATAACTTCGCGGTGACGATTTAATACATCATCATATTCGAGCAAATGTTTTCGAATGTCAAAGTTATGGCCTTCAACTTTTTTCTGTGCAGTTTCGAGCGAGCGAGAAATAAGCGGATGCTCAATCGGCATATCGTCCGGCACCTGCAATCGGCGCATCATATTTCGCATGCGATCAGAGCCGAAGATGCGCATGAGATCGTCCTCAGTCGAGATAAAAAATTGTGTTTCACCCGGATCGCCTTGTCGTCCCGCGCGACCACGAAGCTGATTATCAATGCGGCGCGATTCATGACGCTCTGTTCCAAGTACGAACAAACCCCCGACTGAGCGGACGAATTCCTGTTGCTCCGGAGTAATTGGATTACCACCAAGCAAAATATCAACACCGCGACCCGCCATATTTGTCGCGAGCGTTACAGCACCACGCCGTCCTGCCTGCGCGATAATTTCGCCTTCTTTTTCGTGATTTTTCGCATTTAAAATTTGATGTGGTACACCTTCGCGCTCAAGAAGCAGCGACAACCGCTCATTTTTCTCAATTGAAATCGTACCAAGCAAAACCGGCTGTCCGCGCTCGTGTCGCTTTTTAATTTCCGCAACAACCGCGCTAAACTTTCCCTCCTCTGTCGCGTAAATTTGATCGCCCAAATCTGTACGCTGAGAAATTTTATTTGGCGGAATAACAACAACTTCAAGCGTATAAATTTTCCCAAACTCCTCAGCTTCCGTTACCGCAGTACCTGTCATACCCGCGATGCGATCGTACAAGCGGAAATAATTTTGAAACGTAACAGTCGCAAGCGTCTGACTTTCGCGTTGAACCGTAACATCTTCCTTTGCTTCAATCGCCTGGTGCAAACCTTCTGAGTATCGACGCCCAATCATGAGGCGGCCCGTAAATTCGTCAACGATAAGAATTTCACCATCCTTAACTACATAATCTTTGTCGCGCGTAAATAAAACTTGCGCGCGCAATGCCGCGTCGACGTGGTGCACGAGGCGATGTCCGCCATCAACATATAAATTTTCAACGCCGAGCAATCCCTCAACTTTTGCGATACCGCTGTCAGTCAAAGAAACGGTCCGTTGTTTTTCGTCAAGAGTATAGTGGTCGTTCGCTGCGAGCGCACGAACAACCTGCGCACATTTTGCATACGTATCACTCGACTCTTCGGCTGGCGCGCTGATAATAAGCGGCGTGCGAGCTTCATCAATCAATATTGAATCAACTTCATCAATAACGGCAAATGCTAAATCGCGCTGAACCATCTCAGCCTTCGAATACGCCATGTTGTCGCGCAAATAATCAAACCCAAACTCATTGTTTGTTCCGTAGGTGATGTCAGCCGCATACGCAGCTTTTCGCTCGCACGGCCGAAGATAGTCCATTTCAACATGAAACGAGCCGAGTGTGTCGCGCTCCACGTCTTTTTCTGTCCCCTGATCCGTGAGGCCATCCGCTGTTACTGTCTGGCGCACCTTAAACGACGGGTCATACGCAAATGACGTCATTTGTTGTTGAATAATACCGACACTCATGCCAAGGGCATGGAAAATCTGACCCATCCAAACCGCATCACGCTTTGCAAGATAGTCATTAACTGTCACAACGTGCACGCCGCGACCCGAAAGCGCCTGAAGGTACACTGCAAGCGTCGAAGTTAACGTTTTACCTTCACCCGTGCGCATTTCTGCGATTTGTCCTCGGTGCAAAACGATGCCGCCCATGAGCTGGACATCGTAGTGGCGCTGATTAATGGTTCGGCTTGCTGCCTCGCGCACTGCAGCGAACGCCTCTGGCAAAACGTCGTCGAGCGATTCACCCTGGGCGAGCCGCGTTCTCAGAAAGATGGTCTTTTCGCATAGCTCTTCTTTTGAAAGAAGCTTAAAATCAGCTTCATACGCGTTTATGCGCGAAACCACTGGCCGGAGCACATCAATTACTTTCTTATTCGGATCGCCAAACAGTTTTGTGAGGAAAGACATAGATAACGCTCAGTATAGCGCCTTTCCAGAATGAATTCAAGGGTCTATTTAGTTCTCGAGTTTCTCCTTAATTCGAGTGAGTTGTTTGCGGCATGCAGCAATGCAGTGGTCAATTGCTTCCAATAAATCTTCTCCCTCAACAGCCACAAACATTGCATGTTTTCCAATTGGCATGTGCGCTTCTGCGCGAAAAATTTTACCCTTTTTATGATGCGTTGTTGTGCGCGAAAGCTCAACATTAAATAGTAAGTCGCTATGGTCAAGTCGACCGAACACTCGTCGCAACCGCATAAATTTGTCCTCCGCTTCTTGTTTTGTCGCTGCGGTCATTTGCAAACCATCCGTGTGTAAAATCAGTTTCATACCAAATAAAATTAATGCGTTCCTATTTTTTAATAACTATGGTTCCAGCAACCATATCCCCAAGACGCTGTTTTTTCACGGATGCGGAAACGGCGATTACCGCAACAAGATATAAAAACAAACTATCGATTATACGCATAATAGTCCGAATAATCGCGGCTGCAATCGTTTCGCGCGATCCGTCGAGCATGACAACTCGTAGACCCACCGCAAGTTTGCCGACAGTTGCGCCATATTTCCATTCCATGATTACGTAATATCCAAGAATGAGAAAGAATAAAACAAGTCCCGACAGACCCTGAACGGAAAAACTGCTCCCACGCGCCGTACCGAAAAACATGCTAAAAATAAATGTGCCGATGACAATAACAATAAAATCAATTATTGTTGCGACGAGACGAATACCGACGCCTTGTGGCTCTCGTGTATTCGTGAGTGCAGTTGAGGGTAATGAGTATGTGTCCATATGAAATTATTTTCTTTAGTATAGCACGCCAATGACCGGTTTACTGCAAAATTGTAATCTCTTCTGTCAAGCGCACGCCAAATTTCTTTTCAACTCCGCCGCGCACCAATTCGATGAGTTCGATGATATCGCCAGCAGTTGCTCCACCCTCATTAATGATAAAATTTCCATGCACTTCAGATACACGCGCAGCTCCACGGCGCAGGCCCTTGAGTCCTGCGTGCTCAATGAGCCAGCCGGCGGGGACACGACGTGCTACCAAAAACATTTCAGGCACGCCAACACCTCGCAGAGATTCAATTGCGGTCTCATCTGGTTCAAAATTTTTAAAGATACACCCTGTTGATGCAAAACCTTTTGGCTGCGTTTCCATGCGGTAACGAAGCACTTCCATTACTTTTTTCTGGGGATCTGCGCTCTGAGTAGCATGCTGCAACCGAAGTGTCGCTGCGGTAATAATGCCGCTAGCATTCTTAAACGCGGAATGTCGATACGCAAACCCACACTCAGCTGCCGAGTATGTACGAGTTTCGCCACGCTCAAATACATCAACACTCACGACAACTTCTTTCATTTCTCCGCCTGAAGCTCCCGCGTTTCCATAGATCGCGCCGCCAATTGTCCCCGGTACGCCGGCAGCCCATTCGAAACCCGTAAGGCCGGCGCGCGCGGCGGCCCCTGCGACCTGTGCTGTGATGGCGCCGCCACCAACACGTATGATGCCAGTCGAGGCATCAATTTCAAAAGTTCTGTCGCGATACCAAATAATCAGGCCGTCAAAACCGTCGTCGCCAACGAGCACATTGCTTCCACCACCAAGAACTCGGAATGCGAGACCGGCGCCGTCTGCAAAAGCGCACGCCTCTTTCAATTCGTCGACTGAGCCAACCAGAGCAGCGGCGCGCGAGTTGCCCCCAATTTTGAATGTGGTCACTTTGCCAAGTGGCGCATCCGATTTTATTTCGAGCATAGCATGTCGGCGATTTTATAAATGTCCCCCGCGCCCATGACAAGCAAAATATCGTTCGGCTCAACATTCGAACGAACATATTCAACCGCATCGCTCAATGACTGTGCATACCATAGCGGTTTATCTGCATCACGCGCTGACAGCTCATCAATTATGCCATGCGCCGATGCAGCGCTCGAGCCGTGCTCGCGTCCAACAACATCGTAAATTTCGCAGAGCACCAATGCGTCCGACTCCTGTAGCGCATCAACAAAGTCTTTGTATAATGCTTCGGTTCTGTGATGCTGATGTGGTTGATACACTAAAAATATTCGACGCCCCGGAAAAAATTCTCGCGCCGCGCGAATCGTTTCGCGAACCGCTGTCGGATGATGTCCATAATCGGAAATAACGGGAGCATCATGAAATGTTCCAACGCGCTCAAAGCGACGCCACGATCCCGGAAACTGTTCGAGCGCCTCAATAGCGAGCTCCAAACCGATACCGATACTTCGCGCCATTTCAAGCGCGCAGAGAGCATTAAGCACATTAAACGCACCCGGAATTCTGAGTGCGAGTTCAAATTGAGATCCGGTTTCCGCGTCTTCAATCTGCACTCGTTGAACCCCAGTATCTGTCCTTCGCGAAACACACCGAAGCATTCCCGCCTTTGCTCCGATTGTGCGCGGGCCCGCAGCACCATCGTTACCAAACAAACTCATCACTGCTTTATCGTCTGCATTAGCGACGCAGTGGTCTGCCGGAACGCGCGCAACATATTTTTTAAATGTTTCGATGAGATTTTCAAAACTACCATAATAATCGAGATGATCTGGTTCAAGATTCGTTACTATTATTCTTTCCGGTACCAAACGCATCATCTGCGCCTCATGCTCGCACGCCTCAACAACACAAAAATCACCGCGCCCAAGATGAACATTCCCGTCCGAAAATGCAGCGACTCGCGTGCCAACAATAATGAGCGGATCGAGGCCCGCATGTATCAAAATCGAACCAAGCATCGACGTCGTCGTACTTTTTCCGTGCGTCCCTGAAATCGCAATCGTCCGGCGAGTCCGAGAGAGAGCACCAAGCGCTTCTGAATATGAAAATTGAGGAACCTCGCGATCTGTTGCTGCAACGCGCTCTACATTGTCTGCCGGAACCGCACCCGAGTACACAACAGCATCAACATCGCTCGGAAGATTCTCCGCGATGTGGCCAATCACAACCGAAATACCGCGCAGAGAAAGCTCGTCGGTGATGAGGGATGCTGCCGCGTCAGAGCCTGTGACTCGTACGCCGCCCGCATGTAAAATTTTAGCAATTGCAGAAACACCAATGCCGCCAATGCCAAGGATATGTACACGATTTGCAGTAAATAGTTCCATAGTGTGCGTCAAGGTTATTTCTGAGCCAGGGGGCGGTCTTGTGGAACGCCCAGATACTCTAGCAAAAACTTGGCAACTTCGCCAAATGTTGGCACAGCTGTGCTTTCCGCAAAGCGCGCGTGTGGCGCCTCATAAGTAATGAGCATGACGAACCGAGGATTCGCGATTGGCCCATAGCCGACAAAGGTATGGTTGTTAATCGAAGCATCTTCATATTTGCCTTTATTGCCTACAATTTGCGCCGTACCTGTTTTGCCAGCAATCGAATACCCGGGAACGCGCGCTAACTTCCCATGAGCCTCATCAACCACGGCGCGCATCATTTCTGTAATTTGCGCTGCTGCCTTTTCTGAAATTACGCGCCGAATCTCCGTTGGCTTCGTTACTGTTGCCTGCGCCGCCGCGTCACGCCATGCATAGGTAATGTACGGCTTCATCATCACCCCTTTATTAGCAATTGCGCCATATCCTTGAATGAGTTGCATCGGTGTAACCGTAATTCCCTGACCAAATGAGGCGGTTGCAATATACACACTCCCTTTTTTTCTCAGCGATTTGATGATTCCTTTTTCTTCGGTTTTTAATTCAACTCCTGTTTTCGCGCCAAACCCAAAATTCTCAACATATGTTTTAAACCGATCGATCCCCAAAAGATCAGCGGCAAAAACTGTTCCTGTATTTATCGATTCCTTAATTACATTTGTCATGGTTTCAGTTCCCCATATTTTATTCGCAGCATTTCTAATCGTAAATCCATCCCGCTTAACAAAGCCTGCATCAACATATGTCGTGTCCGGCGAAACAACTCCGGCGTCAAGCGCTGCTGACATAGTAAATGCCTTGAACACAGACCCCGGTTCAAATGCACGGAACAGCGCGTCATTATTGTACACTGACGGATCGCCAACTTTTTGATATTCATTCGGATCAAATGTCGGAACGTTACACATCGCCAAAATTGCGCCTGTGTGTGGATCCATGATAATGCCACTTCCGCTGCGTGCCTCATATTTTTTTACACCTTGTGCAAGCGCATCGCATAAGCGTAACTGAATTACACGATCAACGGTAACAATTAAATCTGAGCCATCTGTCGCAGCTTTAAATTCTCGATCAGCCACGGGAATCCATCCGCCGAACGGATCTTTTTCTGTGCGCACAAATCCGTCGACCCCGCGAAGCTGCTCATCAAAATATCCCTCAACTCCGTAACGACCCACAGCAGCGCCCGCTGTGTCCTTACCAATAAATCCTGAGATATGCGCGAGAAGTTCGTGCTCTGGATAAAAACGAGCCGGCTCGCGATCAAAATAAAGTCCCGTGACATTCTCACGCTCCATTTGCGCAGTCATGGATTCCATATTTTCAACCCGAACACCTTTAAGAAGCGGCTGATACGCGCGCCCAGCAACCGACAATTTTTGCAAAAGTGCCGTCTCATCAACACCCTCTATACCGCTCGACGACGCAATCACATGCGCTGCATGAGCTGTATCTTTTACTTTGCGATTATCACTGACAAGCAAAAACTTATCCTGATTTATCGCTATCGGATATAATGTCTCCTGACCCGCTCGCGCGTCGTGCGCAAAAATTTCGCCACGTTTCGCACGAATGCTTTGGTGCAACGTACGAGCACCAGAAGCCTGACTTGTGTACCGGGCATGTTGAACTGTTTCCAAATAAAGAAGCCTCAAAATAAATAAAGTGGTAATAACAAGCCAGCACACACCTACTGTGCGCAAACGCTGAGCACCTGTTCCTGCATACAGAGAATGACGAGCCATACGTGTAATTATAGCACAATTTTATTGACACGGCAGCTCTGGCCGCGGTAAAATATTTCGACATCGGGCTGTAGCGCAGTTGGTAGCGCGCATCGTTCGGGACGATGAGGTCGCGGGTTCAAATCCCGCCAGCCCGATTTTTTCGATACTCCGCCCACCACGTATAGAATTGTTTTGCGGCAGGAACACAAACCGTACTCCCCTCATTTCCCTCTTCAATCATAAACAAAGTTACAATTTCTGGATTTTGGTACGGAGCAAACGATTCAAACCATGCGTGTGGCGGCTTTGTGCTCGACCACTGAGCCGTGCCTGTCTTGCCCGCAATTTCAATCGGTACTGACCCAAGACTTCGCGCCGAACCACCTGTGACTGTCTGTCGCATACCTTCGCGCACAACTTGCAACCACTGACCATCGATCGGTATTTTTGCGGACAGGCTCGGCGATTCAACAATCTCGGTTCCATCTTTATTAATTCGATAATCGATGACGCGAGGTTTCCATAACGTTCCATTATTTGCGATTGCTGCTATGCCCATAGCAAGTTGGAGCGGTGACACCAAAATATCGCCTTGTCCGATTGAAATATTATATGTGTCGCCAATATACCACTGAACACCGCGCGATTCTTTTTTCCATTCAGGACTTGGCAAAAAACCGCGTGACTCTCCGGGGATTGGAATTCCCGTCGGTGAACCAAGACCAAAATATTCAAGGTATTGTTTAATACGCGCCGGACCAAGCCCCTGGATAGTTCCGTAACCACCCCCAATCGTATAAAAATATGTATTAACAGAATTTGCAATTGCCGAACGTACGTCGACAAGACCATGGCCCCCAGCTTTCCAATCTGGAAAAAACCAAGCTCCAAGATGAAGACCGCCTGTGCTCAAAACTTTTGTTTCTGGCGTTACAACGTGCTCCTGAAGTGCGGCCGCGGCAAGAAAAGGCTTAACGGTTGAGCCCGCCGGAAACAAACCGCCAATCGCCCGATTAACAAGCGGCTGATCGGGGTTTGCAGTCAAATCCGCATACGCTTTGGGTGTGATTGAATCGGCAAAAAGATTGCCGTCATACGCGGGCAGTGAGACGAGGCCGAGGACTGAGCCATCGCGCGGATCAATGGCAATCGCTGAACCGCGCTTCTTCCCCGCTTTTGCAAGCCCCATTTTTAAAGCAGATTCCAACTGTTTTTGAATTTCAATATCAATTGTTAGCACAACACTTGCGCCAGGCGTCGGCTGCTTAACCGATACAGTTCCACGCTCTGCGCCGCGCGCATCAACTTCAGCGCCCCGTTCGCCCGGTGCTCCGCGAACAAATTGTTCTGCAACCGCTTCAATTCCTGTTTTTCCAATTGAATCGCTCGGATAATACTCGCTTCCCGACTCATACTGACTTTGCACTTTCAGCGTCTCAAGTTCGTCCGGAGAAATACGCCCCAAAAATCCAAGCACATGCGCCATGCTTTCTGGAAGCGGTGTCTGGTGTCCCGGGACACCTTCAACATACTTGCGCTTCGCTCCACGTTCAATGGTCAAACTCGGAAACGCCGCGCTACGCAAATAAATATCAACAACCTCCTCATAGGTAACAGGATCTTTAATGACAACGCTTGCATATCGGTATTTTGAAAATGCGTTTAAAATCTGATCAATTTTGTCACTTTGCACACCTACCGTAGCAGCAATCGCGCGAATCTGAACCTCTCTTTTTGCATCATTACGCGGCAAATCCTGAGCGCGAAGAGTCAATCTAAAATTCGGCACATTTGTTACGAGCGGAACCATGGAACGATCAAAAATGATGCCACGCTCAGGAATAATAGGTTGAATCCGCAAACGATTGTGCTCGGCCAGTGTCCGCCACGCAGCATTCTGAACAATCTGAATCTGAATAACACGAATAAGCAGAAGTCCTAAAAAAATAACACCAAAAAATCCAAAAAATAAAATTCGCTTTTGCCCGATTGCAGCGCCAATAAACGAAGAGCTGCGGCCAGTGTCCGATGTAACTGCTGGTGCAGCATCTTCAACCCAGCGCATGCGCTGCGAAACAAATAATTTCCTCTCAAAGAGCTTCATACTGCACGATAATTTACCGTGATCGGTGAACGATCACGCCACCAATGCGGCAAAAACACATAAAGAACGGTACAAACGAAAGCCGTAAAGAGGCCTTGAGCCAACGCAGTCAAAATAATATGCACGATTGAAACAATGTTCACGTGAAAATGCCACCAAGCCGCAAAGCCACCAAGCACTTCCGTCGAAATCACCCACGTTGCTCCAACAACGAATGAAATAACAAAGCATCCGACAGCAGATCTGTGTGTAATCACATCACTAGAAACATGAACTCCGAGCAGTGTAATGAAGACGAAGCTCAAAATTCCAACGCCAAATGCACCGGTTGCATACAAATCCGCAATGCTGACCGCGACAAGCAGAACCCAAAACATGCTTGCGCGCACGCGCATGACGAGACTGAGCGAAAGTAAAATTGAGAATAATGGGAGAGCTGAAAATGGAAATGGAAATACGATAATTACGCCAACATAAAAAACACCGATAGCAACACCGATACAGAGTGCGAGCAACGCGCGAAGAAAACCCATATTATTTACTAATAATAATTGTCACGGTTTTGACCTGGTCGAACGGAATTGTCGGCTCAATCAGGGCATGCTGGAATGGTTCATACGTTTCGCGGCCAACAGAAGTTATTTTTCCGATGAGTAACCCGCGTGGCATCTGCTCCGTTACATCATTACTCACAATTAAATCGCCGACAGCAACGACCTCTTCGGGTGGTATGAGTGTCAACTGAACTCCAAGCCCATATCCGCCAGCGATAATTCCGATTGGATGTGAATTTGTTACATGCAAAGCACCAATACGGCTTTGTGGATCGTTGAGCAGTTGAATGAACGAACGTGTTTGCTCAACTAGCCGCACAGAGCCGATAAGAACACCTTGGTCAGTAAACACTACTTGCCCCGCCACAAGACCATCACCCAATCCCCGATTTATGATAAGCGCTTGCTCGGAACTGCCGCTCGTTTTTGCAATTACTTCGGCGCCAATTATTTTCCATTTATTCCGATCTGGATAGCTGAGCTGCCGACGGAGTGTTGTATTTTCCGATTCAACAAGCGCAACGCGTGTTTTGAGAATATCGCGCTCATGTTCAAGGGTCTCAAGATCTGATTGACTAATCGGCTTCATGCCCCACGTATGCCCAAAAAAACGAAAATTTTGAGAGGTTCGATATGTGTTGTGTACAAAAGGGTCAACCAATCCACGTACCAAACGCCCACATGAGGCGAGAATACCAAACATGTGCAGCACAACAAGTACCGCGACAAATCCTGAGTACCAATATAATTGTTTGCGCGACTTAAAGCGCATATGCGTTAACCAACTTTGTCCTGAACACGCGCTGACGGCAGTTCAACCTCTTTAAGAACTGCTGGGTGTTCAAGTAAAAGTCCCGTTCCTCGAACAACTGCCGTCGTTGGATCATCGGCAACGCGCACAGGAATCTCCGCTGCTTTTGCAATTGCACGATCGAGTCCGCGCAGCTGCGATCCTCCACCAACCATAACTATTCCACGCTCGTGAATGTCTGCGACAAGCTCTGGAGGTGTTACCTCAAGCGCTGCCTTGACCGAATCAATAATTGCTTTGATTGAACGATGAATTGCTTCGCGGACCTGACTATCGGTAATCATCACCTCTCTTGGCAGACCAGTTATTAAATCACGACCACGCACGGACATCTGTTCTGCCGCATCCAATGGCTCAGCTGAGCCCAATTTAATTTTTACAAGCTCCGCTTGTCGATCACCAATAAGCAAATTAAATGCTTCGCGACAATACTGCACAACGTTATGATCCATTTCATCGCCTGCGATCGGTAATGAACGCCAGGTTACGATTCCACCCAGAGAAATGACCGCGATTTCTGTTATTCCCGCGCCGACTGAAACAATCATAGTACCGATGGCCTCTTCAACGGGAAGTCGAACGCCAAATGCTGCGGCCATTGGCGCCTCGATAACATGAACGACGCTGGCGCCTGCAGCATATGACGCATCCTCGATTGCTTTGCGCTCAACTTCAGTTATTTCAAGTGGTGCTCCAATAACAATTCGCGGACGCGCGACCAAATTTACCCCATCTTCGTGGATTTTATCAATAAAATATTTGATCATTTTCTCCGCAACCTCATAATCTGAAATAATTCCATGATTCAAAGGGCGTGACGTCAAAATATGGGCCGGCGTTTTTCCAATCATGTCGCGCGCCGTGTGCCCCACCGAAATAATCTGATCTGTTTTAATATTAAGCGCGACAACAGACGGTTCATCAACAACAATACCTTTGTCGCGCACATACACACGCGTGTGCGCCGAGCCGAGGTCAAGTCCGACGTCTTTACTAAATCGTCCAAAAAATCTCTTAAACATACATCACACTGTCCAAAAACTCATTTACCGGAATGAGTTGGGTTTCCCCGGACGCGCGATGCTTAACTTCAACAGCTGCTGCTTGAATTGTTTTTGCTGAAATTACAACGCGCCGTGGACAACCGATTAAATCTGCGTCTGCAAATTTCTGACCCGCACCAACGTCCTCACGATCGTCGAAAAGGACACTCACGCCATTTGATTGGAGTTGAACATACACATCATTCGCTGCTGCAACAACGCCGGCATCATTTCCGAGCTGAACGAGATGGATACGATACGGCGCGATTGCGTCTGGCCAGATGAGACCCTTCTCGTCAGACAACACCTCCGCAACCGTTCCCATCAAACGCGAGCATCCAATCCCATAACAACCCATGAGCACATGCGTCGGAATCCCCGCCTGATCTTGAATCGAAAATTTAAACGGCTCAGAAAATCGAGTGTTCAGAGAAAAAATATTTCCAACCTCAATTGATTGTTCGGCACGGACTTGTCGCGATGCACACTTTGGACACGTGTCACCCGCCTTTACCTCAGCAATCTCTGAATTTTCCGCAAAGCCACAGTCGCAATACAAAATAGTATCTTCGCCATTTTTCGCAATCACTTGGAATTCATCTGAGAATTTAGAAAACGCGCCGCCGGACGCATGTACGCGAAGTGCAGAGAGACCGACGCGGGAAAATACGCGAAAATAAGCAACCGACGCACGCTCATAAAATTCCTGCATGTCCGCCTCAGTCAGATGAAAGCTATATAAATCTTTCATGCAAAATTCGCGGCCGCGCAAAATCCCTGATTTAGCGCGTGGCTCATAGCGAAATTTCGTCTGAATCTGGTAAACCGCTTTTGGCACGTCACGATACGATAAAATAAAGCGCTTCATGAGCGGCGTTACAACCTCTTCATGTGTTGGTCCAAGACCAAATTCATGTGAACCATCCGCTGAATGTACACGGTAGAGCACATCCATATAATCCCAGCGCCCTGTTGTCTCCCAAAATTCTTTTGGTTGCAGCGCGGGCATCAAAATTTCTTCGGCTCCAAGAGCATTCATTTCCTCACGAACGATCGTGTTGATTTTTGTCAGCACCTTGAGCCCCATCGGAAGCATCGTGTACACTCCCGCCATTGTTTTATCAATAAAACCAGCGCGTATAAGTAGTTCTGCGTTTCGACTAACTTCGCCGTGTGGCACCTCCTTGCTTGTTTTAGTTACTTGCTGGGTAAATTTCATACATGCATCTGGATTAATTGCGGGCTGCGTGCTCACCGGACAGAAAAAGGTGCTCTCCAAAACCAATTATTGCTACTACAATTAGGACAACCCATGAACGAAGCAGCCCCGCATGTGCAAGCATGAGGCATACAACAAGAAGTAGCGAGAGTAGAAAGCCCTGGCGAAACGTTCGTTTTACGTACAAACTTACTAACTCATCACGCTTGAAGACATATACACGAATACAAAAACCAATAATCGCGCACAATCCGAGGAGCGCAAGCAAAAGACTCGCGTAAAAAACAAATAAAATCGGAAAGCCGGATTCGGGCGACGTCGCAAAAAGCACGGTGCCCCACGCGCACCACGCTAAGAGATCTGTTATACCAATGATGATTAAAAAACCCCGAAGCGACATAGCAAACACGCTTATAATAAATAACGAATACGTTCTATTTGCTCATCTTTTGTTGCTGCACGAAGCTGTTCAAGCAATGTTTTCTCATTTCGTTTTACTTCTTGCGCGACCGGTGCGCCATTAACCGCGACTGTGAGCGTTCTATTTTTAAGATATAAAACTCGAATGAGCTGCGGTGTCAGACCGAAAAAATCATCGAAAACTTTCTGTGCAGACTCAACAACAAGCGCCGCTGTCACCGATGCGGTTACCCCAGCGTGTTGCACACGGCCTTTAAGAATGTCTTTCAGATCGTCCATGACCGTATTCTCCCAGAAAACCCTTTGCTTGGCAAGCGCAAAAATACTAAAGATCCCGATACTCGCAAATATCTTTAAAATCGCATTGTGCACACGTAAACGACGAAGGTTTTGCCTCGAATTTTCCCTCACGAATCCGCGCGCCTGTTTCAGCAACAAATGTTTCTATCTTTTCGAGATCTTTTGCTTTTGCAGAAAATGTCGCGCGTGTGCCATCTTGCACATAATAGTATGAAAGTAGCGTTGGCCGAAATTCCAAGTCGCGCTCAGCCGCAATCTGATAAATTAAAAGCTGTTCCTTATCTTGAAACTTCAGGTCGTCTGACGTTTTCGGAGCGCTCGTTTTGTAATCGATAATTTCTATGGATCCATCGGAGTTTATATCAATGCGATCAATCGACCCTTCGAGTGTTTCTCCGCCGATGATAACACGAAACTTTTTTTCAATGTGCGCCGGAATGTTCCACGAGTGTTCATTCTGACGATAATAAAGACGGAGCATTTTTTCTGCGTCGGCAAATTTTTCATCGTGAAATTTTTCCGATGGATATCCTTCGTTAATCCATGCGTGTGTTAAAAGCTCCAAAAGTTTTGCGACCTCCGGAACTTTTTTTACAACATGTGATGCGTTGGTCTCAAAAAGCGCTACCTGCTCTGCACCATCCTCTTCTTTGAGAAGCTCATACCACTTTTGAAGCGCTGAATGAATCGATTTCCCAAAACTCATTGACCACTTCGCCTGTCTCGGCAGACGAAGTACGTGCGCAAACCAATATTGATAGGGACATTTTTCAAACATTTGTAATTGAGAAAAACTAAGGGGCGCCTTTTCTCTTGGAGCTATCGCACCCTCAAAAAAAGTAACTCCCATAGCAAGATTCGGCGGTGTTTCAGAAACCTCTTCAGTCAATTCTTCAGTCGCTGGAATAATTTCGATGCCTGCCTCAGAAATAAATCTCGATGGTTTGCGTCGGCGTGCTGTTTCACTGCCGCCATATTTTTCAGCGTATGAAATCGTTAACACATCTTGTGCGCGTGTAAACGCAACGTACGCAAGACGTCGTTCTTCTTGTGTGTGGTGATCGTCGGGAATTGAATGTTCACGAACGAGTGCGTCGGGAAGTTCGATTCCCTCGCGCCGTTCAGTGCTTGGTAATCGTTGCTCAACAGCCGAGACAACATACACGCGAGAAAATTCCAAACCCTTTGCTGAATGAATTGTGAGCATCTGCACAGCATCAACATCAATCAGCGCACCTGCCTGCCCCGCCTCCTCTCCAAACTCAAGCAGCCGATCGCAGTCCGCAAGAAAATCATACGGCGTTGCACGCGGATGCTGAGCCTCCCACTCCGCAATAAATTCCAAAAAACTATTAACAAGCGTCATGTCTTGCATCGCAGCAGTGTCGCCAGACTCAATTGAACGCACAAGCGCCCTAAAATAATCTGTTGCTTCAAGCACACTATATAAAATTGTGCTTGCTTTGTTTGTATGCAAAATTTCAGGCGTAAGTTTAAGACGCGCTATCAAATCTTTTATCGCAGCGTTTCCATCATCAGAAAGTTCGGATGGATATTCGCCATGAAGTACACGCGCAAGAGAAATGTTTTTTCTACGCGCATACGCGATGCACTCGACAAGGTCGTGCGGTGAAATATGCGAAATGCGCGAAATGCTTACGTGATACCACGCATTCGTATTATACCGCTCAAGTGCCGCACGTAGCAGCGACATGAGATCAAGTGCCGCGCTTGTTTTAAGTAAGCCTTCGGTTTGCGCAATCACATACGGAATACCGCGCCGGCGCAGCTCGCCCGCCACCTCTTCAATGTGTGATGCTCCTCGCGTCAAAACAGCAATAGCGCGTGGCGCGGCGCCACCTATAATCGCACGCTCGATGTCCGTCGCAATCCACTTTGCCTCTTTGATACCAGTTGCAAATGATCGCGCCGTAACAACGGCCCCATCGCCGCGCGCGGCTGTTAATTTTTTTGCGCCACTCGAAACGCCCAGTTCATCTGACTCAAGGCGATAGGGATTGTTTCTCTGAATAAGCGCATATGACGCGTCGAGAATTTCTTGTTTCGATCGATAATTTTTTGTAAGAAATACTTCTGCGCGTGTTGGAAAATGTGCACGGAATTGCAAAATATTATCAACACTCGCGCCACGAAATTTATAAATCGCCTGATCGTCATCGCCAACAACTGTAATATTTTGTTCAGGCCCAAGCAGCGCTCGAACTAAATCATACTGCGCCATGTTCGTATCCTGAAATTCATCGACAACAACATATTTAATTCGCTGCTGCATTTTCGCGCGCACTGATGGACGCTGAACAAGAATTTGATTTGCGTATAATAATAAATCACCGAAATCCATTACACCGCGCTCGAGTAATAATTCCTGATATACGCGATAGCACTCTGCGAGTTCCGAAACGCGCCGAACCTCCTCGCTCTCCGGCCCATCAATTTCTCCGGCGTCAAGCCGAATTTTTTCTGCGTATGCCGCGTACTGTTCTACGGTAATATTTTCATCCTTCGCACGCGCAATGTGTTTAATAATGCTGCGCAAAAATTTTGTTGGATTTCCATGCGGTTTGTAATGTTTTAAATTAAGCCGATCAAATTCGCGCGTGAGGAGTAACCACAATTGAATTTCATTTAAGAGTGGCGCGCCTGGTGTAATCCCAATTTCTAAACCGTATCGCCCGATTATCTGCTGACAAAATCCATGAAACGTTGTTGTTGAAATTTCAATTGCATGATGGCCAACGAGCGTCTCCAATCGATCCGACATTTCATTCGCCGCCTTTTCAGTAAATGTAAGTGCAACAATTTCGCTCGGCTTCGCAAGCTTCTGCTCAATAAGCCACGCAATGCGCGTTGTAATAACTTTAGTTTTCCCCGTTCCCGCACCCGCAATAATAATCAGCGGCCCCTGTGCATGCGTAACTGCATTTTGTTGTTCCTCCGTGAGTCCATCTAAAATTTTCATGCGTTTATCGTAGCAGCGCAGGGCATTCTTCGTCAACAATAATTATCCAATTGCAACATGTGCTGAAATTTCTAAATCCGCACATGACGGACTATGGGTGGTCAAATTAACGCGTCCTCGGGTCCTGTCCCAAACCACTAGAGGGACACCGTTGCCAGCTAAGAAGGTGCTACCAATTAAAAAACTCATGCAATCTTGATCCGACTCGTAATCCCCGATCACGCGGTTGGTTTGATTAAGTTTAGTCGAAAATAGAGTCAACCAATCTTCAGGGGTTAAACCAAATTCCCCAGCATATGCTGGATCGGAGTTCAAGAGCCCAAGATACTCAATTGATGACATGTTAGATTCTAATTGACTTCTACCAGCTTGTTCCTCCCCTTCGTGAAGCCGAGACAACTGTGTGTCTTCAGAAATGAGTAAAACGTGGTAGCCGGGAAACGGAGAATATTTTGACACTTTCGAAAGTAATTCTGCTTTTGTTTTTCCCCCCTCGTTATTCAGATCAAAGCTCGTGGGATAATAGACAATTTCAGACGAGTCTTCTCTTTCGTGGTAATCATCAAACATATATGCTGGCTCTTCCATATCTACCGAAAGCACTGTGCCATCTTCACTTAGAAGTTTCTTCACAGCACTGTGTTTAAGTATCAATTCCCCTGTTTTGCATAATAAGTTTTCAATCGATGACCCAAATGGAACAATGAGCAATCTCGTGAATCCTTGTGCAATTTTTTGTCTGATGTTTGGCAGAGATAAAAAATGATTTTTAATCGCTTCCTCTGTAGGCAGTTCTCTGAATACTCCAAGAATATCTACGTGTCCAATTTTTCCATCTTTGGTTTCGAGAAAGTTTATTTCTTGCAAAGATTTTATTTGAGACTTATATCCTTTCTCGATGAGTTTTTCGAAAATTAGTTTGAAGGAATCTCGCGAGAGCGTGTCTATTTTAGAACGCGCGTCTGCAGCAAGAGCTTTGAGGTCTTCCTGAGAAACATTTTTCTCTCTTTTATTAGACGAATCTGTGTTGCCACTCAAAATCTTTCGATAGCGATGAACACCGTGCTCTCCAAGAAGACTCCGAACAATCTCTCTGTTCTTAAGAGGATCTGTGTCTTTAAACTCTGGTAATGATTTTTGAAAAGGATTAGGAAGCATGAGAGTAGTATAACACTTGAATGAACGTATACTCAAAGAATTAAATATTACTTCGACGGGAGTTCCTGTTTATCTCTCCCTGAGAAGTAATAGTTTTTACTTTTGAGTATAGGTTGAACCGGTGTGTTGTGGTATTTGGAAGCTTTGGAGTTCTGTTAAAAAAATCGCCGCGACCAATGTTTGAAACAAACACCAGTGCGGCGACACGTGACCCATCAGACCATCGAACAGTTACCGTGGATTCCGGTCGCGGAACCAGCTCATCACAGTAACGAGCTGCTCACGCGCCGCAAAATCGCTCAAACCCCGTCCTTCAAACGGCGTCAGTTGACGCGCAAGAATCATCTGACCCTTGAGCTTGCGCGAACCTTCAGTCCGCAGGCTCCACTCTTTTTTGACCGCACTCCAGACAATATCTGCCGCAAAATATGGCAAGGCATTGCCACGCTGAAGCATGTAACGCACAACAACGTCGTACCCGTGAATCCTGTGGTTACGGTAGCTGCCAAGCGTAAGCGACGACGTTGTGCTCTTACCGTCCTTACGGATGGACCAACCGCTCCACGCAAGCCCACCGCGCTCCTCGACGATGCTGTTCAGGCGCATTTCACCGGCTGTCCGAACGATAAGCGAAAGTGGCGCGTTATCCTTTAGTTTTTTCAAGATGTCGTCGGGCGTTAGATACATGGTGCCTCCAATGATGCGAGTTTGCATCCGGCGTGAACAAAAAATAGACTATCACGCTTTGAAATAAAAATCAACCCCTTGGGGGCCGATTTCTTCTAACCTCCGCGATTGAACCCGATTATTTTGTATCGGGTCTGACGCCCATGGACCCAAGTGGCCCGCGCTTCGAAAAATGCTTTCGCCCAACTTTAAGTCGTGCCCACTCTTTTTCCATGGCCCCGGCAATTGCTGCATATTCAGCAGCCGATGTTACCTTGCCCGCAACAAGCTCACGCGCCCTAACCCTCGCCTGCTCTGCTCGCTCGATATCGATATCGGTTGCAACTTCTGCCGTATTTGCGAGCACAACAACCTCGCCACCAGGCCGCACCTCGATAAACCCGCTCGAAACCGCTAAATATGTTATCTCGTCACCTTTTACAATTTTAAGTTCGCCAGGCGCCAAAATTGACACAAGCGGCTCATGTTTTTCAAGAACCTGAATTTGACCCGTTGTGGTCGGCAAACTTACCGAATCGCATTCGCCGGTGTACGCTGTTTTCTCTGGTGTGATGAGCGAAAAACGAATCATAGCCCTGAAAATTATGCGAGAACTTCATCAATGCCGCCCTTCATATAGAACGCCTGCTCTGGTTTGTCATCGTGTTTCCCATCCAAAATTTCCTTAAATCCACGAATTGTTTCTGCAAGCGACACGTATGTTCCAGGGTTTCCCGTAAACACTTCCGCCACAAAAAATGGCTGCGACAAGAATCGCTGAATTTTTCTCGCGCGCGCAACCGCCTTGCGATCGTCTTCCGAAAGTTCTTCCATGCCAAGAATCGCGATGATGTCCTGAAGATCTTTGTAGCGCTGTAAAACTTTTTGTACGCCACGCGCAACATCGTAATGTTCCTGGCCAACAATGTTCGGATCCAAAATTGTTGACGTTGAATCAAGTGGATCAACAGCTGGATAAATACCAATTTCTGTAAGTGCTCGAGAAAGCACGATTGTTGAATCAAGGTGTTGAAATGTTGTTGCTGGTGCTGGATCTGTTACGTCGTCTGCAGGAACATATACAGCCTGAATCGACGTAATCGAACCCTTCTTCGTCGAGGTGATGCGTTCCTGAAGCGCACCCATTTCTGTTGCCAACGTCGGTTGATACCCCACAGCCGACGGAATACGACCAAGCAGCGCTGAAAGTTCCGAACCTGCTTGTGTGAACCGAAAAATGTTGTCGATAAACAAAAGCATGTCGCGTCCTTCTGTATCACGATAATATTCAGCCATGGTAAGCGCTGTGAGTGCAACACGGGCGCGCGCACCAGGTGGTTCATTCATTTGGCCGAACACAAGAAGTGTTTTGTCAAGCACGCCCGCTTCTTGCATTTCAAGATACAGATCATTTCCCTCACGCGTGCGCTCGCCCACGCCCGCAAAACACGAAAGGCCCGCGTGTTCTGCCGCAATATTACGGATAAGCTCTTTAACAATAACTGTTTTACCAACACCTGCGCCACCAAAAAGACCCACCTTACCACCTTTAACAATTGGCGCGATGAGATCAATAACTTTAATACCTGTTTCAAAAATTTCTGTTTCCGACGATTGGTCTGCAAACGAGGGAGCTGGCCGATGAATGGGATACTTCTCTTTTGTTTTGACAGGACCCTTGTTGTCAATTGGATTTCCAACAACGTCGAACATGCGGCCAAGGGTTCCCTCGCCAACCGGCACACTAATAGCTGCACCAGTATCTTCAACCTCAGCACCACGTACAAGTCCGTCAGTTGAAGACATCGCAACCGCACGAACAACACCGTTGCCCAAATGCTGTTGCGCCTCAAGAACAAGTTCGCTTCCATCCGCGCGTTTCACACGGAGAGCGTTAAAAATAGATGGTAGCTGCTCGTCAAAGCGGCAATCTACGACTGGACCGATAATTTGAGTGATTTTTCCCTTATTCATAGGCTTTTTTATCATGGCGGGGTTGACAATTTCTAGATTTTATGCTATCCTTAGTCTAAGTTCAAGCTTTTTTCCCGGCTTTTGGCTGAGTTCAGCTCAATCCCGGGGTAAAGCCCTTTGCTCTTCATACCGCGCGTGGCCAACGGGCCAGCGCATCTACAAGGAGCTCATCATGAGCATTTTCTCACAACTCGTTATTCTCTGCGCTCTCGCGGCCTCAACAGCTGGTTGCTATGACTCGTACGTCGTTCGCGACGATGCGGGCCGAATCGCTTACTCGGAATCAACCATCCAAACTCCGGTCAGTCGGTCAACGACCGTGACCGAGGCCAATCGGCGCGACTCGTACGTCGAGCGGGACGAAGACGGCAACGTCGAGTATGCACAGGAAACGCGTTCGGGCCCTGGCGGCACGAATACGAATGTTGTGTGTAAGCGGATCACAGTCGGATTCGACGCGGTGGGCAAACCCATCACGACGGACATGAACTGCGGCGGCCAGATGTATCGCGTGCCCTTTGGCATGGCCAACAACTGGAATTACTCAGGCGGTTCGTATGGTTCATACCAGGTTCCGTATGGCGCGTACTCTCGGTTCGGATCAACTCGCGGCGTGCTCCCGATGGGCGCTGTCGTGGTTGATATGAATCATAATGGCGCTGTCACGAGTGTAACTCGTCGCTGGGGACCATACACCCAAACGATTAACTACACGCCACTCGGTGCCATGCCCGGTCAGATCTACACGTGGCCAAACGACGGAATTACTTCGTTTAATCGCGTGTACCTGCCGACGCGGTAATCGCTTCAGCCGAAGAACCACTGCTTCCCGGAAACGCACCTCGCATTTCCAGACCCCACCCTACCGAAAGGTGTGTGGGGTTTTTATTTACTTCCACCTACTCGAGCGCAGCTTTACCAGCACTAATTTCCGAAATTTCTTTCGTAATACTTGCCTGGCGCGCCTGATTAAACACAAGTGTCAGTGTATCGATCATGTCCGTCGCTGCATCCGTTGCCTGACGCATGGACATCATGCGTGCAGAATGCTCGGATGCAGACGATTCAAGAACCGCTTGATACACTTGTGATTCAATCAGCCGCGTCACAGCAGCCCCAATAATTTCCGTAATTGATGGCTCAAATTCAACAAATACCTCGCTCCACTCTTCATGTCCGACAGGATCGGCAACAACGCCTTCGGGAAATAACGTCTTCTCAATATCAACCGTTGATATTGGTAGAAGTTGACGTACCTTTGGTTTTTGCACAAGCGCCGACACAAAATCTGTATACGCAAGCACAACTTTATCATACTCGCCGCGCTCATACCCACCAATTGCGAGCGTGATAAGTGCTGTCACGTCACTTAATTTAGGAACATCCGGCACATCAACAAAACTCGCCACAATTTTATCCGTGATCCGGCGGAGTGCTGTTTCGCCGCGCTTGCCAACAATAACAAACTCCATCTCAGGATGGTCGTTCGCCGGTTCAATCCACCGCTTGCCAACTCTGTTGCGCGCAATCTGTTCGGGATGACGAATTTGCTGTGCTACCAACTTGATTACATTCGAATTAAACGCACCAGCAAGACCGCGGTTTGACGTGATTGCAACAACAAGAATTTTTTTAACAGGCCGCACTGCAAGAAGCGGATGTTCTGACTTTTCAAGCGCGCGCCCCGTTGCTTCAAGACGAGTAAGAAGCTCCCACGCATAGCGCGCGTATGTGCGCGACTGAAGCGCGGCCGCGACTGCACGACGCATTTTAGCCGCGGAAACAAGTTCCATGGCTTTAGTGATTTTTTTCGTATTCTTCACTGATTTGATGCGTCCGCGAATCACGCGGCCTGAGATTGCCATATTATTTTGCGCGCGAAGCGAAGAAGATGACCAGTGATTCTTTAAGACGTGTCTCCGACGATTCGCTCAGTGCTTTTTCGCGTGTAAGCGCATCGATCACATCGCTGCAGTCTGTATCGAGATATGTATGCAGTGCTGTTTCCGCGCTGTTCACCTGATCCACTGGTGTTGAATCGAAGTATCCATTGATCACTGCATAAATCACACAGATTTGGTGTTCAACCGAAAGTGGCGAGTACTGCGGCTGCTTCAAAACTTCAACGATTCGTCGTCCACGCTCAATTTGTTTGCGCGTTGTCTCATCGAGATCAGACGCGAATTGCGAAAAACCTTCCAGTTCTCGAAATTGTGCGAGGTCAAGACGAAGTTTACCAGACACTTTTTTCATTGCTTTGATCTGCGCGGCGCCACCAACACGCGAAACCGAAATACCAACGTTAAGAGCAGGACGCACACCCTTGTAGAACAAATCAGACTCAAGAAAAATCTGACCGTCCGTAATCGAAATTACGTTTGTCGGAATGTATGCCGAAACATCACCCGCCTGAGTTTCAATAATTGGAAGCGCGGTCAAAGAGCCTCCTCCATTTTTATCCGAGAGTTTTGCGGCGCGTTCGAGCAGTCGTGAGTGCAGATAAAAGATATCGCCTGGATATGCCTCGCGACCTGGTGGCCGACGAAGCAACAGGGAAATTTCTCGATACGCCCACGCGTGTTTGGACAGATCATCATAAACAACAAGCGCGTGCTTTTTATTATTCATGAAATATTCGCCGAGCGCACATCCCGCAAACGGTGCAATATATGTGAGCGACGCTGGATCTGACGCGCCGGAGACAACAACAATGGTGTTGTCCATAACGCCCGCTTCCTCCAATTTTGCAACCAAACGCGCAACCTTGGATTCTTTTTGACCAATCGCAACGTAAATCGAAACCATGTTCTGCCCTTTTTGATTGATAATTGTGTCGATGGCAATCGCGGTTTTACCAGTTTGGCGATCACCAATAATAAGCTCGCGTTGTCCACGACCAATTGGAATCATCGCGTCAATTGCTTTAATACCTGTTTGTACTGGCTGTTCAACTGGCTGACGCTCAAGAACGCCCGGCGCCACGCGCTCGATTGGATAAAATTCTTTTGATTTAATTTCGCCTTTGCCGTCGAGCGGTCGTCCAAGAGGATCGATTACGCGACCAATAAAATGTTCGCCAACAGGAATCGAAAGAATGCGTCCCGTACGCTTAACTGTGTCGCCCTCCTTCAAATGTCGATAGTCACCCAAAATAATAACACCAACCATGTCCTCTTCGAGATTAAGAATAACGCCGAGAGTTGGCTCGCCGCCTTTTGCTGACGAAGGAAACTCAAGCATTTCAGAGGATTGCGCCTTGGTCAGTCCCGATACTTTAGCAATGCCGTCCCCAACTTCAAGCACGGTTCCAACTTCTGCAACTTCTGGATCATCAGACAACCCGCGAATCTGATTCACGAGCGTATCTACGACAAAATCTTTCATGTTATTATGCTTCATACAATTTTTTCAAACGAGTGGCAATCGTGCCATCAATAATCACATCACCCACTTTTAGTTTCAACCCTCCGATAAGGAGCGGATTGATGGTGTGATCAATAACGACATCTGTGCCCAATTTTTGTAATGCTTCTGTGATTTGATTTGGAAGTGCACGCGCCGCCCATGTTTCTATACGGACTGTCCCTGATTCTGTGTCGGCCGCCTCTTTATATGCTGCAATTATCCGCGGCAGAAGCTTGAGTGCGCGACGAACTCGTACAACACGCATAAACTCGCCCAACCATTTTGGAACATCACGTTCTGTAGCTTCAGCTGTTATCTCCTTCAGGAACGTAACCCATTCCCGCACAGTCAACCGTTTCATAATTCGGGTGCACGCTCAGAGGCGCGATAGTTATCAGTGTTTTATTTCTTGTGCTGCGGCGCTTTTTTTACCGCAACGTCCATTAATTGAGCATCCTTTGTTGGATCTAATTTTTCTTTGAGAACCATTTCTGCTGTTGCAACAACGAGCGCTGAAATCTCCCGTTTCAATTCTGCTTCAGCAAGACTTCGTTCCTCTGCAATCTTTTTTCGTGCTTCTGTAATAAGTTTGCCAACTTCTTCACGAGATTTATTTAAAATCTCATCGCGTTTTTTTTCAACTTCGGCATGCGCTTCCTTCATAAATTCCGCGGACTGTTTTCGCGCTTCGGAAAGTGCAGCCTGATGATCTTTCTCAATATCCGCGAGACGAAGCGACACGGTTTCCGCATCGTGTAACCCTTTCTCAATTCTCTCCTGTCTCGCTTCCATTAATTTGAGGAGCGGCTTATACGCCCATCGCCAGAGCACGAATAAAATAATAAGAAAGTTGACCAGCTGAGCAATAAAGACATCGGTTTTAAGTCCGAATGTATCAATTGCGCCCGGATGTTCTACTGCTTCTGTTTGAGTTTGTGTTTGAGTTGTCTCCATAGAAAAGGAACCACTGACCTCCGTGGGCGCTGGCATATGCGCCGAGCTACCCACGAAGTTTCATTGATTAGAGTACGAACACGACCACGAGCGAATAAATAGCGATAGCTTCTGCGAATGCTGCACCGAGAAGCATCGGAACAAATACTTTGTCGCTTGCTTCTGGGTTGCGTCCGATCGCTTCCATAGCTTTTCCAACGATGTTACCTACTGCCCATGCAGGAAGCATACCACCAAAAGCCATAGTGAGTCCTTTGGCCAGAATTCTTGTTGATTCGACGTCCAACACCATAGTGAAATGTTTACATGAATGACTGTCAGCGGCCCGCTACATCGACTAAATGCGCGGATCGCAGTTCAAACATCCAATTATTTATGCATGTTGCTCGTCTGCCGCATGCTCGCCATGGGGCGGTTCAGTTGCAAGCGTCAAAAAGACCAGAGTCAACATCGAAAATACAAGCGCTTGAATGAGACCCACCAAAATTTCAAGAGCTTGAAACGGCAGCGGCACAATATATGCCGCAAGCGACAACATAACCGTGATCAAAACTTCGCCAGCAAAAATATTTCCGAACAAACGCAGTGAGAGCGACAACGCACGCGCAAATTCCCCCATGGCCTCGATAAGTCCTGCTCCAAACTCGATGAGCGCGGTCATGATGTTGATAGGATTTTTTCTGAGCGACTTTAACACTGACTTGATTTGAATAAACTTTCCCGCGTGACGAAAAAAACCAAGCGTGCCGATTCCCATCAGATGCGTGAGCAAAATTGCAAATCCGCCAAGAGCAAGTGTTAAGTTCAGATCAGATGTCGCGGGACGAAACAGTGGAACTAGTTCAACTGTGCCATGTACTTCTTTCCAAACACCAATTGAACCAGTGCCCGGAAGCTGACCGATCCAGTTGTTGAGAAGAATAAAAAGAAACAGCGTTGCGACGATTGGTAAAAATCGTCGGCTTCGCGCGCGATCATGCGTAACACTATCCGCTGTTTTAAGTACAAGTTCGAGAAATGCCTCCAGTGCATTTTGAATTCCCCGCGGAACTTCTCGAAGCTGAAACCTCAAAACCACAACACCAAGAACAATTACAATCGAAACAATCCACGCATCCACCATGGAATTTGTGATTGTCAAAAAACCGATATGTGCGATTGATTCTGCGGCAAGAGGGACGGACATACTTATTTTTTCTTTGCTGATTCAAGAGCTTTGTATTCTGCGGCGTACCATTTTGTTTTACGTCGAATGATGCGCGCACTGAGCGCTGCTGAAAGTACAAATCCGATGACAACACCAAATGGCGCACCACCATATTTTGTTTGCAACCATTTTCCGATGAGAACAAAGATTATAACAGGTACCGCAATGGACGCTCCGAAATCACCCATGATCCGGAGTCCAAGCAGATACGAGCGGCGATCATTCTCTGTGAATGGCATGTTGGTGCTCAATACGTGTCTATGATACTGGTTTTCTGCATTTGGGTCAAGACACGGAAAAAAATAGCGGCGCTAGATGCGAAATAATCTTCGTGCATTTACGGTTGTCTGCCGTTCAACCTCCTCAAGCGTTGTTCCCCAGAGCTGTGCGACGTGCTTCGCTGTGTGAATAACATAGGACGGCGCGTTTCGTTTTCCGCGGTGCGGCATCGGTGTGAGGTACGGCGAATCTGTTTCAATAACAAGCTTGTCGCGCGGGACAGATCGGGCAACACTGCTGAGCGGATTTTCAGTTTGTCCTTTGCGCGCCGGAAACGTTACTATTCCAGACAGCGAAATATAAAAACCCATCGCAACATATTCTTGTGCCTCCTCGACAGTTCCCGTAAAACAATGCAGCACGCCGCGCGCGTCCAGCTTTGCCGCAGCAAGATACTCTTTAAAAATTCGAATAACGTGGCTATGCGCATCGCGACAATGCACGATTACAGGTTTACCGAGCTCGGTGCATAAATCCAAATGTTGTCGAAATGCTTTTTCTTGTTTTTGCATCACCTCATCAAACGAAACTCCATCCGGCAATCGATACGCATCAAAACCGGTTTCGCCAATCCCAACAACTTTCGGATGCTTCGCAAGCTCTCGATAATATTCCATTTCAAATTCTTCCGCTCGTGTGAGAAACGTCGGAAGTTCATCTTCGTCAATCGGCATTGTATGTAAATGATTTGGATGCAAACCAACTGCGGCGTATACACCACCAAATTGTTCCGCGCACACAACCGCATTCTTACTCGTCGTCGCCTGTGTTCCTACAACAATCATGTGAATCCCTGCTGCTAGCGCTTCTTCGATTACCGCTCGCGAATCTGCGTCGTATGCCGCAAAATGAACATGGCAATGTGTATCGATAATTCGAGGTTCCATATATTACAATGTTCCGGTCATGACTTTGCGCAGTGCTTCAGGAACAAGTGGCAACAAAATATTTGCCATCTTAATAAACCACGGGGCAAGTTTTGATGCGGCAAATAAAGCACTTACCTGCGGCACGGGAAGATATTTTGCGTAAGAAATTGTTAAACCGATTATGAGCGCGCCTTCAAAAAAAGAAACGATGCCGCCGAGCGTTGCGTTAATCGAATGTAAAAATGGCAGATGCACGAGCAAACCCACAGAACGTTCAACAAACCAAAAAATAATACCCACCAATCTTCCAACAATAAAAAATATAAGAAAAAATGTTACCCATTTCCCAAACGCACGAATATCAACGCCACTATGGCTCGCAACCCACAAAGCGATTTGTGTCGTGTAGTGTGTTGCGATGTATGCGCCAAGAGCAACACCGATTAATGAACCAAGAGCATGGATAAACCCGAGACGAAATCCGGAAAATACAAAACTTGCGAGAAGTGCAATCAAGATGAGGTCAAGTAGGGTCATAGAAAAAGATTATATGAGCGGTGGAAACAACGGATGTGGTTCGGCAAGCACGCCCCCGGACTTCAAAAGCCCCCACTCGGTCAAAGAATCAAATTTCGGATCGAAATATTCAAACCCAAGCGCAGTCAGCATCGAAACGCTCGCGTCCGGCATGAATGGAGAAATTGCAATGGCTGTCTGTCGCAATCCCTCGAGAAGTATGTATAGCGTTGCGTTAACTTCCTCAAATTTTCCTTCCTTATATAGCGTCCATGGTTTTTCTCGATCAATCAGCTGGTTAAGTGCACGGACATATTCCCAAACTCCCTCAAGGGCCTGTTGAAATTCCCACTTCTCCATGTGTGCATGGTATCGAGCCCAAACTTCAGTATTATCGCCAACAGTTTGTTGTGGAATTTTGCCATCACAAAATTTAATTGCCATTGCAATAGAGCGCATGAGCAAATTTCCGAGATCGTGTTGCAAATCACTCGTATAACGCTGTTCGAGTTTGGCAATAGAAAAATCTCCATCGCTGCCAAACGACATTTCACGAAACAAGAAGAAGCGAAATGTGTCCGTTCCATAACGACTGACAATTTCAAACGGATCAACCATGTTGCCCAACGACTTCGACATTTTTTCTCCGTCTACTGTCAGCCATCCGTGCACAACAATTTTCCCCGGAAGCGAAACTCCTGCGGACATGAGCATCGCTGGCCACAAGAGCGAATGAAATCGATTGATTTCTTTTGCCATGAGGTGCACGTCTGCTGGCCACCAATCATCAAAAAATTTCTCATTCGTTCCATAGCCAACAGCAGTGACATAATTTGTCAGCGCATCAAACCAAACATACATGACTTGCATTGGATCTCCTGGCACGGGAATTCCCCATGATAATTTTTCTCGGCTGCGCGATATTGAAACATCTTCCAGTCCCTCAACTAAAATTTGGCGCATTTCTTTCCACCGATTGTGAGGAAAAACAAAATCATGATGCGCATCAAAATATTCTGCAATTTTTTCAGTGTATGCGGACAATCGAAAAAAATAATTTTCTTCCTGAAAAAGTTCGGGCGCTTTTTTATGAATCGGACACAAACCTTCAGGCAGGTCTTTTTCAACGTAAAATTGTTCGCATGACACGCAATAAAGTCCTTCGTATTTTTTTTTGTAAATATCCCCACGCCCCGCAGCAGCTTCCCAAAATTTCGCCGCTCCCCGCGTATGTCGCTCTTCTGTTGTTCGAATAAAATCCGTCGTGCTCAAATTAAGAACATCACCGAGCTTACGAAAAGTTACGGAAATTTCATCAACAAATTCCTGTGAATTTTTTCCAGCCGCTTCAGCTGCGCGCTGAATTTTTTGGCCGTGCTCGTCAGTGCCGGTTAAGAAATTGACTTGCTTACCCAGCAAGCGTTGAAACCGCGCCATGACGTCAGCCGCAATCGACGTATATGCGTGGCCGATATGCGGCGCAGCATTTACATAATAGATTGGCGTTGTCAGGTAGTAGTGATCAGATTTCTTTGGCATAGTAGAGCAAGCTTAGCAAAACACGCCACAAAAATCAACGCGTGTTTCAAATACCGAGAAGTCCTTGTGAAAACATGAAGAGAAGAATTGCCGCGCCTATTCCAACAGCCGCAAGTGCGATACCTGAGACCGGCGCCGGGGCGCTTCCAAAATTTTTTCCGTGTCCGCCATGCGCGCCGTGCGATTTTCCCGCATGTGCGCCGCCATGGTGGTCTTTGCCTGAATGTGGTTTCATATTTTTTGAGAAAGAACAATTACAAACTCACCTTTTGTTTCTGCATCTAATATCTGCGCCGAAATTTCACTCGCAGTTCCGCGATAAATTGTCTCAAATAATTTTGTCATTTCTCGTGCAACCATTGCATGTCGTGTCGGCGCGACGCGCACGATATCGGCTAATGTTTTTTTAATTCGATGCACGGATTCTAAAATAACTGTGACTTCTTCTGTTGCAGCAACTTCATCGAAATATTTATTCCGTTTATTTTTGTGCGGCGGAAATCCAAGCACACGAAAACGATCCGTTGGATATCCACAAATCGAAAGTGCTGCAGTAACACTTGAAGGACCGGGAATTGGAATAATTTCTGTGTGTTCAACATGCCCCTCAGAATTATTCGCACGCCGAATCAACTCCGCAATGAAATGATTTCCTGGATCCGAAATACCGGGAGTTCCCGCGTCTGTCACAAGTGCTGCCTCATCAACAGATGTGAGTTCTGCAATAACTTTTTCAAGCGCGCCTCCGACTGTGTGGTGATGAAGTGCAATAACACGCGGATGCGCACCGATGTGCGCAAGAAGTTTCGCCGCAACACGTGTATCTTCCGCGAAAACCAATTTTACCGACGACAAAATTTCTCGAGCTCGCTCAGTTAAATCTTTAAGATTTCCGATCGGTGTTGCGACAATATATAACTTCATGCAAATGTATAAGTTCTATCAAAGTTCGGGATAAATTTGATTTCCTTCCGTGTCAAATAATGTAATTGCAAGAACGGGGCATGATTGTGCAGAGAGTAATATTGTTTCATCATCATCGCCCCAAGGTTCGACAACAACTGCTTTATTTTCTTCGTCCATATAAAACGTCCGGCCCGCAACAGCAACGCAAGAGGCGGCACCAATACACGCATCACGGTCTACGACAATTTTTGCAATTTTTGATTTCTTTGGGATTTCTTCCATAGTTACACGATCTTAGCGAGAATAAAGGTGAATGGCAAGGCAACGAAGGTAATCATGAGGGGAATGATAACAAATAATGCAACGATCCACGACATCAAGGTTTGGTGTTTACGATAGGCCGCAAACTCGTCCCAGCCAGTTTTCCATGCAAGTTGACGTCCATCGCGGCCAAGACGAAAGGCAAGTATGAGTGGAATAACCGGAATAACGAGACCCAGAAACATCCCGAGTCCCCATAAATATAATCGCTCCCCACACGGCCAGACGAATGCTCCAAAAAAAGCTGTCCACGACCATTCGTGTATGTATTCAATTTGTGCGTCGGTTAGATTTTTATACAGGTCGTTTCCGCGCGCCGCACGCACCGCAGCTTTGAGCTGCTCTGGCGTTCGACGTCGAAAAAAACTGATCCCAACGGGAATACCAATTAATGCCATCGCAACGGACATGAACAGGGCCACAACAGAGAACGCTGTGATAAGACTCTCCCCATTTGGATGAGCTACGAAATGCCCGAACTTATAATTCTGAACAAAAACCTCTGTTGCAATAAGAACAAACGCAACTGAAACTGTAATGCATGCAGCGCCAAGGCTGGGGTGACGAGGAGCCCACGGACTCCCATATGTATACCCAGATCCAAACGCCCTACTTTCGGCCTCCGGTGCAAGTTCCTTTAAAATTTCATCAACCATGTCTGCGTTCCATCCAGCACCAACGACAGCATGACGAATCTCATGGGCACTGAACCCGTTCGTCAGCTGTTCTTTAATGTATGTAAAGAGCGCCTGGTCGATCATACGTTCAATATCACGCGCCCGTACCAAGCGATGCAAACGTAGCGGCCGCAATCGTTGCGAGCAAACTGATCACAATAATAGGTACCAAAATAACCCATGCTGCTACAACCCAGGCCATCACGGTTTGGCGATGACGAAACTGCTCAAAACCAGGCCAGCCTTTTTCCCATGCCATACGACGACCGTCGCGTCCAAGAAAATATATGAGAATAAGAGGAATGATTGGAAAAATTCCACCCAAAAAAATAAACAGCGCCCACAAATAGAGCTTCTGACCAAGCGGCCACACGAACGAACCAAAAAACGCAGACCACGACCAGTCAAAAATATAGTACATCTGCTCATCTGTCAGGTTTACGTATGCGGGATTTGAGCGCGCTGCTGCCGCATCTGCTGCAATCTGAGATTTACTCCGACGAACCAGAAATACGACACCAAACACAATTGCAAACACAATTGCGAGCACAGCAAGTAAAGAAAAAATAAATGCGGCCATGTTGCCAACAGTCGACGCCAAGGTTGGTGCACCAAATGACGCATGTCCAAGCCCAGCAGACTGATTAATAGTTTCAGTGCCGAGGTCAGATCCATTCGCAGCAGCGTCCTGAGCAAAAGCCGATGTTGTCATGAAAAGCGAAAGGGCCATACACGACAGTATTGTAAAGAGCTGTGAGATTTTTTTCATACTATAAATTAATTGTTGCTGGTAGTATACAACAAAAAATTAACACACACCAATCTCACCACACAACTTAAACTCCGTAGTATTTTTCTTTGTAGAAGCGGATGAGTTGTTCGATATCTGGAATTGCTTCAGGATCGCCAACACCGACCTTAAGTTTTTTCTGCACTTCCTCAAGATTCGTTGCGCCCTCAAGCACCGCTTCTTCGATATCCTTGTCCGTAATATTAAGTCTTGTGTCAACTACCCGCGCACCCTCGACCTCTACTTTGTCATGCTGGCCGGTCGCGTGATAATAATTATTTACTGCCTTGCGAAATGCTTTATCCGCGAGAACTGAGCAATGAATTTTTCGATTTGGCAATCCTCCGAGGCGCTCCATGATGTCTTGTGGCTTAACAGTCACCGCTTCGTCAAGCGTCCGCCCTCCATCTTCTGTAATCATGACAGAAAACATCGATGTTGCCGCGATTGCGCTTCCACAACCGAACGTTTTCCACTTGAGATCCGCGATTCGATTTGTTGCTGGGTCAACTTTAATCCAAATATCCATAACGTCCCCGCATGCGGGAGAGCCAACTGTTCCGCGCGCATCAAATTGCCCCGGGGCCGGCTCTTCAAGAAGCAAATTTTTTGGATTGAAAAAATGTTCTTTTACAATTTGTGAATACGCCCACTTTTGTCCTGTGTGCGCATTAACTACATCTGATTTTTGCATGTCGCCGGTTGTTACTGGTTTTACTGCGATAATGTCGTCTGACATAAAAGTTATTTATTTATTTGCCATCCAGTGCGGAACGCCGTCTTCAACAAACGCGCCACGAAGCGCAATGTCTTCTTGCTTTTGATCCACAGATAAATTAATTGGTGAAATTGACCGCAGAAGCTCAACAACAGGCGGCAACACAAGAAGTAAGTGATCGATATCCTCTTTTGTTGTCGAGTGTCCGAGCGTAAACCGAAGCGACCCGTGTGCAAACTCGTATGGTTTCCCCATCGCGAGAATTACATGCGATGGATCGAGTGATGTCGATGTGCAGGCCGAGCCGGTTGAGCATGAAATACCGTATTCATCCAGATACAGCAGTGCAGCTTCACCTTCAATGTCGAGAATTGTAAAATTGAGATTGTTCGGTAGACGGTTTGTCGGATGCCCATTAAGCACGAGCTTTGGAATGAGGCGCTGTGCGTGTTCCCATAAATAATTTCTGAGCTCAGAGAGGCGCGTATTTTCAGATTCACGATCCGTTTGTGCAAGTTCGAGGGCGCGCGCGAGGCCCATGATTGCAGGAACATTTTCTGTGCCTGAACGAATACGATTTTCTTGGCCACCACCAACAAGTTGTGGCTGAAGCTGAATACCCCGACGCACAAACAATGCGCCAACACCTTTCGGTCCGTACAGCTTACTGCCATTAAGCGTAAGCAAATCAACCGACAACTCTTGAACATCAATGGACAGCACGCCAGCAGCCTGACACGCATCTGTGTGGAGAAACGGCGGATCGAGAGGCTTACGATCGTGTTCTTTTTTCCACTGTCGGATTGCTTTTCCAATTTCAGCGATTGGTTCAATTGTCCCAATTTCATTATTCGCATACATAATCGAAACCAAAATGGTTTCGGGGCGAATCGCTGCTATTACTGCATGAGCAGAAACCTCACCGTGTTCGTTAACACCAATTTCCGTGATATCAAATCCTTCTTTTTTTAAAACTTCAGTCGGCAGAAGTACTGCGTGGTGCTCAATCTGAGACGTAATGATATGCTTTCCCCATTTTGGATTGTTTCCATACTTGCGTGCAATCCCAAACAACGCAAGATTATCACTTTCAGTTCCACCGCTAGTAAATATAATCTCGTCAGCGCGGCAGTGCAGGACGCTCGCAATTGAATCTCGTGCACTTTGTACCGCATCACTCGCGCTGCGCGAGGCAGAATACAATCCGCTTGGATTTCCAAAATTCTCCGTAAAATACGGAAGCATGGCCTCAACAACTCGGGGATCAGTTGCTGTTGTTGCTGCATTGTCGAGGTAGACAGTGCGTCGTGGAAGTTCAGGAAGCTTGATCATACGTTTTTACCAATAAGTTCTGTCAGTGTGATTGTTTTAAGATATTGCTGGATGTACGCGTTGATGGTATGAAAATTGGTGCGGGTCATGCAAACCGCCTGGTGTGGACAACTCGTATCATTCTCTTTTAAGCACGGCACCACAGCCATGTCGCCTTCAAGCGCGCGTGCAACGTCGAGTACCGTAATTTCGGCTGCAGTCCTGACTAGTTTATAGCCACCACTTCGGCCACGTTCTGCTTCAACAAGCCCAGCTGCGCGCAATTTTCCAACGATTCGCTGCATGAACAAAAATGAAACGCGTCCTTTTTTTGCAAAAACCGAGAGCGCCAAACTTTCACCTGTTTGCAGGCGTGCGAGCGCTGACAAAAATTGGAGCGCGTAATCTGTTTGTCGATTCAGTGTCATTGCCATAAAGCATACCTTTCGAGTATGTGAATACTACCAGGACTAATTCAGACTGTCAAGGTATGGTATAAAGCGCTCAGAAAATAAAAAACGCTGCCCAATCTGTTGCCAGAAATAAGCAGCGCATCGTAATCCCAGCTGTCGCAGAATCCGTGTTTATGCGGTGCGCGAGTCTACCGAGATTTTTTACCCACGTTAAGAACGCCCATTGGAAGTTGCATCGTCATACAGTGCAATGAACCGCCCTGTTCAACGAGCACACGGCAATCAATACCAACTACGACAAATTCCGGATACGCCTTTTTCACAACAGCAAGTGCAACAGCGTCCGCAGGATCTTCGTACTGCGGAACAAGCACAACCTTGCAGCCACGACCGGCATTGGAGATAAGGTAATTCGCATACGAAAGCGCGAGACGTTTGCCACCAACATATTTCGCACGCGGCCAGGGCAATTGGAGCAGTTTATACCGACCAGCATCAGCGCCGTACGAAGAAATTTCTGAAAGCTCCTCACGCATGCGCGCGAGTGGCTCGAAATGTTCGTCGTTCGGATCATCACAACCGATATAAACGATCTTGTTCCCCGGCGCGAATCGCGCCGCAACGTCGATGTGAAAGTCCGTGTCATCACCGCGTAAATAGCCGTTCAGAATCCATACAACTCGATACGCGCCAAGGCGGTCCATAGCGAATTCAATTTCTCGTCTACTAAGGCCCCAATTTCGATTCGGATTATTTTGACACGAGGCAGTTGTCAAAATAACTCCGTTGCCATCTGATTCGATGGCGCCGCCCTCGAGCACGAGAGGGACCACAACGCGTTCAATACCAGGTGCAAATGCTCCTGCAGCATGCAGAATACCAGTCACCAAATTATCTTTGTCGTACGCAAATTTCCCGCCCCACGCCGTGAATTTGAAGTCTAACAGTCTGTAACCCCCGCCAGACCAAACAGTAACCGGACCGAAATCTCGAATCCATGTATCGTTTGTCGCAACCTCATACATATGTATGAGACCGAGGTCAACGCCTGCCCTCTCCAGAATACGACATGCTGTCGTTGTTTCATCCGGTGGAACAACAAGCAGAACGTGTTGACCAAATCGCGTGAGTGTTGCACAGATGGTTGCGACACAACTCTGTGCTCGTGCAAGAACAGGCTCCCAATCACTGTCCTTGTGCGGCAAGACCATCATGATGCCACTTTGTACTTCCCATTCAGCAGGAACTCGCGAATTTCTTAGACTTAGCATCACTCAACCATCCTCATTAAACGCCGAAACAGCTCGGTCGTGAAACTAAGGCTACAGGTCGACACGAAAAAAGTCAATCCTAGCCGCCCCATGCCGATGCAGAGCCGCGATCTGGACTTCCAACACAATATTCCGTGACACCAAGCGTTGGTTGTCCCTCATGCACCATGAGGCATGCAGAGTAGACAGGAAAACTTCCGAGCCGTGATCCTGGCAATTCAACAGAACGACCAAAAAGCACTCCGGTATTACCTGCATACCAACATACACCTTCAGCCGCGGTTAGAAAGATTTCTTTCGCGGGGGCGGCAGAAACACAGTCAAACCCTGAGAGTCCGAGAGTAGATTCACCATCCTGCATCCACATCCAGTAAGCTTCAGCCGGGGGCGGCCGATTCGGATAGTGTGTGAATACAGTGTTGTCCCCACCATACTCAATCCCGAGAACACGACACGCATCCGTGAGGACAAGCGTCGTGTCAACAAGTACCAGCTTGTTGAAGCGGGTACCACGCGGCATAACTGGAATACGAGGAATACTCGAAACATACGCCTCAAAATTCTTGAAGCGTCCACGGCCCCAACCGTTATCCCAGAGAATGCGCGCATGCACTGCTCGTGCGTCAATAACACGCGTTACTGATGGCGCTGCGACTTGACTTCCCATATCGAGTAACATAGGTTTTCCTCCAATTGCCTGTCTGTTGGCAACAATTAACTAGGTAGCAGGTTTTCAAAAATTGTCAAGTGTGGTTAAATTGTGGACATGCAACTCAAACTTTTGTCACACCACATTTTAACCCCTGACGTTCGCAGCTATTCTTTTGTAGTCGATTCTGATTCTCCAGGTGCGGCATTCCCCTTTGAAGCGGGTCAATTTGTTATGCTCAAACAGCTAGAAGCTGAAAAAAAATATGCGCGTGCATTCTCTTTTGCCTGTGCCCCAACTGCGCACGAAATTACGTTTCTCATGAAACACAACCCTGACGGACACATTTCCGGATATCTCGCTCAAAGTGAGCCTGGCACGAAAATTGATGTTTCGAAACCAATGGGCCGGTTTATTTTAAATCCCGCTGATACAGATCGCGTTTATATTGCAACCGGCACAGGCATTGCACCGATTATAAGTTTTATTGAAAGCAATTCAAGCGTACCTGCGACAATTCTTTTCGGTGTGCGAACGAACTCAGATTTATTTTGGCAAGAAAAACTGCCTGCAAATTCTCTCATCACCCTCACTCAACCCACCGAAGAATGGTCAGGCTGCGTTGGCCGTGTAACGGCTTATGTTCCTGATCTCCTATCCAAACACCCAAACGCTGCTTGGTATATTTGTGGCAATCCCGAGATGGTTATGGAAGTTCGTGCACAACTTCTCAGCGCTGGAGCCGCACCACTAAACATTCACTTTGAAATCTATTAGCTTTTCATCACCTGTTCGTACACGTCTTCAATCGCATCCACCATTCCGACGAGTGTAAATTGATGTTCTAGTCGACCTTCTGCAGGAGGACGCGGATTTCGACACGTTTCAACAATCGCTTCAGATAACATTTCTGCCGAATGCGGAACAACCAAAGTCAACTGAGGAGCTTCACCCATTTCAGGCACGCCCCCAACCCGCGTTGCAACAACAGGTGTTCCTGCAAGTTTCGCTTCTAAAATTACGTAGGGCAAACCTTCTTTTGTCGACGATAAACATAGCACATCAGCGCCACGTAAAATTCGATAGGCATCTGTTCGTTTACCGACAAGAAAAACCGTCTTCTGCAACGCCGGCGTGTCAGCGATAATTTTTTCGCACTGCGGACGCTCCTTTCCGTCTCCAATAACAATGAGCCGCGCGTCTGGCAAGCGTCGATACACGAACTCAAATGCACGAATGAGCAGCGGCACATTTTTTGCTGGATACATATTCGCAATTGCAACCACGAGCTTATTTGCGGACACATCGTTTCCACACCATTCGGATAGCGTAGCGCGTGCATTTGCACGACTATAAAAAGTTGCCGCCAACATCTCATCAATTCCATTTTGGATTGTAACGATTTTGCGAGCCGGGACTATATGCCGACGAATTGCCTCCTCAGCGTCGCTCCGTGAAACAGTAATAACTTTGTCGCGAAACCACGATGCGATTATTTCAACCCACCGATATAAAAATTTAATTTTGGGAGATAATTCCTCACGAAATACAAAACCATGCGCCGTATACACAACACGAGCGCCCGCAAGTTTCCCCGCCACCGAACCAACAGCTCCAGCTTTTGAGCTGTGACAATGTACAATATCTGGCTTCAATTCTTTTACAAGTTTGAAAAGCGCAATAATCACGCGCACATCCTGCATGAGGCGAATTGGTCGAGCAAGATATGGAACACGCCGCACAGAAACTACAGGGCTTTCGGTTGCAGCAGCTTTTTCCATTTCAGTCGCTGTACCACCGACAGCAATAGTAACAACGTGCCCACGACGAATAAGCTCACGCGACGCGTCGAGTACATGGCGCTGCGCGCCACCGAGGTCTCCCTCTGTAATTACCATGAGAATCTTCATAAATCGGTCCGATTATAACATAAACCCCCTGGAAAATCCAGGGGGTTTATGCCCCTCCATACGTTTGTATAACACCATGTGCGAGATACCCTCTTCACTTAAAACCACCCCCAGGGAGTCCCCAGCCGTCCCCCAACAAGCCAAAAATTCCATGCGCATCAATCTCGGTGATGCGGCGCCCTCCTCGTACGCGTCAAGTGGCTCCCCTCCTTTGTATACCGCAGACCTACGACCCCCGAGAATGCTCAGGTGATTCGTGTGTGGCCAAGGCCAAAGTGTTTCAGAGCACGCTCACCGTACCATGCCACTGAGCACTGTGCAAACAACTCTGGCCACAGCTTATCCCTGTGGATAAGCGGATAATTATTTTGCAAGTGCGCGATCAACATAAACTTTTGCCTGTTCAAGCGGAAGTGCGCCTGGAATAAGCTCCGATGATCCGTCAGCCGCAACAACAAACGTTGCTGGCGTTCCTTGAACTCCGATTGATTCACCTTCTGCTTCTGTGGCTTTAATTTTTGCATCAAATTTCTTCGAGTTGATACATGTCTCAAACTGAGCTTTGTTCACGCCAAGCTTAACCGCTGTGTTCGTGAGCATCTGATCGCTGAGCGCGCCCTGATTGTTAAATAAATCTGTGTGGTACTTCCAGTACACATCGTTCCCACGCAGTGATGCGACACACTCGGCTGCAACAGCCGACTTAAATGCCATTGGATGAATTGACTCAAGCGGAAAATTGCGGTAAACAAGCGCAACTTTTCCTTGGGAATCATTAACAAGTTGAAGCGCAACTGGCGCAAAACGACTGCAAAATGGGCACTGAAAATCGGAATATTCAATAAGCGTAACTTTTGCGTTCTTGTTGCCCAAAATGTGATCATCAGCTGTAACCGCCGCTGGTTTTCCCGCAGGTGTTGGTGCGGCGGCGTCAGGTGTTGGTGCTGCAACATTTGCCACTGGTGCTTTTGCAAGCGATCCAATTGACTTGCCACTAACCATCATGCCGAGAAGAATAAAAAAACCGATTGTGCAAAGTGTCATGATGCCGCCGACCAAACCACCGATAAAAAGTACTTTCGGTGGGAGTGAATTCATCCACGAGCTCTGCTGTTCTTGCATTTCCATACGAAAAAGCTATTATAATAATTTCAAAGTGAACGCATTATAGCAGAGTTGCAAGATTCCCCGCAATAGTTTTCCACTCCCCGTAGCGCTCTGCAGCTGTGCGCGCGATAATTCCCCGCGCACTCCACACATCTGGATTTTCAAAAACATCCGCAAGAGCTCTCTCGAGTTCCTTTTGGTCTCCTGGTTCAACAAGTAGGCCGCATGAGCCGTGAGTCACGAGTGCATCAACACCCGGAAGTCGACTTGCAATGACAGGAGTTCCCGACGCCATTGCTTCGAGAAGCACCATGCCAAATGTTTCTGAGGTATCAATTGACGGCAACACGAGCGCGCGCACTCGCCGATACAGCGCCGGTAATTCTGTGTCTGAAACAGCGCCGAGAAATGTAACCGCATTGGAAATACCCAAATCTTTCACAACTTGTTCATATCGTGCGCGCTCTTCGCCGTCACCAACAACCCATAAACAAGGGAGTGGTCCAGTTCCCTTTATTTGATGCTCTTTTACTGTACGAAAAGCACGGAGCAGAACGTCAACGCCCTTAAAATAATGCGTGCGCGACAGGCGGCCAACAAATAAAACAGCATTTTCCCGCTGGGCTGTTAATTGCGGCGGATGAAACGTCTGTAAATTGATCCCAAACGGAATAACGTGAATTTTTTTCAATGTAGCTGGCCCGAGATCCCGGAGCAGTTCGCTATCCTGCATGCGAGATGATGAAACACGAATCGCGTTGGCACGGCGAAGTACAGCGCGGAGCATAAACCGTTCAAAACGAAAAATATATTTAATCCAGCCAACTCCAATGGGGTCCATATGCAGCGTCACAACCAAGCGGCCACTAAAAAGCGTTTTCCACAAAAGCAACACGGCAAAAAAACCGTAGGCAGGTAGGTGTGCGTACACAACTTTTTCGCGGCGTAAGTGCCACAACAACTGTGGTACAGCACCAGAAATCCACACACGTGGTAATCCAAGCAATCGAATAATCGGTACTGGAAACGCACGGTCGAACGCTTTGTCCGCTCGCGTAGAAGCAGTTTGCAGCGTATATACCACAACCTCGTTTCCTGCCTCATGAAGCGCTTCGGCTTCGGCTGCTGCAACAGTGCACATGCCACCGAGAGTTGGTGGAAAAACAGCGCTAACCACTGCGATTCGCATATAAAATTATTTTCGGGGGCCGAGATCAGAATTCCTCGTCGCGTCGTGAAGTAGTGCAATTTCACTCACCAATTTAGTAAGTGTGTCATCTTGTTGATCAAGTCGGATGATAATTCGAAGCACACCGTAAAAAAGAAGCGCAACACCGATATAGAGCGCAGCATCAACGCCGCGACCAATTCCCAAAAAATCAGATACACGCGTTGCAAATTCTGGATGCCATACGAATAATAAAAAAACCACAACGCCCGAGCACCATACGCCCGCAAGCGCACGCCCCATCTGTCGCGCCCGCACCCGCAGAGCGACGCGGTATACACTTATGGCAGCAAGTAAACTTAAAACAAGTTGCATGATTACTGGTCTTCCCATATATACTACGATACGCTCCTCATAAATAATCGCCACGCGGTTCGTGCTCCCTCACCCAAACTCTGACCCTTGCTCAGCGAATATTCTGTATACCGAACTGAGATAGGAACTTCGGAGATTCTGAGATGAATACGATGTGCCTCAGCAATGACTTCTGAAGAAATTTCCATGCGCGAAGTTCTAAGCTCCATACGCTGAAGAGCTTCTGTGCGAAGCGCTCGAAATCCCGACTGAGCATCAACCATTGGCGTTCCAAACAAACCTGAAGTAATGATTCCACCAATCGCGTTGTAATACTGACGAATACGCGGCATGTGCGATTGAATTCGCCGCCCGATAACAATATCCGCACCGCCCTCGAGCGCTACGAGTAATTGACCGATCTCTGCCGGATCATGTTGGCCATCAGCGTCAAGCGTTACAACTGCGTCGTAGCCGCCACGCACTGCAAACGCAAAACCAGTTCGAAGTGCCGCACCGAGGCCTCGATTAACCCGATGCGTTACGACACGAACCCCCGCATCGCGCGCAATGTCGCCTGTTTTATCAGTCGAACCGTCATCAATAACCACCCGATCAAATTCGGGTGGTAGTGAGGCAATAACCTCTGTAATTGTAGTAGCCTCATTAAACGCAGGTAATACTACAAGAGTTTTCATACATGTCAATCGTAAGACAGCCGATTTTTGTTGGCAGTAACGTAGTCTACCATGTGTTGCAACCCATTTTCAAGGCGTATGAGCGGCATCCAGCCGAGCGACTGTTTCGCGTACGAAATATCAGGAATCGGTTGCTCAGACAAAAATTCGAGTGGCTGCTCATAACGAATTTCCTGATTCGAACCCACCAGCTTCATAACATGTTCTGCGATGGACGTAAATGTAAACTCCTCGTCGCCACCCAAGTTAATCGGACCAAGACCCGCAGGCGCTTTCGCAAGTTTGACGAGCGCAGACACAGCATCGGTTACATAGAGTAGTGTTGTTTTAAAATCTTTCGTTCCAAAAACGGTCAGCGGCTTGTCGTCAAGCGCGCTCACAACAAACTCTGTTATCATTTGCTCATCAAACATTTTAAGACGCGGACCATACGTTCTAAAGAGACGCGCAATGCGCGCATCAACACCAAAAGTATCTGCATACGTTGATACAAATGTTTCAGCAAAGCGCTTCCCTTCGTCATACACTGCACGCGGCTGCATATGATTTATAAGGCCGATCGTCTGCTCATTCGCCGGAGTATCGCTCGTTCGTGCGCCATATACCATCGCACTCGAAGTAAAAATATATTTCGCCTTATATTTTACAGCCCAATCAAGTGTCACTTTCATAGCCGCACTATTTGCCATGAGCGTTGCGATGCGCATGTCGTGAAAATATCGAACACTCATCGGACATGCAAGATGAAAAATTTCCTGAACTCCTTGCACAGAAACTTTAAACCGCGCAAGTTCGGGAAGATTTTCAAGGTCAAGCGGCTGCGACACATCATGTTTCAAAAACACAAAATCTGGATGCACCAGCAGGTGTTCGATGTTTGCCGTAAGGCCGTTGCTCAAATCATCAATGCAAATGACACGCCCTTCTTGGAGCAGTGCTTCGCATAAATGTGAACCGATGAAGCCGGCTCCGCCTGTAACAAGACAATTCTTTTTTTCAAAGGTCGTGGTGGTTTGCATAGCTGCCTTAGTATAACACTCCTATCTTCCAAAATACAGATTTTGCCCTTGCACGGTTGTTTTATTAACGCTCGTCATCACTGGCTGAACCGCTCCGTGTGTATCTGCCGTTTGAAAACTATAATTTTTTCCTTGCTGAACAGCAACAACAAGTGTTGGTCCCTCAAGATCTTTAACGAACGCAAAGGAGAAGCCAAAAATTTTTCCGTTTTTTATTTGTGCCGTTCGTGTGTTGTCAGGACTTCCGTCAAGCGTATAAAATTGTGTTGTCAATGTGTTACCAGCAATGCCTGACAGAAACAATTCCTCATGTCCGACTCCTAAGTAATCTGCGGTACCAAGCGTAACCCCCGTACCTGTTACAAGCACATCAAAGGAACGAATAAACGAGCCGATAACATCCCACACAAACACGTGCGCAACTTTCTTGTCTGGCACTGCCGTTACAATAAATGTAGAACTTCCTTCACGCAATGTTGTTAAAAGTATCGGCAACTTGCCATTCTGAATCTGAATTTTACCTGTGATCTTTCCCGTGCTGTTCATGATAACGACTTGGTGCGTCCACGGGCTTGCAGCAATAATTTCCTCAATACCATCGAGATCTAAGTCGCGTGTTGTAATTTGAACCGCACCTTGTTCCGATTTACCGAACGGTCGAACATCGCGAAGTAATTTGCCGTCGCGCTGAAAAACACGAATGAGCGTGCCTTTTTTGTCTGGAACCGCAGCGATAATGTTTGAAACACCGCTTCCGTCAATATCTCCCGTTACCAGCGAAACAGATTGTTTCGGGGCAATGTGTGAAATCTCAAATGACTTGAGTTCAACAAATGATGAGTCAAATATTTTTGCGAGCGTTGCGCCCTTACTTACAGAAGTTGAGACAAAAACACCCGTTGGCAAGCCTCCATCACCACCTTGTGCCGCATTTCGCACAGCGCGCAGAGCATTAAGCGAGCCGCGTCCTGCCGCGTGTGTATCATTGCCTGGAATCGAATCAGTGGTTTCTATCAAATTACGAATCAACTGATCAGGTCCCCATGTTGGTTGTACCGTTTTTACGAGCGCAGCAACACCAGTTACAAACGGCGCTGCGATCGAAGTTCCTGACCAACTACCACCAAAAATATCCGGGTATCCATTTTGCGGATCATAAAACATGGTCGCGGGAATATGCGTTCCTGGGGCTGCAAGATCAATACATTTGCTCCCAAAATTTGAGAATGGCGCGAGCAATCCATTTTCAGTCAAGGCTGCTACGCCAAGCACCCAATTTTCTTCTTTAAGCGGATCATCAAAACAAACAGGATACTGTGGGACAACATTGAGATCCGTCCCCTTCGAGTTCTCGGCCGCGTTCCCGCCCGCTGCAACAACCAAAATACCTGCACGATATGCACGCCTAATTGCTTGAATAAAATTTAAACTTGGTGTTGGTCCAACAAAACTCAAATTAATAATGTTTGCATTGTGCTTGATTGCGTAATCAATTGCTTTAACTGCAAGATCCGAATCGCCGTCGCCATGCTCATCCAAAATTTTGAGCGCCATGATTTTAACGTGCCAATTAACCCCGCTTGCACCGGTCAAATTATTTCCGGTCGCGCCAATAATACCTGCAACAATCGTTCCGTGATTAAGTCCGATACGCGTTGCAGCCGCTGTAAATGTCGGACGTACGTTGCTATTATTATCAATAAAATTCCAGCCGTGAATATCATCAATATTACCGTCACCATCATTGTCTGTGCCGTCAGCTGTATCATGGGGATTAACCCACACATTTCCTACAAGATCTGGATTTGTAATATCAACACCCGTATCAATCACGGCAACAACAACGTCAGGAGAACCTTGCGTAAAATCCCACGCGTCTTGCACATGTATTTGATCAAACGGCCCTGTTAAATCAGCAATCTGTGGATCGTTCGAAGTACGAGCCGCTGCAGTGAGTGGAAACAATACAAACAAAAATATTGAAAGCGAAACAAGGGCACGAGAACGATTTTTTTTAATCACAGAGCAAAAAGTTTAACGCGGTTGCGATGATTCTAGTTGTTTAATTTCAACAAGCACGTCTGCATATTTCTCTGCAGAAATAATATTTGAATTTTTGAGCTGCTCGTAATCCTTGAGCGCGTCATCGTATCGCCCAACAGATTTAAAGTACAGTGCTCGGTCCTGAATAATATCCGCTCCGCCAATAACACGTTCTATTGCACGAGTGTAAATTTTTAATACATCTGCCTGGCTCGCGTGCATTTTGCCTGAAAGTAGATGTGCAAGTGCGGTGTAGTATGAACCATCGCCTGGGGCATCTGCAATTGCTTGTTCGTAAAGCGCGCGCGCTGTTTCAAAGTCGCCCGAAATGGTTGCGATTACAGCGGCGTTAGTAATGAGTAGCGAGTTTGTGCCTTTAGTTGCTGTGATGCCTTCCTGTAACACGCTGAGTGCGCGACGGTACCACACAGGATTATTTGTAAAATCGCCAATGGTTTTCCATTCCGAACTCGCGATCACATATTGAAGTGGGTTTGTTTTATCTGATGGAATCGCTTTTTCTGCAGCGAGCGCTTTGTCATATGCCACTTGGAGCTCTGGCTTTCCGTCTAAAGACGCACGACTCGGGATGCCTGGCGCACGTGTTGAATAATAAGCAAAACAACCGCCTAAAATCAGAACTACGAGAACGATGCCGGCTATAATTTTATTTTGTGATGATATCATAGATGGAACTTGTTTTTTCTAGCTAAATCTGGTATAACGACTCAAATTATACAGAGTATTTATGACTGCTGTCAAAGCACGACAATTCATTCTACTAGCAGGTGACGTCGCAACACTCTATCTTTCGCTTGCAGTGATGATTGTAATTCGCTATACACTGCCAGAATTTGGTGTTCAATACGTGCTCCACATTCTTCCTTTTAGCATTATCTTCTTCGTGTGGATACTTCTTGCATATATTAATGGCCTCTACGATTTGTATCTGAGCAAACCTACAATTGCGCTCTATCGCCGCTTTACAGAAAGCGTTGCGATGGGTCTCACCATTGCTGTTGGTTTATTTTATTTGATTCCCATTTTTGGCATCACACCAAAAACAAATTTGTTTATTCTTGCTGGAGTTTATGCGATTATTTTTATCGGCTGGCGCACACTCATGCATGCTCTCCCGCACACAGCCATACGCGTACTCGCGGTAAATCCGCATGCAGACACCCTTGAGCTGCTTTCAACACTTGAGCGCAATAAACAGCTGGGCTATGAAATCGCGGGTGTTCTTGTGCCTGAAGGAACACACGTACCAAAAAATTTAACCGTTTTTCATTCGCATGAGCAACTTCGTGCCCTTGTTTCCGAACATCATATCTCGCTTGTCCTTGTTACAAAAAATGATGCGGCACAAGCACTGATGTACCGCGAACTTTACGAATTGTTGTTTTGGAATGTACACGTGATGCCCGCTGATTCTTTTTTTGAAACCATGACGGGTCGTGTTTCACTCAGTGTTTTGAGCGAGGCGTGGTTTTTCGAAAATCTCAAAGCCGACCGTGTCGTCGCATACGATGTTGCTCGTCGAATCGCCGAATATATTCTCTGCGTGTTCGCTCTATTAGCGCTCCTCTGTGTTTTTCCACTGATCGCGATTGCAATCAAAGCTACCTCACGTGGTCCGTTATTTTATAAACAGGAGCGTGTCGGAAAAAATGGTAAGCGTTTTTGGCTTATCAAATTTCGCACCATGTTTGCACTCGACAAGCAGGGTGGCGCAGAACTACGCGGAGCGCAATTTACAACGCACAATGATCCGCGTATTACGCCCGTTGGAAAATTAATGCGCACTCTACGGCTCGACGAATTACCACAAATTTTTAACGTGCTGCGCGGCGACATGAGTCTTATCGGCCCGCGTCCAGAGCGTCCAAAATTTGTGTATGAGTTTGAACGCACCATGCCGTACTACACCGTTCGACATTTAATCAAGCCTGGCGTAACCGGATGGGCGCAGATTAATTATCCCTACGCTGCAACGCCAGAGCAGCAACTCACTAAATTTCAATACGATTTATACTACGTCAAAAATCGCTCGTTTTTTCTCGACCTCACCATTCTTCTCAAAACATTCCACGTGATTTTATATCGGAAGGGGCAGTAATAAAAAAACCGGAGCTTGCACTCCGGTTTTCTTAAGCTTCCAAATTATTTATCGTGAATTTTTCTTCCGATCGTTCGGGCTCAAATACTGCTTACGAATTCGAATTTCGCTTGGCACAATTTCCACCCACTCATCATCTCCAATATATTCAATAGCTTCTTCAAGTGTAAGTGTGCGATGAGGTTCGAGCTTAACTGCCATGTCAGCGCCAGACGAGCGCATGTTCGACAAACGCTTTTCCTTACACACATTAACTTCCAAATCATCGTCCTTCGCATTTTGTCCAACAACCTGTCCTGCGTAAACTTCCATTGCAGGACCAACGAACAACTGTCCGCGCTCACCCGCTGACTCAAGAGCGTAACCCGTCGTAATGCCAGCCTCAAATGCAATAAGCGAGCCGTGATTACTGGTTGATAAATTTGAAACCCACGGAATAAATCCGTTAAAAAGCGAGTTCAAAATACCGGTACCCTTTGTATCGGTCATGAATTCATTGCGATAACCGATGAGACCGCGCGTTGGAATCAAAAAATGAACTTGCGCGTGGCCATCCTGCACTGAATAATTTTTCATCTCACCTCGGCGCTTACCAAGTTTTTCGATAACTGTTCCCGCATAGTTTTCCGGAACTTCAACATATACATCCTCGGCCGGCTCCATTTCAACACCATTTTCCATGTGCGTCACAACTTGCGGTCGCGTTACTTGAAGCTCATAATTTTCGCGGCGCATTTTTTCAATCAAAATTGCGAGGTGCAATTCACCACGACCCGACACAACAAAATTATCAGCACTGTCTCCCTGCTCAACGCGGAGTGCAACGTCAGTTTCCAATTCTTTGTCGAGACGTTCGCGGAGAAGGCGCGAGGTATTCTTTGTACCTGAAACTTTTCCATTAAATGGCGAATCATTAACACGGAACGTCATTTTAACGGTTGGCTGTTCGATTTCAAGCATGTCGAGTGCAACAGGAGTGACAGCATCAGCAATCGAGTCGCCAATTGAAACATCGCCAACACCTGCGAGCAAAATAATGTCACCAGCCTGCGCATGTTCGATTTCCGTTTTTTCAAGTCCTTCAAACGCAAGAAGTGCAGTAACTTTTTGTTTCGTCATGACACCTTCTCGATTGATGTGTGTAACCGTGTCACCTTTTTTAACACGGCCGTTAAAAATACGACCGATACCGAGTTTTCCTTTATAGTTATCCATTTGGAGCGAAACAACCAACATTTGGAGTGGCGCCTCTGGATCGCCCTTTGGAGCTGGGATATTCTTGATAACTGTGTCAAAAATCGGTGTTATGTCAGTCATTGCCTCGAGATTGTCTTCATAACCTGCCTTGCCTGAAATCGCTGACGCATAAATGACTGGAAAGTCGAGCTGATAATCGCTCGCGCCAAGCGCAACAAACAAATCAAACGTTGTGTTGAGTACGAACTCACAACGTGCGTCTTTTTTATCAATCTTATTAATAACAACAATAACTCGCAAGCCAAGGTTAATCGCTTTCTTTAAAACAAATTTTGTCTGCGGCATCGGGCCTTCTTTTGCGTCAACTAAAAGTAGTGCGCCGTCCGCCATTTTGAGCACGCGTTCAACCTCTCCACCAAAATCAGCGTGGCCCGGTGTGTCGATGATATTAATTTTTGTGTCGCCGTAATGCACTGACGCATTTTTTGAAAAAATGGTAATGCCGCGTTCGCGTTCCAGGTCATTGGAGTCCATTACGCGCTCATCCGGACGGTCGTGACCAATTTTTGTTTTGGTAATTTTAAGCAAAGCATCCACAAGTGTGGTTTTGCCGTGGTCAACGTGGGCGATGATTGCAATATTACGGATGTCCATACGAGCGCTAATTTATGCGATTTTTCAGATTGCCGTAGTCTAACAGAACTAAGCGAATTAATCAAGTTTTTGGGGCCACGCTCCATTGACAACCGCGCTAATTCCTGCTATATGATATAGCAGTAGCCGCAGTGGCTCCTTCAAAATCAACCGGATCAGGAGGCAAACCTCATGGACCAAGCCATAACAGGGCAATTTAAACAGCTCACACGCCGAGCAGAAAAGTGGCGCAAAGCGACGAAGAAGCCGACGGAAAAAATCATCCTGGAGGATTCTCCCGCTGACGATGCCTACGGCAACATGCTGATACTTGCAGTGGTCGTGCTATTTATAGCTGGCGCTGTGAGCGGATGTTATCTAGCCTGGTGGTGCATCTGCATAGCTGCAGGCCTGGCTTCGGCTGCGATGATCCTTATTCAAGAGATCATTAAACAAGAGCGTATCAATGAAGTTGTTGCGGCGGCAGGCGGCAAGCCCGCCAAAGAGTATAAAAATGATTTAGAGCTCGTGACTGATTTTCTCCGCACAAATCTGCTAGCAGAACGCGAGGAGCGAATTGGTCCGAAATCTGAGCTTGTTCTATTCCGAATACTGCTCGAAGAAGCTCTTACCCAAACAGCGAGCCTCCACATTACCCTTTCCGGACGGATGAATGAGGGGAAATTCACGGGGCAAGATGCCGAAGATGCGATTCAAAATGCGACCGAAGCGGAGCAGGAATTTTCTGACTGCCTTGGCCGAGTCCGCACGGATATCGATGGCTTTGCAGCAAAATATGATGCATCGCTCACGGCGGTTGAGGATCTTCTCAATCCGCAGTCAAACATCGCGCTCAGTCAACGCGCCGCAGATCTGCGCGCACAGTCGCTCGGTATCAAGGAGCGAACCACAGACATTCTCTATCGCGCAGCCATTCAGGCAAACACGCGAGTGGGAACTCTTGCACGCGAATTGTCAGAGCTCATTGAAGAAACGGGCATCCGCATGGCGGTCGCAGGGCCGGCAACCGGCAATAGCCGCGTGGATGACATGCTGTTGCATGACACTGTTGATCGTTATATGAAACGCGCGATTGATGTCGAGCGCACGCTCGACGTTATGGAGGACCGCATATGATAATTGCACTCATGATAATAGGATTAATCCTTGGTGTTGTTTCCTCGGTTTTTATCTTTCTTGTAGCACCAATACATCCTGTTTCACGAATTGTGGGACCTGCCATGCTCGGGGTCAGCATGCTCTTTCTTCTTTCGCCGGTAGTGCTCGAAGAACCCATAGGACACACTGATGTTCTTCAACGAATTGACGAAGGGGACACCTGGAAAAAAATGGAGGTTGCATGGTGCCCTTCCGAATGCATTAACGTTTCAGAGGCTTTTGAGATCCACATGCATGGCGATGGTCCCGTGTCAGCCATTGATTACGGGTTTGTGCTCGCCGTTGCAGACCCAACTGCGTTCGCACATTCACCAGCCTTCACGGACAAGCTCGCGAAGAAAAAAATCATCATGACCGCCGAGACCGATGAATACGTGACTGTAGCTTTCATGCGCTTGTTCAATGAAAGCGTGAAAACTAATCCTGGAATTGTCGCAATCGATCCTGGCGAGAAACTGAGTGAACTGCCCGAGTCCGCGAAAACAGCGATTGCAGCATCCCCTTTGGGACGCTGGATGCAGAAATCTGGACTCTCGATTACCAAATGCACAGTCCTTTCGTTCAAACGAACGCCGGGAAAACCCAAGCAGTAAAAAGTGCTTTGGACAAAGCACTAGCAGCACACCACGCACTTCGCGAGGTCTGCTGCTTTTTTATTTATACACACAGACCAAATAAACTATGCGCAAATGAAAAACGGCCGCTTGAAAAAGTGGCCGCCCTGTTAGAACATCTGTTTGTCGTAGAATGCCCGCGTACCTTCATGCATATCTTGCAGCCGCATGCACAATACATTTTGTGCTGGATCAAGTATATACGCCTGGCCGCCGGGCGCTGTGAAGCGCACCCACGCGTGACTCCCGCCGAGCAGTAAGTCGCGCTCTATCGAAACTGAGCCCGCGATATGCCCCGCCTCGATCAGTTGCTCAAGCAAACCGCCGAGCAAACATACTTGATGACGACACACGCCAGCGGTGGCGCGAATATACTCATCAATCGAAACTTCTTCATCCTTTCCCGCTTTAAGTCGCCGCGCTACCTCGGCGCTGAGCGCATCGCTGTACGGCATGTGCTGCTGAACAAACGAAGTGATGCGGGGCAGTGCCACTGAAAGCGGCACATGCGAATCATCATCTTCATCGGGTGGCACCAACCAAAAAATGGCCAGAAAGAAGTGCAAAAGATTGTGCCGCCACACTTTCGTCCACTGTGGTTGAATTACCGCGAAAGAAGAGAGAACGAGCTGTTCGTACAGAAACCGTGCTGCTGTTCCCGGCTCAAGATCAACAACAATTGCTTCTCGCGGGCCGCGACCCATATAGACGCCACCACGAATCGCGGCGCCGCTACCAATGATCTGCCGACCACGAAAACGCCCGTGCGGTGCATGAGTGTCTCCAGGTCGAGGCGCTATGTATTCAGGTAGCGCCGCGATCCGATCGATGAGCGTTCGTGTGTTCCCCATCCGTTCCGCTCGCAAACCGCGCGGAGTCAATTGAATGGCCGCAAGATTCGAAACCGCAGTAAGTTCCGTCCCAAAAGGGCTCGGCTCATCAATGCGTTCAAGGTCAATGTTCGGTACTGAAAGCGTCTGCATGTAACCTCCATAAATGCAATCCGAGAGTAGCATGTTTACAAGCCATGGTCAATGACGGGTTGAACATTCGAACAAGGTCTGATAGAATAGGCGCTATCCGGCGCTATCGTCTATCGGTTAGGACATCAGATTCTCAATCTGAGAAGACGGGTTCGACTCCCGTTAGCGCTACCAAAAAATACCACCTTCGGGTGGTATTTTTTATTCTTCAAGAGAACCTGTCGCTTCTGCACGCTTAATCACATCCTTTAAAATTTGATTGGAGCGTTTTTTGAGTAAATATTTTCGCTCCTCTTCTTCAATAAACCATTTATTAATGAGACGCCGAATAAACTCACTTGTTGTAGCAAAATTTCGTCTCTTAATTTCTACAGCTAATTTTTTAGCCAATTCTTCTGGCAAAGAAATTGTAATTGTTTTACGCATACCTCCGCTTTGTAAGACATTGTCTTACAAAAGACAAGTAGCAAAAAAGATATACTTGTTTTTTCCTAGAAAAAAAGATAAACAAAATTTTCAAGAAACCCAGCCCTTCCCCTGACGCACTAATAATTTTTCTGCTTTGAGCGGCTCTGCCATGACTTCTTTTACAATTCGCTCCATGCGCGTACCCTGTGATCCTTTGATCAAAATAATATCCCCATCCTGTATACGATCTTGCAAAAATCTTCCTGCCTCTGCCGACGTATCAAAACAATAAATCGAATACTCTTCCATTCCCGCCTCACGCGCCGCGGCGGCTAGAGCATGCGACGCACCGCCAACGGTGTATAACACATCAATATTTTTCTCAGCAACCAATAGTCCAATTTTACGATGCTCGATTTCAGTCAAAGCTCCAAGCTCCAACATGTCGCCAAGAATGGCAATTCGCCGACCGTGAGCATGCAATGATTCCAGTAGGGAAAGCGATTCAGCAGCTGCGGTTGGTGACGAGTTATAGGTGTCATCAATCAGTAGCGTGCCCTTAATTCCAGGAATTATTCGCATACGGCCGGGTGGAAATAAAACCGTCGCAAGTCCTAGTTGAATCTCAGCCATACCAACGTCCATTGCCTGACCAACTGCAACAGCTGCGAGCGCGGCGTACACTGTTGGTCGTCCAAGCACGCCTGACATAACTAAACTAAATTCCTCGCCTCGCATAAATACATCAGCCTCAACGCCGTCCGGTACGCCGTCCGTTGCATAATGTGTTTGTACGCCGCGACCCTGAACATCGTTTGTCGGTGAAAAACCAAATGAAACAATACGTGCAGAAATCTCACCTCGAATTTCTGTGAGTAAGGAATCATCACCGTTGAGAATTGCAATTTTGTCGCTGGATAATGAAACTGCAATTGTTTTTTTCTCCGTGAGCACACCGGCGATTGATCCAAAATATTCGGTGTGTGCTGCACCAATTGCAGTAATGATGGCGACATCAAGCGGTGCAATCGTTAATAAATAAGCAAGATCACCCGGATGGTCTGCGCCAAGTTCAAGAACAAGAACCTGTGGGTACAACGCGTCTTCGGTAAGCAACAGGCGAAAGCCGGTAAAAAATAAACCGAGCCATCGCAGAATCGAGCGACCTGGCGCATCCTCTCCCAAAATGGTGAGTGGCACGCCCAGCTCATTATTATAATTTTTTTTCGCGCTTCCAACTCGATATCGCGTCGATAAAACGGCGGCACACGCCTCTTTTGTTGAAGTTTTTCCTACAGAGCCCGTGATGCCAACAACCTTTGGACGATATTTTTTAACAACGGCCCGGGCAATCGAAGCAAGCGCGCGCTGCAATACGAATTTAAGCATACGAAAAAAATTAAAAGGGCAGCGTCATATTCATGCCTGTGCCTGGCGCCTCAATTCCAGCACCCTGAGCAACTTTTTCAACACCAAATTTTACAGGAATTGGTTTTAAATTTCCTTGCAAATCCGGATAAAAAACTTGTTTATTTGTTTTTCCGTATTCATACACATCACGCGTAATCCGTACGTCGTCAATGCAATACTTTTCTATTTTTTCCCACTCGCCCTGTTTAAACCATTCAACCGCTTGAAGTCCGTGCGCCGATTTTTGTGTGTTAAGCGTTGCTCGCGCAATATCATCAAGCTTTGGACGAAATCCCGCAGATCGTCGAATTTCCTCCAATAAATCAAGATGCGGAATTTTCGATAAATCACCTGTATAATAATTTTGCAGAACTGGGATATCAAAAAATTTCGAATTATATCCGATCAATCGTTCTGCGCGTTCAAGAATTGGCCAGAGATCTTTTAGATTCTCCTCACGAAACACGTGAAACTGATCATCCTCGTACGTATATGCAACAACAACTGACACCTTCAGCCCTTTGTGATTCCCTGCGCCAACCTCATCAAACGTGTTTTGTGTTTCAATATCAAAGACCACTTCGCGCGACATACGTTATGCTTTACCCAGTGTCGTTTCGCCAGGCTTCCACTCGATTGGGCAAAGTTCTCCTGTTTGAAGCGCCTTAACAACACGCAATGTTTCATCAACTGAGCGCCCAACATTCAAATCAGAAATTACTGAGTAGCGCAGCACGCCATCCGGATCAATAATAAATGTCCCGCGCAATGCCTCGCCAGAATCCTCAAGCAAAACACCATAGTCGCGGCTTACGCTGTGAGTTGTATCAGCGAGAACTGGATACGTGACCATAGGAAGGTCACGCTCAAACCACGCCTTGTGTGCAAACGCGCTATCTGTCGACGCACCAACGAGTACAGCATTCAATGCAGTAAACTCAGATTCGCTTGTTGCAAAACCCTTAAGCTCTGTCGGACAGATGAATGTAAAATCTCGGGGGTAAAAAAACAAGACAACCCATTTTCCACGGTACTGTTTCAATGAAACATGTTTTGTTTCACCGCCAACGTAAGCTTCGACGTCAAATTCCGGCGCTGCTGTTCGTACTTGTAACATATTCATAATCGTAAATGTAATTAAGAGAGGTGTTCGTCGACAAAATACTGAAACGCACGCTCAAGCCGGCTCAGGTGGCGCGCCATTTTTTCATCTTCAAAAATATCATCTGGATCAATATTGATTCTGACTTTTACGCGGTCCGCAATTGCACGCACAATTTCAACTTGTTCGACCTGTTTATAACAATCCTCGAGAAGCTCGAGTGGAAAATCAAATCCATATACCTGCGAAAGATATGCGGCAATATCTTCAATCTCTGCTTGAGTCTCTTGTGGAATTTCGAACGAGTGAGAAAACTGTTGCGCTGTTGGCATACGAGAAATACAATTACATTAAAGAACCATTACTTTGAGATTGCAGCGAACAACTCATTTGCTTTCGTCCAATTGAGTTGCTTCAAAAAAGCTTGAATATACGCCGCACGATCGCTACCATAATCTATAAAATATGCGTGCTCATACACATCGAGCACGATTACAGGAATTGCTCCCCAAACCCCGCCCTGATTATGTGAGTCGCACGTATATACTTTGAGCATTTTATCGTGCGTGTCATACGCGAGTACTGCCCATCCACGAGCAGCCATACCACACCCAGCAAAATATCCAATAAAATTTTCAACGCTCCCGAACTGTCCGATAAGCGCTTCCGCGAGTGCACCATGCGCAAGCCCGTCGCCGCCAAGCACATCAAAATACCATTCGTGCAAATACACGCCATTGACCGCAAATGTTTCACCGTCCTTCAAAGCACGTAGTTCTGAATACGTTTGGTTTGCAGAAGCAACACTCCCGCCAGTCATGAGCGGCTCAAGTTTTTCTTCGATCTCATTTTTTTTGTTCACATATCCAACGTACAGCTTATCGTGATGGATAGCGAGAGTTTTTTCTGAAATGCCCTCAGGAGCGTTTGTAAAGGGTAATGATTTTGGTTCAGTTTTATTCATACAAATTAAAGGTATCCTGCTATGCTATAAATAGCAAATTTTAGGGGTGTGGAAAACTTTTAAACTCCCCTGCCGTAGATACAAAAGAAGTGCCTTACAGCACTTCCTCATCCTCGGAATCACCTCCGTCTTCGCAAAAGAAATTTTCTCTCATGAGTATTGATGCGAGGCGCATATGCCAGCGGGTTAGGTTGTTTAGTGGGGGAACCTTACACCCCTACCCCATCCTGCGCAAGCAGGCTATCCACACCCACAATTTCGGCTTTTGTTCGGGTATTTTTTACCGAGATTTCTGAAAATTTTTAAGATCCGACAAAATTTCATCCGCATGTTGTTCGGGTTTTACATTCTCGTAAACTTTCGCGACGATCCCCTCGGGATCGATGAGAAATGAGGTACGTAATATACCTTTGTACTCGCGGCCCATAAATTTTTTGTCTGCCCACACGCCATACTTTGCGACAATTTTTTTATCAATATCTGCAAGAAGTATAAACGGCAATTCGTATTTTTCAACAAACTTTGCGTGCGATTTTATTGAATCAGCACTCACTCCAAACACGGTTACATTTAATTTTTTAAACTTTGAAAAATTATCCCGAATCGAGCACGCTTCCTTTGTGCATCCTGGTGTATCATCCTTTGGATAAAAATAAAGCAAAACCCATTTACCACTCTCATCCGCTAACGAATGCGGCGTCCCCGACTGGTCAAATAATTTGAATGACGGTGCCTTCTTTCCAGCTGATACCATAGAGGTTGAAATTATAATTATTCCGCGGTGAGTATACCACGCTGCCTACCCATGCACACCATTGCAGGTTTCCTTCCCCCACAGACCAGCGCGCGCCGCTCGCGCCTGCATCTGGAGCCGAACAAATTGCTCCTTATACATAAATGGAAATTTTATATATGCAAATGCAAAGCCCTGCTCGATCATAATCGAATTAACAAATGTTCCATCTGGTAAATACACATAGCGCAAAATTCGGCCGTACTTATCGCGATCATCATTTGCAGGATCTGATTTCAAAGTTACTATTTTATCAGTCAGAAGTTCGTGCAGTTTTTTACTCGCCTCTTTTCCAAAACACTGAACTGTTTTTCGCGGATCAACAGTCTCTGGCGTATCCATTCCCAGCATACGAACTTTTTCCTGTAGGCCGCCGAGTTGTACAACAAATGTATCCCCATCAACGGTGCGAATAACCGTGCCATCAGGAATTAAATAATTTGGTGTGTGCTGGGCTGACGCCGAACGCGGAAATACTGACGTCCCTTTATAAGCCACGAACACAAAAAACAAAACGCTTCCGATTACTGCAAAAACTTTTTTTCTCATACCCTCCCAGGTGAAATACAATTTTTAAATATGAAGCAACCGTGCTCCGGGACTTGGATTCGAACCAAGATAACAGCCTTCAAAGGGCCGTGTCCTACCATTAGACGATCCCGGATTGCGCCACCAGCGTATCACAAGCTCCTGCATCCTGACAACCTCTGCCGCAACCCGCTTTATTTTTGTAAATACTTTCGCATAGCAATAACCGAGGTCATCCACGTTATAGCGAGCAGCGCCACAAGCTCGATGCCAAATAGCTGCCCCGAATTCTGAAAAAATGTTGCATGCAGCGAGAAACCTCCACCAGAAAACAACGGGCCGAGAAAGGGATCGATGTATCGAGTTGCGATATGCATAATCCCCGCAACTATTCCAACAGAAACGCTTACATACACAAATCCTTCAATAAAAAATGGAGCACGAATAAAACCGTTTGTCGCGCCAACTAGTTTTTTAATTGAAATTTCTTCGCGCTGCGTATAGATCGCGACACGTATCGCATTAAAAACAATCAAAACCGCAATGAGAGCAAACAGTGCAGCGAGCCCAAGCGCACCATCCTGCGCACGCGCCGTTAAAAATTCAACGCGCTCAACAATTTTTCCACGATCCTCAAACGATCGGCGTTGAACAATCGAATTGAACTGTGTTTGTTTCTCAAACGAATCCAAAATAACTTTATAATCCTTCGCATCTTTTGTATGGACAACAACGATAGCCCCCAACGGATTTGTTTCAAGCACCGCAAGCGACTTCAGAATCTCAGGATTGTCCGCATGACGCGCTTTAAAGGCTGCAAGCGCATCTTCGCGGCTAATCACATCCACAGTCGTCACAGAATTAAACTGAGCCATGTACGCACGCACTTCGTCAACTTGCTTTTCTGTTGCCTCAGGAACAAAAAACACACTGATATCAACCTGCTTTTCAATTGCATGTACAGCTGCAGCTGTGAGCGATTTGACGGCTAAAAGTGTGTTAACAGAAATGAGCGAAAGTACCAAAATCGAAATTGTAATTATTGCGAGACCAAAATTACGAAGGATATTTTGAAACGCGTAGCGAAACACGCGTCCGACTACAATAAAAAATGATGCCCGATGATTATTAAATGACATATTTTCCTGTTTTTTGATCATGCGAAATACGCCCTTTGTCAAGTGTGATAACGCGCCGCCGCAGATCGTTCACAACCTCACGATTGTGTGTTACCAAAAGAACGGTCGTGCCAAACTCATTAATTTTTTTAAGAATGCGAATGATTTCTTGTGTATTAAGCGTGTCAAGATTTCCCGTCGGCTCGTCGGCAACTAAAATTTTTGGTCGGTGCGCTAAGGAGCGCGCGATCGCGACGCGTTGCTGTTCACCTCCCGACAACTCGAATGGAAATCTATGAGCAGCTTCGGTTATCCCAACAATGTCAAGCAGTTGTGTTACTGCGCGGCGAATGCGTGGTCGAGATTCTCCCGCAACCTCAAGCGCAAATGCAACATTTTCAAACGCTGTTTTATTAGGCAACAATTTAAAATCTTGAAAAATTATTCCCATTTGACGCCTAAGCAGCGGCACATCCCCACGGCCGATTCGCGTTATATCCCAACCACCAATTTCTATACGGCCATTTGTCGCACGTTCTTCCGCGATGAGAAGTTTAACGAGCGTTGTTTTGCCGGTTCCACTTTGTCCTACAATCGAAACAAACTCGCCCGGCGCAATATGTAAATGAATATCCTCGAGAGCAGGAATCCCGCCCCCGTATACTTTTGAAACAGCATCGAGACGAATCATAGAAGCAGTATAGCAGATCTGGACAAATTTGGGCGTGTGGATTATAATTTCGCAACGAACGCCATGGAGCACCTTTGTGCCTTCGCCACTTTAGCTCAGTTGGTAGAGCAATGCTTTCGTAAAGCAGAGGTCCGGGGTTCGACTCCCCGAAGTGGCTTATTAAAATCCCCACCAAGTTTGGTGGGGATTTTAATTTTACGAAGGCTCACACAGCTCTCTACCAGCTACCTCCACCACCCCCACCAAATCCACCGCCTGACGAGCCACCAGAAAAACCACTACTCGACCTTGGGCTTGTTATCGCAAACACAGAATTAAACGAATTGTTAAAACCTGAAAGGCTGTGCATGAGTACAAAACTGTTGAACGATGTGCTCGTCGGATCCTCATACCACTTCGGCATATTCTGATAGATGCCTTCGAATTTTTTAGCCCACTGTTCTTCAACGCCAAGCACCATCGCATACGGCAAAAATTTTTCAAATGTCTCAGGTTTGAGATCCGGAGCATTCAGCAATCGCAATTTATCTTTTTCAGTCAGTGCCAAAAATTCTGTGAATCCAAGAATCTTCGCAAGTGTTGTAATACCTTTTGGTGTGAGACCTTGTTTGAAACCGTTAAGTAATGCCGGCGCGCACGTCGTGATTATTACTGTCGCAAAAAAGATTACAAACACGAACAGCCACATGGCGGCACTAACAAAATTTGAGAATAGAACCGCAATCGCGCACACAAAAATAAAATAACCAATCCATTTTTTTGATTTGTCTTTTTTTGCTTCATCAAAATATTTTTCGTCAAACAAATATTTTTCTGTTTCGCTCTTAATTTTTTTGATGTCGCTTTGGAATTTTGTTTTTTGATTTTGTAGTTCGCTGAGCGTTATGGTATCACGATTTGTAAACAACAATTCAAAAATGATTTGATCTGCTGCATGAACCAAATCTGTGCCATCCTTAAGTTTTACAAGCTCAAAATCTTTTTTATCGGGCCAGAACGGAATTTCTTTTACAGTGTACTTAATTTTAAGATATCCGCGGACAGCCAAGTCCATTATGACCGATGATATATCGGTAATATCAACCGTGCGATCCAAAATCGTTCCAATCACAATCGGCGGCAACCCGTCCGGCGGATTATACTCAACAACCACAGGCCGCCCTTTGAGTTCTGACGGTATCACAGGTTTTGGTTTCGGCGTTTTTCCACTCGCCTTGCGTAAAATTTTATACAAAACAAAGAACCAGAAACAACCGAACATCAGAAGCGGAATAATAAAGAAGTGGCCCGAATTTATGCCGTCTGATGCAGACGAATAGTAGGTTGGTGTTATGAATGTGTTTGTGATTATGCCGCGAGGAATTCCTACAACGATAGTCAGGCCCTCGCTCGGCGCAAGCAAGTTTGTTGCAGCAAATGCACCATTTGACGATGAGTTTTGGAGACAGTCCATTTTAGTACTCCCTGCCGCTCCTGTGTAGCACGCAACTTTCAGGTTTGAATTTTGTACAATCCCTGTCGGCATTACAACATCCACAGTCGCCTTGTCAATCGGCACAATCCACCCGTTGCCCGTCACGTTCCAATATAATTCATCATGATCCGTAAACGTTCGCATTGCATTGTGCACCGCATACGAAATAATGTAGACGTGTTGTCCGGTGATAAGCTCGTTTGCAGAACCTATTTTAATATGGACGTTGCTATTTGATGTTGAAACAGAATAACTATATGCGGCCCCCGTTTCATTCGTCACGCTTCGCACGGCAATAATTGGCGCTGGCCCTTCAGCCGCAGTTGTTGGAATATCCCGATAAATTCCGTGTCTCTCAGCGTCGCCGAAATCATAAACAATACTCTCGGTTACGATAAAACCACCATCTTTTTGAATTTCAATTTTTGAATTAAAAGCATGAATCACTTCTGAGTTTGTTTGAGCAAATGAGGTCAAAGGTGCGCTGAATAGTGCGCCAGCAAACAAAACCACTCCGAAAATCACCGATGATAATTTTTTTATGAACATACTGGGGTCAAAAAGAAACTTTAACCGCGTCTCGCTCGCCCTCCGCCACACCAAAAAATTCAGCGTGCTTAAAATTAAGCGGCCCTGAAATTAAATTTGTCGGAAATGACTGCGTGGCAGTATTAAATTCTCGAACAGCTGCATTATAATAACGCCGCGCGGATTGAATATCATTTTCAAGCGACGAAAGTTGTTCTTGTAATTGTTTAAAATTTTCTGAAGCTTTGAGTTCTGGGTAACCTTCTGCGAGCCCAAAAAATCCGGTCAAAGCGCTTGAGAGCATTGCTTCCGCTTGCGCTCGTCCCGCCAAACCCGTACCTTTCTCAGCACTCATGGCCTGCGTTCGCGCCGCAGTCACCTTTTCAAGTGTTGCTGCCTCGTATCCTGTGTACCCCTTAACTGTCTCAACAAGATTTGGCACAAGATCATATCTGCGCTTGAGTTGAACATCGATGTCTGCCCATGCCCCACGAACACGATTTCTTTTTGTTACCAATGAATTATAAACGCCAATAAGCGCTGCGAGTAAAACAGCAAAACCAATAAGAATAAGTGTTGCAAGCGACATAGAAAAAATAATCGATTTAATAACTGCCCCCAGTATACTACAAAAGAAAAAATCCCATCCGAGGGATGGGATTTTTTCTTTGGAGCGGGTAACGGGAATCGGACCCGTTTCTCGTCCTTGGCAAGGACGCATAATAGCCATTATACGATACCCGCGAGGCATCGCGTGTGGAGCGGGGTACGAGAATCGGACTCGCGTCTCATGCTTGGGAAGCACGCATACTACCATTGTACTAACCCCGCACGCAGGGTCATCTCCAATAGCGCCCTGTGAGACGTCTCGAATTTCCACTTTTTGCCAATGCAGTTTACCTATTCGCCACTTTACTGTCAAGACCACTTTGCGCTCGTGTGTTTGTATGAATGAACTGGTGTACGGTCGCCTGTTGCAAACGCTTCTCGACAATTTCGCTTGCCGCAGGTGTTTTGAACAAAATGTGCCGAACACGAACTTCCTCAACTTCACCCTTTGCGTTTTTCTTTATTTCATCAACTCGAATTATGTGATACCCAAATTCACTTTTAACGACGCCACTCACTTGCCCCTTTTTAAGAGCAAACGCAGATGTTTCAAACGGCTCAACCGTCTGACCCTTTTTTATAAACCCAATATCTCCGCCGTCTGCTGCGCTTGTATCCTCGCTAAACTGTTTTGCCTCCTCTATAAAATCTTTGCCCGACTGAATCTCTGCCAAAATATTTTTCGCCTGTACTTCAACGGGTCCGGAAATTGTAGGATCCGCGTCGAGAGCTTTTTGCAATTCATTCAAAATAACTGTGGCGCGAACAACACGATCACGATATTGATCATATGTCCACCCGTATTGTTTCTGAATTTCCGCTGCCATAGCCTCTCTTCCGCCAAGCGCTTTTTCAACATTTGCTGTTACGTCCGACATCAGTGCGTCCGTAATTTTAATACCCCGCTCGTTAACCATGCTCTCTGCGACTTTTGAAAAAAGTAATCGATGCAAAACACGCGTTCGAAGTTCATCGGTCGTCATTCCAAGTCCTGCGGGGTTCTTTGATAAAATTTTTGTAAGCGCATCAGAGTCAACTTGAATATCATTCCACGAGACAAACGAGCCGTTAACCGAAGCCGCCGGCGCATGAAGAGCCATCAAAATACGAGGAACTACTGGAGTTGAATCAGGCTTCCGATAGGCCAATACAATTCCGCCGACAATAACAATCCCAACTAGTGCCGAGATGCCGGATATTACACCTTTCATGAATACTGTGTGGACAGGTGGCTGCTCATTCGTTTCCATAGAAAAAATTATTGTGAATTGTCAGGTCGAAAGAAATAATACCACCACTTATTAGGATTGGAAAGCGGCTTCGCTTTTTCATCAGTTAAAACAAGCGACGACGGGGCGCTCGACGTAACTGTGAGCCCTGGAACAACAAGCACCGCTTCACCCGACTTTACCGCCTGTAATTCTGCGCGGCCTCGGTCTTCGACATATGCATCGCTCTGCAATCGCTTAAGCACCTCAAGAGATTCTATTTTTCGCTTCTCCAATTTTCCAACATCACCTTGCACACGAGAAATCTCTTGTCGAAGTGCATAGTCCTTAAAAAAGACACGCAAAAAACTTACCAGCAAAAATAAAAAAATAATCACGGCCAACAGCGTGATGACGCGAAGTTTATGAAGCTGATTCTTCGGATGAGCCATATGCGTGAGTAGATTTAGATTTGTGCGGCTTGTGATCGCTTATTCGCGCCATAAATTCTTCTTGTGCATCAAGCAATTGCCGTTGCGCACGACTCGGCCTATATATTCTCGGCACACAAAGGTCGACTGAGCCCCATCCTGTTTTAATATTGAGATCTCCATAATTAAAAAGCGTTTCAAACGCGCCGTGAATGTGAAACGAGACGTCCTGAATTTTTTCAAATGACGACTGCGAAACAACGCGCTCAAAAAATCCGCGTTGATCAAAATCAATTATGCGTTCAGTCGTTACGACAAAAACATTATGAACCCACAAAAATAATGTGCGCGCCATGATACAGGCGCCAATTAAAAAAATAAAGCTTCCGAGCGCAATCCCAAGTGCGCCCATTTTTAAAAGCGGAAACAAAAAGAAAAAAGGCACCAACATAAAAATAACGCTGATTATATAGTGCCAAAAATCAATGATCGGGTATCGCCGATACACGTGCAATACCAGTTCATGCGGCTTTAGACTTATTTTGCCGACAATTCCCATGTTGATTTTAATTTTGCGAGCTCTTCACGGACAACTGCACGGTCATCCCACGGCGTCATCGAACGCTCTGGCCCGATGATCGCTTGCTCACAACCTTTACCTGTAATTAAAATGATATCATTTTTTTCAGCTAATTGCACTGCGCGCGCAATTGCGGCACGTCGATCTGGAATCACAAAAAAATCTACGCCATCACGTTTTCCAACGCCACGCACGCCAGCTGCAACGTCATCCATAATTTTTTGCGGATCTTCATCATACGGATCTTCATTTGTGACAAAAACAAGCGCGGCGTTATCTCCGGCAATGTTTCCAAGCAGCGGCCGACGCGCCGCATCACGCCCACCACCGGTTCCTCCAAGCACGTGCAAAATACGATTGTGTGGAATTAATTTTACCAACTCATATAATTTTGACATTGCAACGGGCTCGAACGCAAAATCAACCATTATTTTAAATGGCTGCCCCTCGTCGATAAGTTCTGTGCGTCCAGGAACCGATCTGATTTCTCGAAGCGCTTCCGCAGACGTGTCTAAGCTAATACCAAGCGCAGCCGCAGCAGCAGTTGCAGCAACTGCATTATCAATAACATGGCCTCCGAGGAGCGGCACCGAAAAATGTATGAGGTCGAGATCGAATTCAACGCCCGAGGCTGTGATATTAGAATTTTCTGCAGCTAAAACGCGGCTAGAGCCTGGAATCGATTGGCCGAGTGCCCACTTTCGCTCAACAGGAAACGCGATAAATTCTGCAGCCTCCTTTACGGCTCCGTTTACAATGATTGTTTTCGGAATTTTAAATTTTTTCTTGAGTGGCAGGGTCGCGAGATAGGCAAATAATTTTTTCTTTGCATTTTTATAATTTTCAAAACTTCCGTGCGCTTCAATATGTTCCGGATATAAATTTGTGAGCATCAGAGCGTCGTAAAAAATTCCAATGTGTCGAAATTGTTCAACACCCTGTGATGTGGTTTCAACAATCGCGATATCGCAGCCGGCTGTGCGCATTCGAGCAAGCATCGCCTGTGTCCCCCACCGACCAAGTTGCGTCATCTTTGTTTTATTGAGCGTGCACTCCGCGCCGATACAAAATTCAATCGTCGAACTTGAGCCAACTTTAAGCCCTGCGTGCGTCAAAATTTTGTGCAATAAAAAAACCGTTGTCGATTTTCCACTCGTGCCTGTTATACCAACAACCATCATTCGTTTTGTTGGATAGCCGTAATAAAAAGCACCACTCACTGACATGAGCCAGTGATATAGTTTAAAAATTGGCTGTGGTATTATTTTACGAAGCGTGGCAATCATAACCGTATCAGTGTAGCATTTAACGCGCAAAATAAAAATCCCTCCTTACAGAGGGATTTTTATTATGACCCGGGTGGGATTTGAACCCACGACCGTTAGCTTAAAAGGCTACTGCTCTACCAGCTGAGCTACCGGGTCGAGTGAGTGAGAAAACTGGACGTTTACGTACGGGTTTTCTCGCGAGCGAGACCCGGTAGCCCCGAGCAGCCGAAGGCTGCGAAGGATCTACGGGTCGAAGTCCAGAAGTTCCGAGCAATTCTGCGAACTGCGAAGGATCTGTGGGTCAAACGAACTTGAACTGCATCATTATATCTAAAACCCAATTTTTTGCAAGTCCCTCGTTAAATAAAAAAGCGACTCAGGTAGTTGTGTTTCCACAAACCACCGAATCGCCTTGCTCAGAGCGGACGCGCATCTTAGTGCTCAGCCCGACCACGAAGAATTTCTTTGATCGCGCGCCACCGGTCCGGCGACGGCTGCTGGCCATAATAGCCGAGCCAGTTGCGCCAACGACCGATATTCCGATCGATCACCAGCGCGCTGCTTCCACACTCAACGCCAACATAGACTATGGCCAAAATAAGAGTGTAGCCAGTAAAAGTCACGTGGTCGTTGAGCACGACAGAGCCTTTAAAAAACACCTGCTTTACACAGAACGTCAGCCACATGCTGACAAGCCCGGCGACTATGAACACCACGGCGCGCTTCCACTCTGGAAAATCCCATGTGTAAACCTCGCCAAAGTGGTCTTTCCAGATGCACTCAGCCCATGCTACTAACACAACCACAGCGGGCGCCAGAATGAACATAAACAACATTCGTGGAACCGCGAGATATGCGACCGACGCAAAAACGGCTGCCCCCAAACACAAAAATCCAATCTGCACGGCCAAGTAAAGCACGGGCAGTACCGCCACCCAGATAGCCGCAATTTTATTGAACTTTAGCACGTAACCCTCCAATAAGGTTATGGTTGACTGAAAAAAACTATAGCACATTTGTGCTATTTTGTCAACCCTGCGGCCCGCAAAAATAGCCTACTTTCCGCTGCCCACAGCTAAAATTTCCGTAGCCAATCGCTCACGTGCCCCAACAGGAAACAACTCAGAAGCCGCGACCGACATTGATTCATACCGCTCGGCGTTATTCAAAATATCGCGCAGTTCCTGGAGCAAATCATGTGGTGTCAGTGCTAATTCATCCTGCACAAACGTAGCTCCCCGCTCCCCAGCCCATAGAGCATTCTCAGTTTGATGCGAACCAAAAATCGGAATCAAAATCGAGGGCTTTCCCCATGCGGCAACCTCTGTAATCGTGTTAAAACCAGCGCGCGCAACAACAATGTCCGCCGCCGCATACGCGTGCGCCATCTCACCAGTAAAAAACGGGTACGGATGATATGTCGGCACATCATGAACCACAGATTGTGTTCTCTGCGCACCGGTTAAATGTATAATTTGAAATTGACCAGAGCTCTCTCGCGCGATTTGCTCGATGATACGATTGATGTTCGTTGAACCCGTTCCGCCGCCAAATACAAAAATTGTCGCAAGATCGCTATTCAATCGAAACAATTCAATCGCTCGCTCGCGCGAACCCGCAAGTACACTCAGTCGCACAGGGTTTCCTGTATAAACGGTTTTCAATTTTGAAAACTCTGCACGTTGAGCCTCTACCGAAACCGTAACGCGCCGCGCAACCCATGACATGAGCTTGTTGGCAAGACCGATACGGAGATCTTGCTGATGCACCAGGCTTGGAACACCCAAAAACCGCGCTGCATAATGTACCGGAACAGAAACAAAGCCCCCTGCAGTCACAACAACGTCTGGCTTAAATTCACGGATAATTTTTCGCGCCGCGAAAAACCCACGCACGATGTTGCCGAGGTCGCTCAAATTTTTAAAATCAACATACCGTCGAAATTTACCTGATGGGATTGTCACGACTTCAACCCCAGCTTTACGCAAAAGCGGAATTTCAACACCACGCTCAGTTGCAATCCACAAAAATTGATGTGCCGAAGCGTCATCCTGCAATCGCAACTCTTCGATGACAGCGAGCAATGGTGTGACTGGCCCAAGCGTACCACCACCAGAAAATAAAATCTTCATATTACGTTCGACCGCGTTGTCGCTTTGACTCTGGCGGAATAATAATTGCCGAGATAATACCGAATGAGGCGAGCGTCACCATAAGTGATGAGCCGCCATGACTTACAAGCGGCAATGGTAACCCAGTCAGAGGCAATACCGCAAGCATTGCGCCAATGTTCAAGAAAATCTGAATTCCAAGCCATGTCACGGTGCCAATAATAAAATAACGCGACCATTCGGTTGGCGCAATACGTGAAAGCTGGTAGCCGCGAAGAACAACGAATGCATAAGCCGCAATGAGCGCCGCTGAAACAATAAAGCCCATTTCTTCGGCGATCACAGCAAAAATTGAATCCGCGCTCACTTCTGGCAAATACTGAAACTTCTGTCGGGAATTCCCAAGACCTTTACCAAAAAAACCTCCACTCCCGATTGCAACAAGCGATTGTTTAATGTGGTATCCGCTTCCATACGGATCTTTATTTGGATTAAAGAGAACCGTGATGCGCTCCAACCGATACGGCGCAATCGCAATCAAAACCGCGATCGCAATAACACCTACACCCACAATTGCACCAAGGTGTTTCATCTGTGCACCCGCAACAAACGCAAGCACGAGCGCGGTTCCCGCAAGTACAAGCATGGTTCCAAAGTCTGGTTGCAACATAAATAGGCCGCAAATAATTCCCAAATACACCAAATATTTAAGCAACCCGTCCTCAAACGCACGGCCAAGCAGTTTTTGATTCTCCGCAAGCCAGCCTGATAAAAAGATGACGAATGTTAATTTAACAAGCTCGCCTGGTTGAAACGATGTTGGGCCGAGTTTAATCCAACTGAGAGAATGATTGATTCGAATACCAAGCCCTGGAATAAATACAAGTCCCAAAAGCGCAACCGATACCCAAAAAGCGCTCTTCCACGAACGTTCCCAAAGCGAGGTCGGAATTTTTCGCAAAATTAGAAACAGTAACAAACCTGGAATGAGTCCAAACCCGATCTGACGAATCAAAAAATAATAAGCGTTTCCAAAATGTTCTGCGCCTATCGGTGCAGTCGCGGATCCAAGCATAACAAGGCCGAATGCAAGAACGCTCCCGACAACCGCAAATAATGTTGTAGATGAGCTGCGTCCCTCCTCGCTCTCCATACTTATTTGTTAATAATGTCAAGCAGTGCAAGTACAAGCGTTATCATGCACGCAACACCCGTGATGAGCCACATACGCATCGTTACTCTGTGTGCGGGCCAGCCTTTAGCTTCGAGGTGATGATGATAGGGAGCAACCAAAAAAATCTTTCGTTTGAAAACTTTTTTCGAAAATAATTGGAGCGCAACAGATCCTGCTTCAATCACAAGAACAATTCCCGCTATCGGTAGCAACAAAACGCTGTTCGTAAAAAATGCGACGACGCCAAGCGTTGTTGTCAACGCAAGAATGCCGGTCTCGCCCATGTAAAAAAGTGCTGGCGGAATGTTGAACCAGAGAAACGCAAGAATGCTTCCAACGATCACAGCGCAAAAAGAGCTTAGATAAAATTGCCCGCGCGCAAAAGCGATTGCTGCAAATGTCGCAAATAAAATTGCGAAAATGCCACCTGCCAATCCATCGAGACCATCAACAACAGAGCTGCTAAAAATCCCAACGATCACGAGAATGAAAAGTGGAATATACCAAACACCGATGAAAAAATCCCCAAATAGTGGCACATGCAAAACATCCCATCCAAGTTTGTAGTGGAACCAGTATGCGCCGATGATACCGATTAAAAAAACTAATGCGAGTCTGTGGCGAAATTTAATGCCCCCTCCTTTTTCAACGCCGCCAAAGCCGCCGACAACCAGTAAATCATCCATGAGGCCGAGCAAACACGCGGCAATAAACGTAAAAATCGGGATCCACGTTTGCGAACGATTGAAAAAATTAAAATCTGCAAGAACGGTTTCTGGGAAAAAATGTGACATCACAGCGCCGAACAGCCCGACGACGATAACGGAACCACACAAAAGGAGGCCTGCCATGCGAGGAGTGTTCATTTCCTTGTCTTTGTGGAGCATTGAAAAAATAGGTGTCGCACTTCCATCTGGCGCAACTGTTCGCACCGCTTTTTTCCAACATTTATACTTATACAAAATTTTCGCGAGTATCGGAGCAGCGCTAAACGCCACAAGAAAACCGAGCAGAGACAGAAGCGCGATGATGATAAGAGCTGAGCGTGGATCCATATTAAACACCGTTTACTCGGAGGACGAGCCATGCAAGCCAATACGCAAGTCCCGCAAGCGGCACGGTGCTCCATGCAACCATGAGCGCAAGCGGCCGCGCAGATAACAAAAGAAGGTTGGTCAAAAAAGTATTGATGACAGCGGCCAAAATAACCGCGATCGGGAGCAGGAGCACCTGCAGCGCGCTTCCGACCGAATCTACACCAAGTTCAACCGAATAGTGTAAAAATAATGGCTGCGCAACGTGCCGGAGCGCGACTTCAATCCAAATAATGAGAGCAATCATGCTCACTAACGTAACAGCCAGTGGGGTTACAACTTCCCACTTGCGTACAAAAAGCTGGGGTGGATACCAGGCGTGTCTCATGTGTTTATTCTTCACCAATGAACTCAAATGCGTCCTCATCCACACCCTCAGCGTGGACTTCGTTTACTTCAGGAACCGCGTCGATGATCTCGCTTTCGACCCCTGATTTAAGGGTAATTGTTGACATGGGACAGCCAACGCAGGTACCCAAAAAACGTAGTGTTGCCACTCCATTTTCCGCCTCAAACGACACCAATTCAGCGCCGCCACGGTGGCGAGCAAGGAGGGGTGCGATCTTTTCCACGAGAACGAGCTTGATAGCTGTCTCGATTTCCTCTTGTGTTCTTGACATAGCTATAGTTCCTAGAGTATAATCCTTTCACTTGATTTTGGCAATTATCCCGCTATGGCAACAAAAAAATCCGCCGGTTCCACCCAACTGGGCCGAGACTCGCAAGCGCAACGTCTCGGTGCCAAGCTTCATGATGGACAAAAGGCACTCGCAGGTCAGATCATTTTTCGCCAGCGTGGAACAAAAGTCCACCCCGGCAAAAATGTCCGCCGCGGCAAAGACGATACACTCTACGCAGCAATTGCTGGCTTGGTTACGTATACCCGACGGAAAGTCAAAGCATTTGATGGTTCACTTGCGCTTCGCACGTTTGCGAACGTTGGCCGAAAAGTAGCTGCAAAATAATTTTTTGGTGAGTCGCTAAAAATACTGCTATACTTTAGCAGTATTTTTATTTTATGGAGCAACAAAATAACCGAATGTTAGTTCTCATCGGTCGCTGTTTCGCAGTCATTGGCTGGTTAGGGCTTGTATATGGCGCCGTTACATGGAAAACGGGCGGCACTCACATTTTTGTCGCTGGTCTTATCTCTACCTCGGTTGGCTCTATTATTCTCAGCTTTGCACATAAAACAAAATAACAAGCGTCTGAGTTAACCCAGGCGCTTCGTTTTGTAATCCTCTCAACCTTGCCTAATCCTCCGCGCTGTGATACGCTTTTCGCATGAAATCTGGATTCGCAATCATCATTGGCCGCTCGAACGTCGGCAAATCAACACTGATCAACGCACTCGTTGGCAGTAAAATTGCAATTACGACGAACAAGCCACAAACCACTCGCATGATTATCCACGGCATCGTCACTGATGAGCGTGGTCAAGTTGTGTTCGTCGATACACCGGGTATTTTAAAAGGCTCCCATTCTGAACTTACAGGTCAGCTCGTTGAGAAAGTTAAAGACGCACTCAAGGGCATTGATGTGATTGTGTATGTTGTTGATCCAACACGCGCGGTCGGTGCGGAAGAGCGCTACACATTGTCGCTTGTTCGCGCAGCAACAATCCCGAAAATTTTAGTTATCAATAAAATCGACGTTGCAAAAAAACCATTTTTAGAAGACTATCGCGCACTTGGCGCCTCGGACTTTACTGAAACAATCGAAATTTCTGCGTTTGCCGGAACGCACACGCAAGGGCTTTTGAATAAAGTATTCGATGCACTTCCAGAAGGTGAAGCGATGTATCCGGAAAATCAACGCACAAATCTCAGCAAAGAACAGTGGATCGCGGAAATCATCCGTGAAAAAGCACTCAACGAAATGCGCCAAGAACTTCCGTATGCTATGCATGTGGTTGTGGATAGCGTCAAAGAAAAAATCGCGCCAAACGGAAATGAATTTATGTACGTGATCGAAGCGCGCATCGTAACGGCCGCAGATCGTTACAAAAAAATGATCATTGGCGCAGGCGGACGCACAATCAAAGAAATTGGAACCGTTGCGCGCCGCGACCTTGAAGAACGCCTCAACACAAAAGTTTTTTTAGATCTCGAAGTCGAAACCAACGCGCACTGGGCAGACCTTATTTAAAAAAATCATCAATTTTACCCAACGGCAGAGCTTGCACCGCAATCCTCCAAAAGCTCTATAAGAGGTTTTTCAAAAGGATTAGGAAGTATGGGAGTAGAATAACACGCGAATGGAGGTATACCCAAAGAAATTATTTGTGCTGCGAGGGGGCTCTCGGAGGTGCTGCGGGTCAGTGTCCGCGTAAACGCGGACGAGCAGCACCGAGAATGAGTGCGATTTTCTGCTGAGAAAATCGACACGTACCACGAACAGCACAAATAATTTCTTTGGGTATATGTTGAACTAATGTATTGGACTAGTTACTAAACTTTGGAATCCTGTTGAAAATAAAAATGCCGACGATTCTCAAAGGAATTGCCGGCACCCGTCAGTCGCTGTTGCGCGACTTACTTCTTCTTATCGCGATTCCACAGACTACGCCACCAATTCCGCAGAGCGATCAGTCGTGGGAAAACAGTTTCCTCATCAACAAACCCTTTATTCGGTCCCGTCAGGTACTCAACGGAACTTCCGCGAAACGTAATAAAGAACAGCCTCATCGTCAATTCCTCAGGAAACTCGATCTGGCTGACGTCGACGATGTCAAACGTTCGCTGATCAAATTTGATACACCTATATGGGCGCATCGATGCCGAAATTTGTTCCTGGTCGCGTTTGTAGTCCTGAAAATTCTGAACCAGAATGGAATCGACTTCACGCCACACGCGCCACTGACCAACGCGCTCAGGGGTCACGTTTGAAAACACACGTGTTTTCTTTGTATCCGGACCTGAATCGATACTCACATTACCGCCGGCCCCTGTATGTGCGGAAAATTTGCCTGAGTCCTGCTGTCCATGAAGGATGATGCTGAATCCAAAGTTGCCGTGATCCTTCGCTCCTTTCATCTTTTCAAGAACAATCGCCGCCGCTTTGAGCAAGAGCACCTCGTCATCGCTCGTCGCAACAGTCGTAACCGCGGCATTTAATTCGACTTGCATCGATAATTCCTCATATGCTCAGTATCGAGCGTGGTACGCCCACAGTCTGTGATTTGAAGCGCACGAGACACCATCGACTCGCCGGCGACAAAGTGCGAAACAATTTTAATGTGCCCGCGACTCGCCAAGCGTGCAACAACGTGGTCGCACACAGGGCTCACCTCGTAATATCCGAGCTCTTCGCGCAGCTCAAGCTCAATCCGCATACCACCCGCTTTTTCAAGCGCCAGCAACACGGCTTCGTACGTAAAAGGCTGCCGTTTATTGCGTCCAGACTTCTTTTTTGACCACTCTCTAAAGATATCAATGAGCCACATGATACACCTCATTTTGTAGGTCCCTACACTAGCATTTGGAGCGCTTTTTGTCAATGCACAGCCGCCTGCGCAATAAATTTTAAAAGCATATCACACTCGACATGCACAGCGTCACCAACCTTCAATTCCCCCAATGTTGTATTTAAAAGTGTGTATGCAACAAGTGCGACTTCAATATATGCATCGCCACGTTCCGCTATTGTAAGGCTTGTTCCATTTATCGAAATAGATCCTCTAGGCGCCGTAAATTTATGGAGTTCGGGTGGAAGCGTCATACGAATGCGCGTGGATTCACCCTCCTGTGTAACTGCTACAACAGTTGCTGTGCCGTCGACGTGGCCATATACAAAATGGCCACCGAGTTCGTCGCCAACACGAAGCGCATTTTCTAAATTAACTTTTGTACCCGGTTGCCAATTACTGATCAGTGTTACAGCAAGGGTCTGCGGCAAAATTGAAAATTGCATGCTGCCATTCTCGGCTATTGTTTGAACAGTCAAACACACACCATTTATTGCAACACTCGAACCACGGAGAACTCGCGCAGCTGTTTTTGGTCCGCTCACCTGTACAACTCGCCACCCCTGTTCATCGCGAGCATCAATGATTTCACCAACTTCCGTAATAATTCCCGTAAACATACTAATCTCGCAAAAAGTATTCTTTCACCCGTAGAATATCCTGCTCAATTTTTTTTATGAGCTCGTCAATTACAGGTATTTTCTCGAGCGCACTTATGAATTCAAGTAATTCAACTTCTGCATTTTGACCGTATCGATCCGCCACAGTGTCTCCAAGCAAAAAAACTTCGAGCTTTGGCGTACGCGAAACTAAAAAATCTCCGCCGACCACAGCAGCACCTTGAAATTTTTCGCCGTCAATCCACACTCGTGCAGCATAAACCCCAGGTAGCGAAACAAACGGTCGTTCACTATATGAAACATTGATCGTTGGGTATCCGAGTGCGCGACCTTCCTCAGATCCGCGCACAATCGGGCCGCTCACACTCTCAAGAGGCACCATATTATTTCCCGCTTTTCAAAAACTGAAGAGCGCGTTGAATAAATACATCCTTTGAAACGTCGCGGCGAATTACGATGCTCTGCTGTCCCTCGTCTTTTATAAGTTTTTCGTCAATTGTGATGTCTGGCGTAATACCTAACTCATTGATAGAGCGGTCCTTCGGTGTATACCACAATGCAATCGTTAATTTGAGCGCCGATCCATCAGGCAATTCTTCGTATTCTTGAACCGAACCTTTGCCAAAAGATTTTGTGCCAATAATTTTTGCCTTGCCTTGATCCTGAAGTGCACCGGCAACAATTTCAGACGCGCTTGCCGAGCCGCCATTCACGAGCACCACAGTTGGTATTCCTTTGAGACGATGATTTCCTGTTGTCGTGTAATCCTGCCGTTTTGTTTTATCAGCACCGCGTTCTGAAACAACAACTGCTCCGGAATCCAACCATTCACTCGCAAAATCAATTGCGGTTTCAAAAAATCCACCAGGATTATTTCTAAGATCAACTACAATCCCTTGCGATTTTTTACTTTGCGCTAACGAAATGGCCTGATTAAATTGCGGCCACGTTTGATCATTAAAACTTGTCACTGTAACGAGCAGGACATTATTTGGAAGCTGCTGCGTGAGTACACTTTTCAATTCTATTTTCTCGCGTTTGAGCACAATCTTAATCGGCTCTTTAACGTCGGTTCGCTCAACAACAAGTGTCACGCTCGTTCCCTGCGGCCCTCGAATTTGTTTTACCACTTCATCAACGGTAAGACCGGCGGTTGCTTTTCCATCAACTGAATTTATAAAATCCCCGGCGCGCACATCTGCACGTTCCGCTGGCGAATCTGGAAGCGGGGCAACGACAACGACTCGTCCATCCTTTGCGCCGACTTCTGCGCCAATGCCTGAAAATGATCCTGCGAGTTCTTCTTGGAATTCCGTTGCAACTTGTGGCGTGAAAAAAACCGAGTATGGATCGCCAAGAGACGCAACCAACCCGCTGACAGCGCCGTAATACATTTGCTTTTCATCAATTGGGCGCTTCACTGATTTTTCCTGAATTTTACTCCATACATCCCAAAACTGACTGAAATCAACATTTTTACTCGCAGTGCCTTTTGCGTTTTTATTAATAATTTTTACCGTATTTGTTGCGGCTGGTCCAAAAACCTCCGAAAGGGTGGCGCTTGAGTGAGTAATTGCTTGACCGACTTCAATACCAGCGCCAAAAGCCGCGAGCAAAAAAATACCGATGACGTAGCGTCCAATTTTTGAGGTTGTTGGTGTAACCGCCGGTGCTGTTGATTCAACTTTATCCATAGAAATAATTATTCGATGTCTTGTACTCGCACAATATCGGCTCCGAGTGATCGCAGGCGCGCATCAATATTTTCATACCCGCGATCAATCATCTCGATATTTGCAATAATGGTTTCGCCTTTCGCAATAAGTCCGGCTAGTACCATTGCTATGCCCGCACGAATATCAGGGCTCTCCAATTTGCGGCCCATAAGCGGCGTCGCTCCTTGAACAATTGCGCGATGTGGATCACACAAAATAATATTCGCACCCATGCGATTGAGAAGATCCGTATAAAACATGCGGCCCTCAAAAATCGTTTCGTGCACGAGCGAGTTCCCTTCAGCTTGTGTGAGCAAAACCGTAAACGGCGCTTGCACATCAGTGACAAAACCTGGATACTCGTGCGTCTTTACATTTACTGCACGCAAAGCATGCTGATACGGTTTTGTTTCGATCCAATTTTCGCCAACATCAAACGGCGCACCAGCCATTTCAAGGTGTGCTAATAAATTTTCAAGATGTTCTGGATTACAATTCGTGACGCGCACACGACCACGTGTCAGCGCGCCCAAAATAACAAACGTTCCTGCTTCGATTCTGTCAGGAATGATTTCAAATTCTCCGCCGGAAAGCGATGCAACGCCCTCTATCGTAATTGTTGGCGTTCCCGCACCTGTAATTCGCGCACCACATGCAGATAAAAATTCTGCGAGCGCAACAACCTCCGGCTCTTGTGCAGCATTTTTGAGAATTGTTATTCCCGGAATGCGCGACGCTGTTATAAGAAATGTTTCTGTTGCAACAACGCTAATGATTGGAAAAACAAATGTCATTGGTTGCAGATGCGGCGCAACAAATTCAAACGCGTCACCAACATCGTGAATGCTCGCACCAAATAATTCATATCCTTTCAAATATAAATCAATCGGTCGTCGTCCAATAACGCAGCCGCCAGGAAAACCGATACACGCTTTATTAAAACGCGTGAGGAGTGGGCCAACGAGCATGATTGAGGTACGAATTGTCTTTGCAAGATCTGCCGGAATTTCAAAACTTGAAAGTGTGCGGGGGTCGAGTTCGACTACGTGCGCTTCGCGATCGTGTTTTACGCCAACGCCGAGCGCTGCAACAAGAGTAAGCATGCGACGCACATCTTGAATGTCCGGCATGTTCGTTAACCGAACAGGTCCGTCGCATACGAGCGAAGCTGCAATAAACTTAAGCGCTGCATTTTTTGCGCCAGTAACTGAAATTTCCCCTGAAATTGGTTTTTGACCGTTGATGCGGAAGTACGCCATACTTGCTGATATTTACTCAGAAGTGTACAGTAAACATGAATTTTTTTCAACCCCATGCTCAGACTTAAAACCCGTCGCTTTGTTTTTTGGTTAATGGTCGTTTGTTATTTTGTAACTGCAACGGCCATACTTTTATTTGCAAATGGATATCGATTACGATTCGCACCACTTCGTTTTGCACAAACAGGAAACATTTTGGCAACATTTACACCGACAAACGCGAATGTTTATGTAGACGAAGTTCTGATTACAAATTCCTCACCAGCCCGTATTCGTGCGTTGTTCCCAGGCTCGCACCATATTGAAATATCAAAAGATGGATTCATCTCCTACAAACGAGATATCCATATCGAACCGCGAACAACAGCATTTGTTAATGATATTTATTTACCGACGAGTGGCCCTGCAAAACTACTTGGCACTGCCGCAACAAGCACCGCTGCGCGATTTATCGTGCAGACGTTTCTCGCGTCCGACCCCGTTACCGTTGCAGGCCACGTGGTGAGCGTGACAACAACAGCGGCGCGCGGCACACAACTTATTATTGACGGTACCCTCGCGTCGCGCGACTTAGGCGTCGGCTCATGGCGTGTCGCCGGCGGCGACGCGAACATGCTCGCGCTCTTCCACTCGGTCACACACGATCTCGTGCTCCGTCGCTGGGACTCAATTGACACCCCCATTGTTTCAATTTCTGGCGACACAATCGTTCCTTATATATATAAAGGCACAACAACACTGTTTGCATTTTCTAAATTTGAAGTCTGGCAAATTAATACAGCAACCGGTGGTGCGGCACTCGTCACTCGCCAAAGCAAACCGATTGTGACTGTACTACCGCTCACGCCGTTAAATGTTGTCGCAGTTGTCTTTGCTGATCAAATAGTTGCGTATGAGCTCAGCGAGCCGCAAGCAACACCGATCGAGCTTGTCTCGGCAAGCGGAATTTCTGCTGCATTTGTTTCTGATGATCAAACAGCGCTCATTTATACAACCGAAAACACATCCAGCACATTCCAATACAGCCGAACGTATCGTTAAATTAAATTTCAACTTGCGAATTATCTCCGACTACCAATTTGTGTCCAAGCGGCAATGACGATTTTGCACTTCGAATGATTGCATTCTTTCCAATGATAGAATCAACGATGCGTGTATCCGCATTAATATTCGCATGTTCAAGCACGATTGAGTGCTCGATTTCAGTATTTTCAATAGTACAATTATTTCCGATTGAACTATACGGCCCAATATAACTATTTTTAATAACTGCGTTTTCTCCAATAATCACTGGTCCACGTATCAAAACATTGTCCCAAATAACCGTTCCTTTTCCGATTGAAACACGTCCTTGAATCACAACGTCGGGACCGACCATCGCATCATTTTTCGAGGTCGTTATAAATTCATCGAGAAGTAATTGATTTCCCTCAAGTAAATCTTCGGGCTTCCCCGTGTCTTTCCACCAACCTGTAATTTCTTCCCATCCAACGCGACGCCCCGATGTAATTAAGTATGTGTTCGCATCTGAAATTTCATATTCGCCGCGCGAACTTGGTTCAATTTTATTTACCGCGTCAAAAATTGAATCGTTATATAAATAAATTCCTGTTTGAGCGAGATCAGATTTTGGATTTATCGGTTTTTCTTCAACGCGTATGAGCTTCCCATTTTCAATTACCGCGACGCCAAAGCGTGACGGATCTTTCACGCGCGCAAATGCAAGCAGACAATCTAATCCGTCGCGTTCAAAACGCTCAACAAATCTTTGAAGCGAGCCCAAGATAATGTTATCGCCCAGATAAAAAATAAACGGCTCACCACGCAAATACGGTTCCGCATTTTTGATAATATGCGCAAGACCTTTCGGGCCGCCGGATTGCTCGATATAATGAATTTTAACTCCCCACTCACTCCCATCGCCGACGTACCGCTGCATCTCTTGCTCACCAGGATTAACGTTTATAAAAATTTCCTTGACGCCAACACCCGCCAATTTTTCAATGGCATTAAAAATCATGGGCTTGTTTGCAAGCGGAATGATGTGTTTGTTGATGGTGTAGGTAATTGGGCGCAGGCGCGTCGCGTGACCACCCGCAGCGATAAGTGCTCGCATAGTGCGCCGACCTTACCAAAAAATGAGCCAATGTGCAATACCCCAGTAAAGCGACATGAAGGGGTTCACAATATAACGCAATATCGGGTTTTCAACGCGTGATTCTTGAAAACTGACGTGCCCGACAAAATCCTTGGTCAATTCGCTATCAGAAACAGAGCGCTGTCTTTGAATGCGAGCTCGTTTTTCGAGCCACATACGCCACGTTGAGGCCTGAGACCAATACACATACAACTTGTGTTTTTCGCGCCACCAGCCCCCGCGCCACGCAAAAGCATATGTGCCGATTTCATAAATAAGAACTGCGGGCGCGATCAAAACTAGTGTCGGCCATTTTAAAAACATAAGCAGCACACCGAAACGATTGCGTTCCATCCAATAAAATTTTGTGATGGATCGCTGAAATTCATACGCATGGTACACAATTGATTTTGACGCAAGAACCGTTCGATAGCCCATAGATTTAAGTCTGAGCGACCACTCCATATCTTCGTGGTACATGAAAAAATCTTTGTCCCATGAGCCAAATTTTTTACAAAGAACAGTTGGAATCATTAACGCGCAGCCAGATGCATACGGAACATCTTCAACATCTTTAAAATTGCGTTCTTTGATAGGCACTTGGTAATCACGACAATATCCAAACCCGCAAAACTGAATCATGTTGCCGCTTGAATTAATAAGTTCCGGTCGCTGCTGCAATAAAATTAATGACTGTGCAATTGCGATTTTTGGATCCGATTCAAAAACTTTCACTAATTCAGAAAAAGTATTTTCTGTCGGATACGCATCGTTGTTCAAGAAAAAAACAAAATCAAAATTATTTTTTTCTGCATATTCAACGCCAGCATTGTTCCCACCAGCAAAACCTAAATTTTCTGTTTGCGGTAAAATTGTAACTTTTGGAAGTGTGATGCCGGACTTTGGCATGACATGTTGCTCCAAAAATGGAACGCTCAGGCCGTGCTGCGGGTGTGGATTGTCAACAATAATAAGCTCAAGCGCTTCTTTCGGATACTTTACCGATTCGAGCCCTTTGACCACATCATCAATGTACGGCTCGCAGTGGAATGACAAATAAATTATTGCGATGCGTTTCATAGAATTGGTTGAATATTTTGAGAACGTGAGCCGCGCCACTTCCAAAAATAACGCGCCCAACTTTTAAGATGCGCACGAGCAAGCGGATTTTTAAAGAGCGGTGCAATTATTCCTGGAACCGACGCACTGCCACGACCATGATGATGCACGAGTGCAATCTGCGGCACATAATAAATGAGCCAACCGCGCTGCCAAAAACGACGGCACCAATCCGTGTCTTCAAAATACATCCAAAAACCTTCGTCGAGCAGTCCAACCTCTTGCAATGCTTCGTGGCGAATAAACATAGCGCTGCCCTGAACCCAATCAACGGGGCGCGCCTGCGTGCGATCTATATCCTTGAGCAAAAACGAATCGATGCGTTTCTTAAAAAAAGAATGACGCGATAATGGAGAGCGGCGAATGAGTTGGACACTCAGACTCGGAAATTGGTGACAAGAGTATTGAAGCGTACCATCACCATACAGAAGACGTGGCGCTGAAACACCAACTTTCGGATGTTCTTCCATCCAGTCGTACAAACGACGAATCGTCTCTGGCTCGATAAATTGCGTGTCCGGATTTAACACAAAATAATATCGCGCTTCAAGCGCGCGAAGTCCAGGATTAACGCCCCGCGCAAATCCAATGTTCCCTTCTGTAATTATTGTTGTAACTTGCGGAAAATTTTCGGCAATCCATTCAACCAATCCGTCTTCAGATTTATTATCAGTTACGATAACTGATACACTCAGACCAGCCGATTTAATATCATTAAAAAGCGTTGTGAGGCAAGTCTCAACAAGCGCGCGCATTTTAAAATTTAGAATTACGATACCAACATCAACCATAATTTATTTAAACCAATTGTCAAGTTCGTCCGCTGCGCTGTGTTTATTTTTCTGTATAAATGCACGTTTTCGGAGCATGATTGGGAGCAACCGTAACACATCAACCCAGGTTTTGACAAATACACGTGTTGTAAAAATAAAAAGATATATCGCTTTTTTCAACTCATACCAGAGAGTTGCAAAAAACCCCATTACACCACCTTCAAATGAATAATTTTTTATAAGCATTAAAATATGGTTCCGATACGAATAAAATTTTACGAGTTTTGATTTATATTTTCGATTATCGATCGCCGCTTTGTCGCTCATGCCCTGTGGGCCAGATGCCGACCGATCATGATAAGCAATCGCGTCGAGAATAGAAAAAGCACTCCACCCTGCCTCGCGGAGACGCCACGCCAAATCTACATCTTCTTTGTACGAAAAAAAATCTTCATCAAAAATTTGTTCATTATACAAAACATCCCTCAGTGCATTAGTTCGATACAGCGGAAGCGCGCCCGAAACTCCAAATACCTCGACCGCTTTTATATCATCCTCAAGACTCCGCCATTCTTCCCCGCCATTCATATCAATGAAACGATGATTTTTAAATGACTTGAGTCCAAGCGAATCAATCAAGTTTGTTTTTTCAGGAAATGCCCATTTCATTAAACGACCACTCACTGCACCGGCATCGGGATGGCTTTCGACAAAATAAAAAAGTTTTTCTAAAAATTCTGACGGCAACATCATGTCTTGATTTAAAAGAACCACATACGGCGCTGCGTCGAGACTCGAACGAAACAATTCATTATGACCTGGTGCAAATCCAATATTTATTTCTTTTTGTATAAAACGATGCGGTTGTTTTATTGTTTCCAATTCTTTTTGTGTAAGCTGAGCTGTTGCGTCTATAGAGCCATTATCCAAAATCCACAATTCAAAATCCTGAAATTTTTGTTCTCGCAATGACTTAAAAAGATGCGGAATATATTTTTCGCCGTTCCATGTTACGAGCTGAATGATGATCGGTGTCATATATGCATTTTTTCAGCAGCCCACGCTCCTGCAAGTGCGAATGGTCGCAGCGCGCGAAAAATCCACGCGCTTTTTGGATGCCATTTTGCGAAATATTTTATCATGCTGTCCGTAAAATATTTTTGCTTTTGTAAACCGCCCACGAGTGAAAAACTTCTACCGACATGATCGATGCATGTTGCAGCATTTGTAAACCACACCTCGAAATTATTTGCCGCGGCCTGTTTACAATAATCAACTTCTTCGAACCAAATAAAAAAACGTTCGTCGAGTTCTCCCAATTTTTCAATTACGCTCCGACGAATCATGAAGAATGAGCCGCGAATTGAGTCAACACGGACAGTTGAATCATAATCAAAATCCGTTGCCAAATATGAATTCAAAACGCCTGGCCAGACATGTGGAATTTTAAGCATGATTGCAAGCTGATCGACCACGCCCGGAAAACGGCGCACATGCGGCTGGACTGCGCCTGTTTGCGTTATCAGTTTACATCCCGCAATACCTGCCTGAGCATTAGTATCCATCCAGGTGACCATGTTCGTCAATGTATCTGGAAAAAGTCGCATGTCTGGATTGAGTAGCAGGATGTATCGCCCACGCGCACGTGCGATACCCATATTATTCGCTTTCGCAAAACCAAAATTTTCTAGATTCTGAAGCGCAAAAATTTTTAATCGTTCGTCGACACGCGGCACAAATTCTTTTTCAACCATTTCAATTAAACCATCGCCCGATGCATTATCCAAAATAAAATATTCGATCGATAAATTTCCGCGTGCTGTAAAAAGCGAATTCAATAACTCGCGAACATACTCGCAACTTTTAAAACCAACTGTGACGATTGAAATATCAACTTCCGACATATTCGCACAAAGCATCTTGCCACGAACGCATCGGCGCGCGCTTCGTGTTCAATAATTCTGATGTGCGCGGACGACGCGCGGGTCGCGGAAACGCATCAGCACCCACTGGTGATGCAATAATTTTTGAACCAACGAGGCGGAAAATTTCGCATCCAAATTCGTACCACGTCGCAGCACCGGCATTTGTAATATGGTAAATCCCAAACGGCGCGCCCTCATCCACGAGTGCAAAAACCTCACGCGCCAAATCCGGCGCATATGTTGCACAATCGCGTTCTTCGTCAACCATATTAATTGTCTCGCGCGTGGATCCGAGTTCAATCATCAAATCAACAAAACTTCGTTTCGCACCCGCCGACGCTGCCGGTTTTCCAAACAATCGTGACAATCGAATAATATAAAATTTTTCGCCGAGCATTTTTACTGCGTCCTCGCCCAACATTTTACTGCGCCCGTATGCATTGACCGGCTGCGGCTCCGCGTCTTCGGTGTAGCCCGCGTCGCAATCACCATCAAACACATAGTCGCTTGAAAAATGCACGAATGTCGCGTCCAGCTCTCGCGCGAGAGCTGCAAGTTGCCCGGGCAGCACGCCATTAATTTTTTCTGCAATCGCCCAGCCATCGCCTTCGCAGTCGTCAACTGCATTGTATGCAACGGTGTTAATAATTAATTCCGGCGCGACCGCGCGAATCTTGTCGAACGCGCCATGTTCCGTCAGATCGATATCGATTTTGTCCCACGCAAAAATCTCGTCGCCGCGTTCACCGGCAATTCGCACCAATTCCTGTCCAAGCATTCCCTGTGAGCCGAGGATCATGACACGCATAAGTAGCCTGTACGTTACTACAAAGCGCAATTTTCTTCAAGAAATGGTGTCAATTAAGTATCTTACCGCGATATTCTCTCAGATATTCCTCATAATCCTCACAATAATCACTCCGATCCGCGCTATAATTCGTCGAGGAAAACGCGAGCATCACCGCATCGTCCGATAAATTTTCAAAACCATGCCACACATAGTTCGGCGCATACAATGCATCCCCTTCTTTCATTTCAAAAAATTCTTTGCCCTGCCCGCGATCAATCACCGCCGTCATCATGCCAGCCGCGCACACAAAAACTTCTTGCTCTTCCATGTGACAGTGCTGACCAGTTGGAATCCCGCCACTGTGTGTCACCCAATATACGCGTTTCACATCAAATGGAACGTGCTCGTATAATTCAAACGGCGTGAGGTGATAGCTTTTATTCGTCCAAACTTTAAGCGGCCAGAGTTTAAACATATTTAATTTCTTTTATATTTTTCCCACGTTGCTGATTTATCGATTTATAAACTTCAAGAATATCTGCCTTAATAGGTGATTCTTGCAATGCCTTAAAAGTCATTTCATCCATCAAAAATACCTGAACACCATGATCAATCATGGCTTCAAGTGAACTTTCATAAATATCTTTTTGAGTTGGTACCACTGGTACAGCGCTCGTCCATTCTTTATTTCCAAGTCCTTTTTTTTCATCAGTAACAAACGTATCAGCAGGAACATGATATACCGCACCCCCCACATCTTCTTTTCTAAATTGTTCCTCAATCGCGGCAAACCATGGCACACCATTGGAAAAGCCCGACTCAAACGGTTTGATGTGCGACATCATGAATGTCGTCACAAAATTCTTGTCGGGGGAAGCAAATATGCGTTTACCTTCAAACGCATCTCTCACAGACTTGCGCTGAGGAGTTAGTTCAACGAGATCTCGATTAGGTGACGCATGATACAAGAAATCTGGTTTTTCAGCACTCATACTTTTATATGTGCATTAATTTCCTCTGCACGCGCACGCAATTTTTCAACCCACTCCCCGTTCGCTAAGTACCAATCAATTTTCGCGCGCAGGCCCGCTTCAAAATTTTCGCGCGTAAATTCTGGAACCCATCCAAGCGCGGTAATTTTTCGCGCGTCAATTGCATACCGGCGATCATGGCCCGGACGATCCTGCACCGTTACAGTCAAGTCTTCAGGTTTGCCGAGCATCCGCAATAATAGTTTTACAATTTCTAAATTAGAACGCTCATTGTCAACGCCAATGTTATATACTTCGCCGGGAACTCCGCGCTCCAACAATAAATCAATCGCGCTGCAATGATCATTTACATGAATCCAATCGCGCACATATAATCCGTCCCCGTAAATCGGAATCTTCTCATCGCGCATCGCTTTAGAAATTGCTTGCGGAATAAATTTTTCCGGAAACTGATACGGCCCGTAATTGTTTGAGCAGTGCGTGACTATGATTGGCGTACCAAATGTCTTAAAATATGACCGGCAAATTAAATCACCCCCAGCCTTGCACGCTGCATACGGCATGTTCGGCGCAAACGCGGTTTCTTCGTGAAACAAACGATCCTCGTCAAGTTCAAGTGCACCAAAAACCTCGTCCGTTGAAATTTGAATATATAAAGGTATGCTAAATTTTTTCGTCGCCTCTGCGAGCACCTGTGGCCCGAGCGTATTCGCCAAAACAAAATCGCGTAGGCCGCCGTGAATCGAGCGATCGACATGCGTCTCGGCCGCAAAATTAACAATCGCGTCCGGGCGCTCCGCCGCAATAATCTCATGCATCCGCGCCTCATCGGCAATATCGGCCTGTATAAACACATGGCGATCCGCCGGCACATCCGCAAGATTATCCAAGTTCCCTGCGTACGTTAATTTATCGACATTAACAATTTTTAAATCCGGATGCTTGTTCAACATCCATCGCACAAAATTGGAGCCAATAAATCCGGCACCACCGCCGACCAAAAGAGTTTCCATAGTTAATTCAAGCCTACCAGGTGCGTCAAAAATTTTCAAGTTTAACGCATCGCGCAGTAATTGACTCAAACGCAGTCCTCATGTGTCGATCCTGCCACGCAAACCCATGATAATTTTGTCTGCAATGCGCGTCGCGTCCTCCGGCAACAGATCTACACTGTTCCAGAGCTTAAGACCGTCAGTATAAAAACGTGGAATAATATGCCAATGTGTATGCATGATGGCCTGTCCTGCTGCTACACCGTTGTTAATTAAAAAATTAATCCCATTAGCACCAACAACGTCTCGGATAACGGGCGAAATCTTCTGCAGGGCTGAAACGAGCGCGCACAAATCAATCGTCGAGGCTTCGATAGAATTTTCAGAATGATTTTTTGGAACAAGAAGCGTGTGGCCGGGATTTACAGGATTCTGATCTAAAAATGCTATGACACGATCATCTTCGTACACGCGCTTGTGCGGAATTTCACCAGCAATGATTTTACAAAAAACACAATTCATATTTTTGATTTAAATATATTTGATAGCGCGCTCGAACATGCGGCCACAAAAAAGAATACCCAGACCGGCACTAAGTAGTCAACATACCCCGGGCGAAAAAATTCAAACACAACACTAAGAATTCCGAAAGCGAACCAACTCCACGCAACAGATCCAAAAAAAATATTCAGGTTTTTATTTGTCTTCATAATATAATCTAACGTGGCGAACAAAAAATGGTGCGGTCGAAGTTGCCTGGACAGTACGGAACACAATTCGCCGCGCGTCCGTTCGCTCTCGAAGCATGTCAGAAAACAAAAATTTGTTTTCCCACTCGCGCATGCCGTTTTCAAGAAAATGCATTTCATTTGTAGCTCCCTGCATAATATTATTCTCTGGATAAAAACCGTTTGCAGGGCCGTCGCGGCGATATCCAATTTCCACATCCTCATTATCAGCACCATGACCCTCTATGACAACACGAATATATTTTGAGTGTCGACGTGGCTGAAACAACAAATAAACAGGCAACGCAGTTATTGGACGCACGCGAACACCATATTCGTCAGCGCGCACAATGTCAGTTCGAAAAGATGGTGTGAAATCATTAAAAATGATATTCGGACCGCCTGGATAAAACGTATCAGTGCGCGACGCAAATATCTCCGGCCATGCAGCTGTATGCGACCATAAAATAACCACGAGTGGAATTACTGCAGTCAATACGCCTAAAAAAATTATTGCGCGACGTTCCATAGTTGTAATTCGTATAGCGTGTGCACACCGTATGGTGCAATTTTTTTGGCAAAAATTTTATTATCGCGCAGCCAACGTTCATCAACCTCCGCTAATGTTTCAATAAATGCCCACACAGGAACACCACCACGTAGAAGAAGTTCACGCGCCGCACTGAGCGTTCGCACATCGCGCGGAAATGGTTGAAGCACAGGAACGTACCCAACAAAAATTTTATCCCACGCACGCACTGCAAGCACACTCCCCTTCGGCAAACGTTCTAAAACTTCCGTACGAATAATTCCTGCCTCCCGCACAGACTGCACAACAGCAATCAAACCATCGACACCGTCAGACGCCCGCCAAACACCACCGATTACACTGAGGGAAAGTGCAGCAACAAGCATCCACCGACGGAACCCTTTCCAATGCACAATAATCAAATGAATTAAATACGCGGCAAATGGCATTCTAAAAATAAGATGCGGCAACCAATACCGTACATACGAGGAGCCGAGCGTGACGGCGCTTGCATCTGCAGGATTATCACTAATCGACCAACTGCCGTAAACAATAAACAACCAAAAACTCACAGGGACGATTACGCACACATACCCTGCGACTGCACGATCAAATTCTTTATATTTATAAAGCCGCCAAAGCCACACGAGAAGGCCTGTTGAGGAAACAAGGACCCACGGTGAAAATAATTTAACGATGAATCGTATTGCTGTATGCCACACGAGTGCAATGTGTATTCCAAAAGGAAATAATACTTGTGTGAGCGACGTGATATGCACGAATGAATAACTGCCCGCAAAATTTCCTGAACTTCGTGCGAACCAAAAAATTCCGGCGAGCACCATAAGCATTGCAACGATCATGCATGCGAACTTTAGTACAGCGCGCGATCCAAAAATAAGCATCGCGATACAAATCCACGCATAAACCATGAGCGCTTCAGGCGGTCGAAATGCAATTGCACCAACAGTTGCTGCAATGCATAATGAAACCATTAAACATTTTTGCAAATTTTCGCGCGCATGTGTTCGAATATTCCACACATACCAACCTGATGCGATACTCATGATAAGTAAATCGAGCATCGCCATGTTTGGAAAAAGCCCGCGTGCTGAATAATACAAAACGGCTGGATGAAATAAAAAAAACAAAAAAGAATAGTCCGCGACAGGTCTTCCAAAAATCTGACACATGATAAACCACCATGCGATTGCGGCAAGCGCGGTAAGTAAAATTGTAATATAAAAAATCGACTGCGCGCCGAACACACCTATCAAACTTCCAAAAAAAATCGGCTGCCCAACAAATCCAGACGGGACGAGTTCTTGCCCGTGCGGCTGCGTGCTGCGAGCAAACAAGGGATAACTCTCTGGTTGTTGTATTGAAACTGGAATTTTTAGTTCGCGCCGCTCGGCCCATGACGTTGCAAAAAGTTCTGTTGCGCGCTCATCCGGAGAATTTACAGTTCCATGCATTAAATAAACAACTGGCGACAAAATAAAAATAAATGAGAGACACCCGACAATTAAGAGCGATGGAATTCGATTAAAAAATCTACGATTCATAATTATATGCCGTGAAAAAAAAGACTGATGCAGGCAAAAATAATCGCCGCACCAAAAATCCATGTTGCGCAAGCAAAAAGTATTGGATAACCAAATGTAAGGCCTAATAAAATTAAACACACTGCTAAAACCTGCAATAACATTTTAATTTTCCCCCACAAATTTGCCTGACTCACTTTACCCAAAAGCCACTGCACAGTTCCAACCACAATAAATAAAATTTCAAGCCCAACAACAATATAGCCAATTTTTTGACTGAGATATTTAAAAACCAGAAGTACTACCATCGAGCCTATGAGCAACTTATCGGCAAACGGATCAAATAGTTTTCCAAAATTTGTAATCTGGTCACGCGTTCGTGCCAAAGAGCCGTCAACTGCATCCGTAAATGCGGCGAACAAGAAAAGTGGCACGCCCACAGCATAATTTCCTCGATAATTAATATACACGACAAACGGCACCAAGAAAAATCGGAGCCACGTGATAGAATTTGGCGTCACCCAACGCGGAATCATCCAAAGTAAGGCTTTGTCTAAAATTCTGTCGTGTAAAAACACTTCGGTCGGAGTACTTGTCACAAAGGTATGAGCACAGGTAATATAGAGGTAGTATACGAAAAATAGCTTATTCGCGCAATAATTTTCTTCTTTTTTTGCTTGGCTCTGTTTCTGCTGGGTCCATTTTTGGTACTTTAATATATCATGTATACGGCTGGCCAGCGGGCGCAGCATTCTCAAGTATTTTTTTGCTTATAAGCACTTTCGTGGGCTTTTTGTTAGTGTTTTTTAATAAAAGTCTGAAGGATGATGAGGATACAACGCCCCATACTGCGGCACATCAGACAGGGGCCAGCACCGTGCTCTTGCGCGTCGTCTGCTCACTTGCTGCACTTCTTGGCTCGGTGCTCGCCTCGTGGTATTTAGTCCACCACCGCTCAGCAGGGTGGGATTCGTCGCCGTGGCAACTCATCTCGCCACGATTTCAAATCGTATATATTCTTTTTTTCGGCTTGTGGTTAATTGCGCTGTATAAACAGCTGCTACACCCAGTTGCTGTCTGGCTATCAGCGCTCAGTTTTATTTCACTCTCAGCACAATTGTTTCCACTTGGTTTTGGATTTGATATTTTTGTACATGAAGCGACTGTGCGGGCATGGATGCAGCAGGGTTCAATTACGCCAATCGGTTTTCTATATAACGGATTCCATGCGCTGATTGCCGCGATCGCAACCACGTTCCCCGTGCACATCAAAACAATCCTTGCGTGGGCTACTCCCTGTATTGGCGCAACAATTATTACGTGCGCTGCAAAAAAAACTTTGCCACTCCTCATTTTTATTTTATTTTCCGAACTCTGGATTACGAGCACACCGCAAGCGCTCGGCCACTTTTTATTACTTGGTTTTGTCATATACTTGTTTTATGAAAAACGAAATAGCACAACGGCGATAAAAACACACCTCTTCATTGCGGGAGGCATCGCGTGTATTCATCCACTCAGCGGAATACCAGCGTTCGCCATCGTGCTGTGGGAGTTGTGCTCAAAAATAAAAACTACCGGTCTGCGCCATACATCGCTCATAAGCACTTTTATTTTTATCGCACTTCTACCTGCAACCCTTATTGCTGCTACATCAAAACAAATAATTTTTTCTTTCCCAACTGCGACGCAGTTTTTACATTTATTTTTTATTCCACCACAGTCATTTCATTCATTTATCATAACGCGACTTGCTTACAGCGCGCGTCTATGCGGGCCGCTTATAATTATTCTCGGAGCGCTCTATGGTTTTTTTCGGCATCGACAGGATCATCGACGTGCCACGCAACTTTTTTTGTCTTCGCTTGCGATCGCGACGAGCGGCATACTATTACTCTCCATCCACGTCGGAGGTATCATCAGCTATGAAGAGTCAGGATTATCGAATCGCCTTCTGATTGCTGCATATATTTGTATGGTACCGCTCGCGACGATTGGTCTAACGAATTTTCTTGCGCGCATCCCAAAAATTAATCGTCGAATTCTTCTGATGGCACTTACATGCGTCGCTGCTTCTTCATGGTATCTTGCCTACCCCGCGTGGAATACGGTTCAGCACTCAAAAAATATTTCTGTGAGTCCCTCCGACATAGCACTTGTCAAAAGCATCGACGAACACGCCGCACACAAACCGTATGTTGTGCTCGCGGATCAACCAACCTCTGCTGCGGCGCTCAACGTGTTTGGTTTTACTGAGCGTCAATTGCCTGACCGAGATTTTTATTTTTATCCGATCCCAACAGGCGATGTGCTGTATACAAAATTTTTTTTACCCGCGACATACGGAGTGCTTACAAAAAAAATAATTGTTGATGCAGCACGAGCAGCGAATGTGCGTGAAATTTTTTTCGTTATCAAACCATACTGGGAACCAACACCTGCGCAAATCACGATGCTTAAAAATAATTCAGCGGACTGGTGGATTATCAATGGTGCGTACATTGGTCACACATCAATTGACACGGCTACGACGCAATAAGCTCAAACCATTTTTTTGGAATCGGCGAGCTAACCGTAACACGTTCGGCCATTGTTGCCGCTGCGAATGTAAGCTGTGTGGCTGCGAGTGCGATTGCGTTGCGCGAAATAAATTGTGAATGTGGCCCACCATATTTTGTGTCGCCGACTATCGGGTGTCCGATATGAGAAAATTGTGCGCGAATCTGATGCGCGCGACCTGTCTTCAAAATAATTCTGAGCAATGAATATTTTTTTCCCGCTTCAACAATTTCATATGCAAGCTCGGCGTGCTGCGTATCTGGCCCTGACTCATCAAAAATAACAGCTGTCACCTCATCTTCGCGTTTGCGTAAAAAATGTACGAGCGTGTCAGATTTTTTTTTCGGCTCTCCGACAACAACTGCGTGATATATTTTTTCTGTCGTGTGTTCACGAAACTGTTCAGAAAAACGCGCTGCACCCTTACTTGTTTTTGCAAATAAAATAACACCTTCAACCGGACGATCAAGTCGGTGCACAAGGCCAACAAAAACATTGCCTGGTTTATTGTAGTGAGCTTTTAAATATTTTTTTACTTCGTCGAGCAGTGGTGTATCCCCACTCGCGTCTCCCTGCACGAGTACACCCGCTGGTTTACGCACGACAATCGCATGATTATCCTCATACAAAACCTCGAGTTGCATATTAAACAATTGCGTTCCACCGAGCAAAAATACCGCTCGGCAATAAGCGGCCCGCCAATTCCTCAGCAATCGTTAACTCGCCGATTTCAATTGCACCACCAAGTCCTGCCACGAGTCCAGTCAAATTATTTTCGTATGCGATTGATGAATAGCCCGATGCATAACCGTTGATGAGAAAAAAAAGTGGCTTATCACTCAAAATTTCGCGGCATAAATCAAGCAGCGGTAAAAAATCATCTTCGATTTTCCACACTTCTTTGTCAGCGCCATGACCAAACGCAGGAGGATCCATAATAATGCCATCATATCTTCGACCACGTTTAAGTTCTCGCTTCAAAAATCCGCGAACGTCATCCAAAATCCATCGAACAGGTTTGTTTTCAAGACCCGCGAGCTTCGCATTGTCGCGCGCCCAGTTGATCGCAACGCGCGAACCATCAACATGACATACTTCGGCGCCAGCCGCGGCAGCAGCAAGCGATGCGCCGCCCGTATATCCAAATAAATTTAAAACAGTAATCGGGCGCGCGGCACGCAAAATTAAATCAGAAATCCACGTCCAATTTGGGACCTGTTCAGGAAAAACTCCCATGTGTTTAAACGAGGTGGGTCGCACCCAGAGTTTAATCCCTGCAAGTTCAATGTTCCACCGCTCTGGAACTTGTTTACCTATTTTCCAACCAGCGTCTTCGTCATCACGCGTAAAAATTGCATCAGCCGCAGCCCACTGCGCAGGTGCGCGAAGCTTTTTCCACAGCGCTTGCGGATCTGGCCTGGCAACAACAATAGCGCCGTAGCGTTCTAGTTTTTCACCATCGCCGCTGTCGAGCAGCGCGTAACTAAGCGTTGGATGCGTTGTTAAGATTTTTGGTTCAGCCATACATATAATTCGTGAAACGCCAGGACGCTGCTCGGCGCGGTAAATTGCGGATTCATTTGTAGCACAGTTTGGGGGTTTTGCAAAAGCCCTGCGAGCTGCTCGCGCCACGCCGTCTCGTTTGGTTCAACAACAAAACCCCCGTCCGGAGTTGCTCGCACAAGCTCGGCCGCGCCGCCAACGTCAGACACAACAAGTGGGCGTCCCGCAGCAAGCGCCTCAACTACAATGGTGGGTGAATTTTCGTATAACAACGACGGCACGAGAACAACATCGGCGGATCGAATAACAGCCTCAACTTCATCATGGTGCAAATGGCCAAGCACAGAAATTTGTTTGAATGGCGCCGCAAGTGTTGCAACAATTTTTTCATCAGCGCCCGTTCCGACAAAAATGAGTTCGGCGTTCTGCGCGAGACCTTCCGTACAGAGCGCGCCAAATAATTGCACGAGCATAATCACACCTTTCGCGCGCTCCATTTGTCCAACATACACAAGCGTAAATTGCGGACGCTTTATATGTGCCTGCGAATCACGAAGTGCGAGCGACTGTTCTGGCGGAAAAAAATGTCGGACGAGTTGAAACCGACTACCTCGAAAATATTTTCGTGTACGATAATACGAAAGCAACCACTCGGATGGTGCGGTAATAATGCGCGGCGAACCCCACAGCTTTCGTTGCAGCCATTGAAACGCCAGGACAAGTGCGCCAGAATTAATAAAATCAAATTCTTCGCCGACCAATAGCCGGCCGGATGGAATCGCGAGTTGAATATCATGCACAGTATGAATGTGCGGTATGCGCAATAATTTTATTACGCGCGGAATTAAAAAACTTGTGCCTGCAAGATTGTGTGTATGTATAACGTCGGGCTTGATTTCGCGGAGCAATTTCCACACATGAAATGCATACACAAAATTAAATTCTGTCCACACAAATGAAACGAACCTCAAAAAAAATGCGTGATGCGAACTATACAAATTAAAATAAACATTCGAGTGGAACAAGCGATGCACATGCACGCCACGCTCTACATGCAATGCGTCACCAAAACCCGTATGCGAAAACGGCGCCGATGTAATCACATGCACCACGTCGCCGCGCGCCGCTGATTCCTCCGCCAATCGTTCGGCAATCCGCTCAGCGCCGCCACGAACGTAGGGCGGATACAAATTTGATATGATACACAGCTTCATAACCGTAGTATACACTGGTCGTGCCTGCCTGTGTATTACCTGTGTACGAATAGGCTTCACGCGACCCCTCTTGTAGAGTAAGATAACTCCACCCCTCCCTATGGCAGACCCTCTCGGCCGAATTCCACCACACAATGACGAAGCGGAACAATCTCTGCTCGGTGCTATTTTAATTGACAAAGAAGCGATTTTTAAAATCCACGACATCATAGATCCCAACGATTTTTATCGTGAGGCACACAAATTAATTTTTGAAGCGTGCAGCGAACTCTCGCTCAAACACGAACCTATCGATCTCCTCAGTTTGAGCAATCGTCTGCGCGATAAAAATCAATTAGACCTTGTCGGTGGGACAACAGCGCTCGCATCCATTACAAACTCTGTCCCGACTGCCGCGCACGTGGTCAACTATGCGCACATTGTGCATCGTAAAGGGGTTCTTCGCCGATTGCTCAAAGCCGCGGAAACAATTACGCGCCTTGCGTTTGAAGAAGCGGATGAGATCGAAGATGTACTCGACAAGGCGCAACAACAAATTTACGGCGTGTCATCATCATTCGGTGGAACTGCATTTGTTCCGATTCGTGATGTAATTGTTACCGCGTTTGATCGCATTGATGAATTGCATAGGGAGCGCGGAAAACTTCGTGGCATTCCAACTGGCTTCCCCGCGCTCGACAATATGCTTTCTGGTTTTCAAAAATCAGATCTCATTATTATTGCTGCGCGTCCATCAGTTGGTAAAACAAGTTTGGTTCTTGACATGGCGCGTATTGCTGCAACAAAACATCAAATCCCTGTTGGAATTTTTGCTCTTGAAATGTCAAAGGAGCAACTCGTGGATAAACTTCTCTGTGCGGAATCAAACATTGATTTGTGGAAACTGCGAACCGGTAATCTTGCAGAACGTGAAGACTCGGATGATTTTGCACGTCTCGGCCACGCGATGGGCACGCTCTCGGATGCGCCGTTGTTCATCGATGACACGGCGTCACTCAACATTACACAAATCAGAACTAAAGCGCGTCGCCTTCAAATGGAAAACGGTCTTGGGATGGTCATCGTTGATTATCTGCAACTGATGGAATCAAAGTCTGGCGGCAATTCGGATAATCGCGTTCAAGAAGTCGCAGAAATCACTCGTGGTCTTAAGGGTTTGGCGCGCGAGCTCAATATTCCCGTCATTGCGCTCTCGCAGCTTTCGCGCGCCGTTGAACAAAGCAAACCAGCAATTCCAAAACTGGCGCACCTCCGTGAAAGTGGTAGTATTGAACAAGATGCGGATATCGTAATGTTCATTTATCGCAAAGCTGTTGACCGAAATTATCGAGCAGACGAAATTCCGCAGGACGAACGCAACATCGCAGAAATTCATATTGCAAAACACAGAAACGGCCCAACCGGTGTGGTACAATTATTTTTCAACGAAAACACAGCGAACTTCCGCAGTCTCGACACCAAACATTCATTCTAATTATTTTCTATGTTCCAGAAACTCAAACAGTTCAAAAACATGCGCGACAAAGCAAAAGTTATTCATGAAAAACTTTCACAAGAACATGTCGAAGGTTCCGCTGGTTTTGGAAAAGTAAAAATCATGATCAACGGCGCGCAACAAATCGAGAGCGTTGATATTGACGAAAATTTAATTGCGCCGGGAAATAAAAATAAATTACAGGATCTCATCAAAGATGCAGCGAACGATGCAATTCAGAAATGCCACAAAGTCATGGCAGAAAAAATGAAGGATTCGATGGGAGATTTTCAAATGCCTGATCTTGGCTAATGAATGAAGATCCTGCGCTCTGCACTGCACGCGCCACTTCCTTTCTATGTTTGCTCCCCCGATTCAGCGACTCATCGAAGCGTTCATACGTCTCCCGGGCGTTGGTCCAAAAACCGCCGAGCGCTTTGTTATGTTTTTACTGAAGTCTGGACGCGGCGAAGTGTCACGACTCGAACGTGCACTCGAAGATTTGCTGCAATCAGTAAAGTCCTGCGAAGAGTGCCATAATTTTTCCGCTCTCAGCCCCTGCGAAATTTGCGCGGACTCGCGGCGCGATCATACAACGATTTGTGTTGTCGCAGAACCACAAGATATCATTGCAATTGAAAAAACGCATGACTACAAAGGCGTGTACCACGTACTCCGTGGCCTTATCGATCCACTTATCGACGCAGGAACGCATCAAATCAAAGCCGCGGAACTTATCACGCGCGCGAAAAATTCAGAAACACCCATCGTGGAAATTATTTTTGCGTTTGACCCAACAATTGAGGGCGAAACAACAATTCAGTATTTAAATAAGCAACTCAAAAGAGAAAATTTAAAAATAACACGTCTCGCGACAGGCCTGCCCTCAGGCGGCTCTGTCGAATACGCTGATGAAGTCACGCTCGCAGGCGCGCTGCGCGCACGACAAAATTTATAACCCTTATTTTGCGGCTTCGGCCGCTTCTTCTTTACGGCAGAGTTCGAGTCCGGCAGTCAAAAGTGCGGCAATTGCAGCGCCTGCCAAACCGCCACCAATGCCACGACCAGTTGAACTTTCAAGCATCGCCATCACAGAAAGCCCGCCTATGCCCGCAGCAGACATAACTTCGGCAAGACGATACATGACTTGGCGCACGGGTGGCTTGTCAAAAAAAGCGTCGCCTGCTGCATTTTTAATACGCAAAGTTTCGCCTGTGTGCTGCATGCGCGTCCCAACAGCAGACAAGTGTTCTGACCCCGTTTCTCGCAGTGCGCGTTGCTCCTCATGCATTAGTTTCGTGCCTTGCCCATCTGCTCCATGAGCCTCAATTTCGGAATGTTCCATATGAAAGTATTATGTGCCTTGTTCTGGAGTAGCTTCACGACTCAACGCAGCGTGCAACCGATGTTCCGTCTTTGCAATCTTTTCATCCGCTTCTGCCGCTGAGTTGCGACGCGCAAGCTCAAGGCCCCCAGCCACCACAGCTCCAAAAGCTGCAATTCCCGCTCCTTCTCCGCCACCATTCAGAACAGCGGCTGATATAATACCCCCAAGAAGCCCTGCAGCGCTGAGCGCCTCAAATAGTTTATAGGTTGTTTGAGCAAGGCGTTTATCATTAACGAGTCGGACACGAATCTTATCCCAAAATTCAGGCTTTGGTTGAATCACTCGTTCGTGAAGCCGTTTGTTCATCTTTGCAAGCGCCTGTTCACCGGGTCTTTCTAGTTCATAATCTGCTGGAACAAATTCATGTTGTGACATAAAAACTAATTATTTGGCTGTCCTACAGCTTCATCGAGCTCGTCAAGAAGTCCGTCCACGCCTTGTGCGAACTGAAGTTTTTCGTCATCAGTTGCTGATCCGTCCTTAATCTTTGCTGCAATTGCTTTGAGTTCTGTATCTGTCATATAAAAATAACTTATTGTTTATTCTATCACGAACCACTACATGCGCGCTACACCACTGTTGCAAAATAAGCAATGGTTTTTTCGAGCCCCTCATCGAGCCCAACGACTGGCTCCCAGCCAAGTTCTTTTTTCGCAACCGAAATGTCTGGCTTTCGACGCCGTGGATCGTCACTCGGCAGCGGCTTAGTTATGAGATCAGAAGCTGATCCCGTCATTCTCAAAACTTTTTCCGCAAGCTCAAGCATATTGAACTCGCCCGGGTTTCCTAAATTAACCGGCCCGATAAATGATTCATTATTCATCATCAAAATTAATCCGCGCACGAGATCGCTCACAAATTGAAAACTGCGCGTCTGCGAGCCGTCGCCGTAAATTGTAATCGGCTCTCCACGCAGTGCTGCAACAATGAAATTTGAGACTACGCGTCCATCATGCTCTGCCATGCGCGGACCATAGGTGTTAAAAATCCGCACAACTCGAATATCCGCACCGCGTTGTCTAGAATAATCAAAGCACAACGTTTCCGCCGCGCGCTTTCCTTCATCATAACACGCACGAACACCGATCGGATTTACATTTCCCCAATAAGTCTCCTTTTGTGGGTGTTCGAGCGGATCTCCATAAACCTCCGACGTACTTGCCTGGAGAATGCGCGCACCAGCCCCAAGCGCAAGCCGAATCATATTGTGCGTTCCAATCACATTTGTCTCAAGTGTCAAAACCGCATCGCGCTGATAATGCACAGGCGACGCAGGGCACGCAAGATTATAGACCTGATCAATATGATCATCAATCACGAGCGGTTCACACACGTTGTGTTCAATAAAAGCAAAATGCGGATTTGCGCGGAACGGCTCAATGTTTGTCGCAGAACCACTCACAAAATTATCAACGCAGATCACGCGGTCCCCATTCGTAAGCAGCGCCTCACACAAATGCGAACCAATAAATCCAGCTCCGCCCGTTACAACAATAGTTTTCATACAAATTATTTTTCCTTACCTGAAAATATTTTTTTGATCCCCGCTTTTATTTTTGCACGGTCTGCTCCGTCACGCACAATGTGAATAATGCCCGGCATGATTGACGTAAGCATTATGACCAAAATTATGGGTAACAAATAATGATCGATTCCCGGAAAGCGGTTGCCGAGGAAATAACCAGCGAGACTGACGCCAACAGCCCAGATAAGCGCGCCGAGTGTGTTGTAAAATAAAAAAGCTGAATATCGCATCTTACCAACGCCCGCAACAATCGGTGCAAACGTGCGGATAACGGGTGTAAATCGGGCGAGAGTGATCGCTTTTCCACCGTGACGTTCATAAAAGGCTTGTGCGCGTGCGACGTGATTTTTATTAAAAATAAGCGAGTCTTCGCGTGTAAAAATTTTTGGGCCAAGCCGTTTGCCAATTGCATAGCCAAACGAATCGCCAGAAAGCGCTGCAATAAAACACAGCGGTGCAAGAATACGAATGTCAAGGTAGCCCTGCGATGATAAAAATCCAGCGGTAAATAGTAAGCTGTCACCGGGAAGAAAAAACCCAATCAAAAGACCAGACTCCGCAAATATAATTCCGAAGACCGCAAAATAGCCACCTGCTTTAATAATAGAAACAAGATCAAACATGGACAGTAGTTTAGCAGCACGCGGGACGCCATGCAAGCGGAGGCACCCTTGCGCAATCGCCCGCTATTCGCTATACTCAGCCACACATATGCGTATTGCCCGAAAACGATTTAAACCAGAGGTAGCAAAAATCAAAATTCGCTTCAACGAAATGATTCGTGCCGAAGAGGTGCGTGTTATTGATGATGCTGGCGCGCATGTCGGAGTTATGTCAATCGCGGACGCGCTCAAACTCGCGGACGAACGAGGGCTTGATCTCATTGAAATCAATCCGGAAGCATTGCCACCGGTTGTAAAAATTACGGAATACGGTCAATTTAAATATCAAAAAGATAAGGAGGAGCGCATCCAAAAAAAGAAGCAAAAGGAAACCGAAGTTAAGGGTGTTCGTTTGTCGCTCCGTATTGGTGAACATGATAAGGAGCTCAGACTCAACCAGGCCAAAGGCTTTTTTGAGGATGGCAACAAGGTTAAGGTAGAGCTCATTTTGCGCGGTCGCGAGCGACAGTTCGTTGAAAACGCGTTTAAGGTTGTGAATGCCTTTATTATTGAGCTCAAAACAGCCGTGCCTCTCAGAATCGAACAGGCCCCAACCAAGCAAGAAAACAAGATTATTGCCCTGCTCACCAAGATATAGGGTGCCAGCTTGACGGCGGTGCGGGTTTACTGATATACTCCTGTCACTTATTTTGCAGACTATGGGTAAGATGAAAACGAAAAAAATGATTGCAAAGCGCTTCCGCGTAACACGTACAGGGAAGGTTATTCACCGTGCAGCAGGCCAGGACCATTTTAATGGCCGTGAAAGCGGTAACACCACCCGCAAGAAACGCACCGATAAATCACTTGCTGGTACACACACCAAGTTGATTGTGAACTCAATCCAGAATTAATTGTTTGATATATGCCACGCGTTAAACGAGGAACAGTTCGCGCACGAAAGCGCACAAAACTGCTCAAAAATACAAAAGGCTTCATGTGGGGTCGCAAGAACCGTGTAAAAATGGCAAAGGAAGCCATTCTTCACTCTGGCGTCAACTCCATGCAGGCTCGCCGCAAAAAGAAAGCTGTGTTCCGCGCAGCTTGGCACATTTCGATCAACGCAGCTGTTCGCCAGTACGGTATGACCTATTCACGCTTCATGGATGCTTTGAAAAAAGCAAACATCACGTTGAATCGTAAGGTTTTGGCAGAACTCGCACAGAAATACCCAAAGGTATTTGAAGGCATTGTTAAAAAAGTGCAGGTTGTAAAGGCGTAAAGGCCTTTTGAGCGTTCTCAGCATGACAAACTGAACACGCGGTGCAAAAAAAATTTACGTAGTACCGCGCTGGACTGGTAGTTACATTCGTAACTACGGCGTCCGCGCTCGGCATGACAATCGAGTGTAAACACTCATTGTCAGCCTCACTTGGACTGGTAGTTCAGCTGGTTAGAACGTCCGCCTGTCACGCGGAAGGTCGAGGGTTCGAGTCCCTTCCAGTCCGCCATGAAAAAATCCACCCGCAAGGGTGGTTTTTTCTTTGGACGCGGACTGGAAGGGACTCGAAGGGGCCAAAGGCGGGCCGAGCGTGCGCAGGCCCAGGAACCAAGGAATGTCCAGCGGACATTCCGACTGCCCGGGCCGGCTCGCATCTTTTGCGAACCGGAGAGTTCCGAAAAAAGTTTTGATAAAAAAAATGACCCCGCGACCACATCTGTTCAGATGTAATCATGGGGTCTTACATAACGTTTAGAGTTGCTGTTCAGAACTTAGATTCTAGATATGCCCTTAGCCCTAGACAGCTTCATCCCAAAACTTGTCGCCATCAACAAGAGCTGCCCTAGCTTCAAAATCCTCATTGCTATACACCATCTTTTGAAACGCAACATGGTCTTTGAGACATCCAGCTGGACTAATTTGACCAAAAGGATGGCTGGGAATCTGAGAGAAGCCGTGGAGTGTGAAACAATAGTGCTGTTCAGGAAATGTCATGTACACCTTGATGAATTTGAGGCGCTTTGCATAACGCGGCAAGGCTGCATAGGTCATACAGTGAATCTGTTTCGGCTTAAGCAAGCCTTCACCAAAAAATCCATTGTGCTTTGCCCATTTCGTAACTGCCCGCCAATATGGCAGATCGCGCTTAAAAGTACAAACAAGCAAATGGACCTCCCACCCTTTCTCAATAAGAAGTTTCACAGAATCCAACGCTCCTGGTAACATTTGCACGTAATCGTACTTACCTGCAAATAACTTATTGGCATTTTTGTCGAACCCCTTTTCAAATCCATCAAACAAAACGCCATCGACGAAGAGACCTATAACTTTACGTTTGAGTTCCATGATATATCTCCTTACAAGTTTTAATGATCGAAATTTCAATGTCCAGAACCAAACTTTTTGCTGGAACCAAGCACTATAACACAAAAAGCTGACTCTGTCAACCCTAATTTAGCATTATTTAGCTAATTTAAGCAAAAAAATAATATTTTTCCCCAAAACTACGCTAAAAAATATCCTTCACATTACTGTATTCCCTCAACCTCATTCACAAAAAATTTCTTCACCCTTATCCATTTGACAATAGGTTTACTCGCCACCTCTGGCTGCCCATCAGCCTCTTCAAAAAACACCAACGCTTTCAAAATATGATAAGGATCCCGTGCACCTGCACCAAATTTTTTATTGCACAGATGCAGCACATCTTCAACGCGCCATCCTTCATGATCCAAAATAAAATACAGATCCACAAAATCCTTACGTGCATTGCGCCCTGCGATCGCATTGATTTTCATGCACGCAATATCTACAACGCTGGCAACAGCAACACCTTCAAACATTTTTGTCTTGCGCAATAGTTTATATGGATATGTAAAAAAACTCACCTTAACTCCGTCGAGCACGCCATCAACAGTATTTTCTTCTTCATTCACCAACTTAAATTTTCCCAGCTTTGAAATTGCAGCAATGAGCGTTTCTGTTTTAAACGGCTTCGCACAAAAAAAATCTAAGTCCACTGACTCACGATGACCATACTGCAACGCAAGCGCGGTGCCACCTGCTAAATAAAATTTTTTCAAAAATGAAGCGTGTCGTAATTTCTCAAATACACTTCTTGTCGCCGAATTTAATGCAGTTTCATGCATCATACAATCTTCCAAAAATTCTTAGTTTTCTTCCCAACATTTTTACTGCGAGCAACCACGCGACGAATCGCTGCAACGCCATACGTTTTTTTGAGCCATTGTACATCCGTCCATCCACCCTTTTCTGCAACGCGCGCAATAATAAAATTTTGATATTTTTTGATATCAATTTTCGCAGGATTCGGCACGTCCCAAAGCACTGGAATAATTGATTTTGGCACGCGTATTGCTGTTAACATGAAGCGATTATAGCATAAACTGGACATGCTGACCAGTTCGAAAACACCTCCCAACTTCATCCACTACGCCCCGCCATGAATGAGCCTCTCCGAAAGGGAGACTTTTTCGTTCTCTTCGCGGCAAGCGTGCTATCGCTAATTGCAGTAATAAAACCTACCACGCGCCCATTACTATTCCGAGCTATAATTCGATAATCACTTTTTCTGAGCAATGTCAGAAGTGTTTTTGATGATGGTTTTTTTGGCCAACCAACAAAAAATCCTTCTAATTTTTTTGGCGTCAAACCAGAGAGCGTTTCAGAAAAAATGATTTTGTCCTTCATAAAAATATAATCTAAGAACGGTGTGTGCACCCAGCCCAACAACACGGCCGTCGCATTCCGCCTTTCAGCTTCGAGAGCGCTTTTTCGATTCGAATACTCCGCGTCTCGACTTTTTTGCCGGACGTTACCCAACAAATCCACTCATTGCGCGCAAGCGGCGTGATGTCGTCCCACACTGCTCGCGCCGCAGGAAGTGAATCAATTGCTTTTCGTAAATCCTCTGGGAGTTTATGCACCATACCCGTGAAAAATCTTTTTAGATATTTATGGCTTGCTTAATTGCAGCTTCTAATTCGTTCGGCGCATCTGTCCCAATACGATAAATTTTTCCGTTTCTCAGGATTATTTCAACCGCATCAAAACCGGAAACACCGTAAACCCACATATACGGCCAGAACCAAACTTTCACTCCCCATCCGTAGTACCAATGATTTTTGACTGACTGGACTGAAGCAATTTGATTAAGTGGAAACTTTTTGGCGAAAATTCCATATCCAAATTTGATCTGAAGAAATTTTTCATCAATGGATGTTGCGAGCGTTACAAACGATCCAATGATAAGCAAAATTAGCGCCATTACAGCAGTAACGAGAAAGTTTGAACCGGAATCAATCGAAGGAGGCTCGACCGCGACCGTAATATGAACCCATACGAAAAGCGCCAGCACGGCCAGCGTGATGACCAGCATCAAGTAGCCAATTTGAGTGTGTTTATATTTAGCCATAGTTTTTTCTAATTGATGCTGTAATTCCAAATAGCTCTATAAATTTATTTTAGGTTATTTAGCATTTTTATGCAAAAATACATTGTCAGTAAAAAATAACCGCCTCGCATAAAACTGCGAAGCAGCCAATTAGGTGGTAGCGACAAGCCTAGCATTCCACCGTGATTTCTATCGCCGATCACGCTTCTTTTTTCCCAAAAAATCGAACCAATTCGTCCAACCGGCCAAATAATCCGGCCGACCGGGCCACGCAGGATGAGTTTCCCGCTGCGCCTCATATTCAAACCTGTTTCGAACGTGTGCCACACGCACAGCAAGCTGCAGAACCGCTAATTCACTAATCGTCTCAACACTCGTTTTTCCCAAAAAATCATTCCAGTTGACCCAGCCTTCTAATCGATCCGGACTATGTGGCCAACTTGGATTATTGACTCGTTTTTCTAAATATTCTACTTGGCTCTGTACTTTGGCAAGTCGCACCAGTTTCTTCAAGTCCTCCAAATCCAAAATAAGTCGGCTCTTCTCTATTTTGACTTCTTCAACCTTTCCGACAATACGGAGCACTTCTTCAGTATCAAAAAATACCTCAAGCCCTGGTATGTAAATATTTGGTTTTTTAACAACAAACCCACCTCCATGCCCCGGCCGGCCGCCAGAATCCCAAGACCTCCCACCGCTCGCAGCGGCCACAACAAACGCACCGCCCAAGATTTTCGCAAACAATACCTGGCCAGTTGCCTGCAACTCATCAATACTGTCAGATTGATCAACAAAATCAACAACTGTCGCGTGCTTGTCAGGTCGATCAGGATCCAATCGGAGCACACGTCCACCGCGTTGTTCAGCCATAACTAAAGACAATGTTGGCCGCAAATTCAAACATACACTTGCTCGCGGCTCATCAAAACCGCGAGTTAATAAATCCGCATTACACAAAACTTTTATTTCACCACGATTAAACTCTGCGAGCAGCCGAATCCGCTCGTCTTTCGTGGTTTCGCCACTGATGAATGCAGCAGCAACACCTTCCTCGCGAAACACTCGCGCAACCTCGCGCGCATGCGTTATACCTACGCAAAACACAATAGCTTGCTCACCGCTAAATACTTCTTTATAAAGGAGCGCTGCAGCCTTATTTCGACTTGCTATATTCACTGCATATGCGAGCTCAGATTCGCTATAATCTCCCATGGCATTTTTCGGAACTTTAGATAAATTCACGGACGTTTTCGCAACCACAGCAGATACTGAACAGAGCAAACCTTTCTCAACTGCCTCGCGTGTTTCCATTGAATGAATGCACGTTGGCAATAAATCACTGAGCTGTTTTTCCGCGGAAAACGTAGGCGTCGCGGTGAAACCAATCTTCGCGGCATTTGAAAACTTTCGCACTAATTTTTGACGCGCGTCGCTGAGCGCCTCGTGCGCTTCATCCAAAATTAAACACTCAAACTCCTCCGGCTTGATAAGCCCCTGCGCAACCTGACGCGCAAGTGATGCATACGTCGTAACCGTCACTTTTCTATAATACTGTTTTGCCGTCCGATTAATAACACCGACCTCAATATCCGGCGCAAATTGCTCTGCTTTATCAACCGTCTGATCAATTAAAATATTTGTCGGCACAACAATCAGCGTTTTTAAATCCAACGCCTCGATCAATTCCGTAAACAGAACCGTTTTACCAACACCTGTCGGCAATTTTATATATCCAGCTGTACCACCTGCTTCCAAAAAATTGTGTAGATCATCGAAAACATCGATCTGCTTGCCACGGAGTGTGACGTCAACTCCAGCATGATGTTTTTTAACATACACATCCAACGAATTGAGCGCAATCAACCATTTTTTAAAATCTGCTGTCAATTTATCTCGACTTACAAAATCAGGGTTATTTTCTTGGCGCAGTAATTCAAAATACGCCTGAAAACGACGAGTGTATTTTTCCTGCAACTCGATCACGGGCATCTGTAAAATTTTTTCACGCTCAACAGACGCAGGCACCAGAGATACCTCTGGCTCATGACCTAACTGTTTCTGAACACTTTGTAGTTGTGTATCAAGTTGTTCTGGAGTTTTCGGTGCACCGAAAAAAGTTTTTTCGCCAAACATATGTGGCGCTCATTATACATGAAGTTACAAATAAAAAAATAGCACCCTTTCAATCACGTCGTGATCAAAATTGCCATTAAAGGCAGGGTGCAATTACTTACCAGCCCAACAGTTCTGTGTGGCTGATGCAACGTGTCATTGGAAAGAAATCGCAGTCCGCAATTTCAACCAATGATTGGTCGGGGTCTCCAGTGGACGCCCTCCCCGTCCAAACCAAGACGCGACAACGACCGAAGTCGAGTCCACCGCGCTCCAAAACGCGTTCAAGCACGTCATCCGGTGGAGTACCAACCAGGAACCGGTGTCCCGCTTTGTACCCGCGGATTTTTGCGGCTTCAGAAATCAATTCGCGCATCGTTCGACACGAGCCTGAATGATTTTCAACAAGCAGTGTGCCTGACCCGCTAAAAAATTCTGACGAGATGAGCCGAAGATCTGGACGTGTGGCTTCAACCCACTCCGGAGATTTTCCAAAAGCAGCGAGCCGTGCCTCCTCAGCGCGTGCCGGCGCATCAGCCTGATATTTCCAAACACCTGCAGATATCATCACTACGATGATACATCCGTATGCCTCAATTCGGCTCAGTGACCGATGAGCACCTCTTGTGACAGGATTAAAGAGCATTGAATTCCTCCACTACGGATTACCCGCAGCAATTTGTGCCTGCAACCATGCGATCTTCGCGACTGGATCAAAATGTTCATGCTGCACGATCACCTCGATCAGCTGGAAACCTGGTCGTTCAGCCTTTGGCAGATGCTCAATGCAGACATGCGAAAATCTGCAGGCATATGGAACGCCCGGCTCCACGGCTACACACAGACGGCTGCCCATCCGTGGAACGTACACGACGCGAAACCCGTCAAGTAACTCAGGCAACATACAACTCAGGCACCCACGCTGCGGATCAAACTGAAATGTGCGGACGCGATAATCACGAAAATCCCCTTCGCTATTGCTGACCTCGCGAAAACGTGCACGGTACATAACCAGCCTGGATTCAATTTCCACAATCGCTGCAGCATTCGGATTAAGCTGTTGCCAACCATAATACCGTAAATCTTCTACATTCGTGAATCGCCGAATGACTGTATCACGATACATGAGATAGACAGCGTATCTGATACTCCCGCCCGCGACGGTAAGGTCATCAGGAACCTGCGCCCAATCGAATAGTACACGCTCGTGGCCTGGCCACTGTGATTCAGGATCAGAGTAAATCTCTGCAGCAAAAGCATAGTCTGCCATTTGCGAAAGCTTATTCAATCTAACATTTTGTCCAAAAATCATCACTCGATAATAATGCGCCATTATACCCCCCAATTCCTTATTGTTTTATTGTTAAGGTTCTCTAAATAATGCAGTTGCCTGCTTTTTGCAGGACTGAATACTATACAACAAAACAGCGCTTTTGTCAACTCTCACCTTGGTCAACTTTGGGGTAGTATCTCACCTAAAATAATTTTCTTAAAAAGAATTAAATAAAAAAACTCTCCGCCAGCTTTGCAGCTAGCGAAGAAGTTTGTGGTTGTATAACCACGACGCGGATCAAGGCTCGATGGTTGTGAGCACGCCCATGCCCAGGTGTCCCTCATCGTTCGGTTCAAAGTCAATGAAAACCTTGTTTCCAGAGAGGCCAACAAACGTCCGCCCATATGCAGGGCTTAGGTCGCTTGAACTCGCCATTCTGTTGCCCAGCATCCGCTCACCCGTTGTGAGATACAACGCCAATGTCGCAAACACAATGTCACGCGTCGGCGGAATCTGCTCACCATGAGGAACCAAGGCGGATTGTTCCGCATACGGCGCATGCTCTGACCAAGACAATAGCCCTTTCCGAATCAGAAACCAGCGTACTCCAACCGGCTCTTTAGCTAACGGTTCAGTGAGGTAACGAATAAATTCATCGTAGTCCTCATTGATAAACGTTTTTGCCGCATGCATTTCTGCAAGCGTAATCGGATACCCGGCCACGAGAACGAAGTTCTGATTGCGCGCAGCGATCAGATCCTCTTTGCTGAACGGCACGACGGCAAGTTTTGCCCGATCCGCCGCGGTGTATTTGACGTTGAACACCAGTTCAATTTGATCTGGGCTCACGGCCGTAATTCCAGATTCGTCGATCACCGACACTTCCGGCTGATTTTCAGCAACGCACGCCGGCACAAGTGCCAAGGCCAGCATAAATAGGACCAAAATCCGTGTAAACGCTTTCATGGGAACTCCTTGAGTAATGGATCGTTTGAAAGAAACTGGTCGCTTGGCAGAGTTTGCCAAGACAAAAAAGCATACCACATATTGGCGGTTTTGTCAATGCTGGCCCTGAATATTTAGCTAAAAATAAGTAATTTTAATAGCTCTTGATATAAAAAACGACCCCGCGACCACATATATTTCACTGTGGTGACGGGGCCCTTAATTTGTTGTTGATTTTTCTGTGTACAACGTGGGTTTTATTAGAACAGCGTAATAACCTTCGGAGCGTCCGCTTCAAACTTCAGCGCGCCCACATAATCAGCTGTCTCGATCGCCGCGTGGTTTACAGCGCGCCAATCCTTTTCAACTTCCTTGATCAGCAAAGCGCGCTGATAGGAGTCATGTGGCAGTTTAGACACTTTAGTGTCCAAGATGAAGCCGATATCGTAGATATCGTAGGTCGCGTAAAGCGGCCTGAGTTCTACACCAACCTCATAGCCGTCACTAAGCATCGTCGCGCGGTATCGCACATGTGCCGAATTTTCCATGAGCAAGAGCGCAACAAGCGGCTTACCCATCTCAAACCGCTTTTCGTAAGCAGCACGCATGGCGGCGCACAATCGAAGCTTACGCTCTGCCCAATTTTGAATTTTCGCAAGAAGCTCCGCGGCCTGATCCTCACACCATTGATTCTCGGAGTCAGCAAGAGCATGGTCGGGACGAAATCCGTGGCCACATCGTTTCACGGCGACTTTGTACTGCACGCAAGCTTCTTCAGCTGAGATGTGAATCTTCTCGTTCTCATTCCACAGCGCGCCAATGACTTTTTTTTCATAGGCCTGCAGGGACTCGACCACCAACTGCATCTCAGCAAGCTGGTCGGGTCGGAACAGACTCTTAGTTTCCTTTTTTGCTTCTTCCTTAACTCGTACTGCGCCGCACGCGCTTACGACAAACAAAATCATCAGAAACCCCAAAATACCATTCATGGACAGACCCTCCCTCGCCTGGTTGTTGAATTGGCGAGAGCGCTAAACACCTCAATGTGCAGCGCACTCACCAATTCGAACCATCATTTATATCATAAAACAGCGGCGTTGTCAATGGTGGTGCACTGAGTTATAGAATGTTCCTTTGAGCCCCAACCAGTGTCAAAATGCTCAAGCTGTGCAAAACTTCAATTAGTTTTGAAACCTTTTGTCTCTTTTTTCCGTATATAACAGTACGGCCTATACAACAAACTCAGTGCTTAATTAATTTCTCATATTCAATATGTTGAAAAAAATCTCCACAATCACTATTGCAACAGCGCTGCTCGTTTCAGCGACGCCTACATTTGCAGCCGAAAAGACAAGCGCTACCAGAACTTCAAAGAACACAAAGACACATCATTCTTATAAAAAAACTAACTCCGAGGCAGCCCCACTGGATCCATCTCCGGCACCAGCACCCCTACCAGTGGCGCCAACACAGCCATCAGCGCCAAACATAATTTCAACATCAATCCCATGGGGAACGACAATTTTTGATGGTTACGGTTCTGTTACATGGAACTCAGCGCTTCAACAGTTAAACATGGCTCCACAGGCCGCAACACAGCCGAGCGAAACACACGCCTCACTTGTCGTGAGTTCACAAACACTCAAACAACCGTTTCAATTGAGCTACACAATGAAAACCATTCAGCAGCTTCGCACAGGTTCCACACCAAATCCGTGGGAAACTGGTTGGATACTCTTCGGATACAAACCAGATGGTAAATTCAAGTACATTGTCTTGAAACCGCAGGGCTACGGTGTTGAAATGGGAGAATCCCTCTTGAATAATGCTCAGGACTTCCTCTACACCTCTACATTCAATCAAGATATTTTCCCAGTCAACGACACGTACAACGTTGTGCTTAACGTAAAAAACAACGTAGTGACCATGACAGTCAATGGCAAACAATATGTTTCCTACGCCATGTCAGGCAACGATCAGCTAACTGCTGACGGCCAATATGGCTTCTACACGGAAGATGCGAATGTTCAAGTATCAAACATTGTAGCGCAGCAGCTATAAAAATAAAAAACCGACGCAGCATGAAAGCGGTACGTCGGCGGGAACAGAGCGGCAGAGTAACGGATTACGGACAGCAAGCGCTGTTACTCTGTTCTGGCTCTTTCTTGTGGCATCAAACCGTTTGGCCAGTTGTAACCGTGGCAGACCACGCGCAGCAATTTTCCATGCTGTGCGGCCTCGCAATTGTGTGCCTGGTTAAACGGTTGGTAACGATTTGCCATGTGCGATGAACGCGTAACGGCGACAGCACGCGCGCATTCCAGAGAGTAGTTCAATTCGACAAAGTAGACGAAGCGCCCAACTGGCTGGCTGCGGTGCACGGCAGCGACCGTGCAAAATTCCTGCAATACAGCGTTCAGATCTTCTTCTTGAAGGTCATCGACAGCATCGAGTTTTTCAAATTGCTTGAGATACTGCGTCATTTTAGCGGTGTGGGCCGCACGCAGACCCTTCTGCACCGTTTCGAGCTGAGCTTTCTCCACGCTCGCAGCAGCCTTCAAAGTTCGCACGTGGTTCTCCAGGAGAGCCCAAAACCCCCAAAACACAGCAACAGTCACCAGGACACCCGCCAAAACAGTGAGTTTCGGATAGGCGGGCTTCCAGCCCTCATTTTCGTTTGTTACGTCTTCCGCGACTGTTTTTTCGCTAGTTTTCATGACATTTTCCTCTGCACATTTTGTGCGCTCACTTCTTGTGCTCAAACAAGATTACCCACTGCGGGCTCACCTGCGAGCAAAAAACTATAGCACAATTCCCTGTTTTTGTCAACATACAAGATAGAACATCTTAAACACTTTTGTTTTTTCAACGATCGTGTATACTGTAACTATTAAAAATTTTTCACGATATGAAAAAGCTCTTCATCGCCTCGTCCATGATTGGTGCCCTCCTGCTCAGTGGTGCTGGTTGCGGCCAAACAGGTAGCTCTGCGTCTGGTGACTCAGCGCAACAGACAGCAACGTATACAGACAGCGTATCAGGTAAAGAAGTTGTGACCATGAAATTTCCAAGCAATTGGAAATTTGCGAGAACTGACAGCACAGGTGCTGTAACGCTTGAACCAATCGGTAAAATTACATACAACGAATCAGGTTATTATACAGACGGAACACCTGACTCAAAACTCTATATTAATGAAATTCCAAAAGAACAAACCACCAGCTATAAAGACTGGCAAGAAAGTTTTACTAAAATGTACCACTTAAAAACCGCAGAAAATGTTAAACCCTTCATGATCGAGGGAAACCGAAAAACACCTGGATACGAATACATAGCAGGTGCAGCAGAATATACAGATCTTAAGTTCAATATTGCATTCTGGAGCATCAATTACATGGTTGTGTTTCAGGCGCCAGCAAAAACAGACGCGATCGACAAGATAATGGGCTCGGTCTACATGCAATAACAATTGCTGGTTGACTGACAAAAAAATACCCGCCGATTGGTGGGTATTTTTTATTAAAACATCAAAAATCACTTAGTCTTTCTCGGATGACCTCCAATAGGACTTTTTGATGCACGCGGAACGTTGCGGACCAAAATTTTTTTCGATGATAGTCGACCACTCCGGCGGCCGATGCTGTTCATTTTTCCTGCGCTCATAAATTAAAAATGACTTGAATCGTTTGGTGCATCCACTGTATCCCACCGCACCAAATACTGTCAATAAATATCGACTCGGCGATCCCGTGCATCGTGGTATACTTATCCACACAAAACCACTTGTTTTTATGCGAATAAAAAATTTTATTGCAGCAACCGCGCTTTTTTTATGCATTCCCAGCGTGGCCCATGCCCAAGCAACACTTACGACGGAGCAGGCACAAATTATCGGTCAATGTTCAGTGTCTCTCATTACTAATTATCAAAATCACGCAATTTCTCTTGAAGCTTTTCAATTTGGAATCATTGGATGTTATCGATTGGCAGGCGCTGCCGATTTGATTCCGGCAGCATATCGAACAGTAACATCAACCAACGAGGTCCAAACATTAAACGATGCTGCGGCGCGTGCAATCGATGCACTATGGAATAGCAGCGATGCTCTCAGATTAAACATTCCCGACCTTCACACACGATTGGCTGCGATACAGCTAACCATCGCTGATGCACAAAAAATTAATTCGTGTTTTGAAAAACTTGCGCCAGACCTACGCGGTAGTACTTTGCCGAACGCAAGTGAGCAAGGCGCAATTGCGGATTGCTACAGCGGAACACCCTACGAATCACTCCTCGCACCGCTCTACACCAAAATTGCAACCGTAACTGAATGTGGGCGTGACAAACTCGGCGTCGCGCGCCTCGACGACCTTGCCCGACTCGTAAGCGCACCAACAGAAAAAGAAAGTGCGATTATTTCTCAATGTTACGTTGAGCGAACAGCGCCAGCGCTTTCTGTAATCGCATTAACAAACGTCCTCGCGACTGGCGGCCTGCGCGACACAGGCCTCTTGGTTGTCATGGGTTTGTCGAACGTATGGCTCGTCCTGCGACGTCGACGCACCGACAAATTCGGAACCGTGGTCAACTCGCTCGCAAAATTACCTGTTGATCTCGCGATTGTGCGACTTGTCAGTGCCGAAACGAACCGCGTCGTCCACTCTGCGGTTACAGATTCAAACGGTCGCTTTTTTCTATTCACACGGCCAGGTACTTATGCGGTTGAAGTCGTAAAGCCAGGTTACGCATTTCCGTCAGAATTTGCCGGCACAGCACTTTCCGAAGCTGTCCATGGTGATCTCTTGCTTGAACCGCGCCTGACGACTGATACGGCGACGCCAGTCGTCCAGCGAATTATGCCTGTTGATCCAATTGTACAGGAACCCTCGGTACCCCGAGAACAATGGCGGCGTGCTGGCCGCCGCGCAAGCGCATTTATTGGCCTCGCCTCCCCGGCTCTTGGGATTGGCAGTGCCCTTCTTACGCCAAAATGGTGGGTTGTACTGCTTGCTGCTGTAAATATTTTATTGTTCTTTCTCTTCCGCTATTTTGCGAAGCGCCACTCCCCACGCGCATTCGGCACAGTCACAGATTCAAATAATAATCCGGTTGCAAATGCAATAATTCGCGTATTTGATACACAATACAACAAACTCGTCGCAACAGCGGTTTCAGACAGTCGCGGGCGGTATGGCTGTATGGCTGGTCCCGGCGCATACTTGGTTACGTGTGAGAAACAAGGGGTTGGTAAGCTCGAAATAGCCGTAATCGTTGCGCAAAATGAGCAAGTAATCACGCAAAAAATTCACTATTGACAGGTTTGATGAAGTCTGCTACACTTGTGTCTACATTTGGTCGACTCAATCACAACAAGCAAGTACTATGTTAGGTTCAATTAAAACCCTTGTCTCAGAAAAAGGATTTGGCTTCATTACCCCAGAAGATGGTGGTAAGGACGTTTTCTTCCATTCAACTGAGCTCCTCGGCGTCCAGTTTGACAGCCTTAAAGTAGGTGACGCGGTTTCATTCGAAATCACGGATTCACCAAAGGGCCCTAAAGCTTCAGGCGTTTCACGCGCGTAATCCACGCACGTAAGGAGAAAAAACCGTCCGCAAGGGCGGTTTTTTTATTGCAAAAAAAGCAAAATCATTCTATCATGCATGTGCATACGCGCTCTATGAAATTTAAAAAACTTCTCAAAATACTTGGACCAGGTTTTATTACAGGAGCGTCAGACGACGATCCATCAGGTATTGGCACATACTCTCAAACTGGCGCGCAATTCGGTTATGGCCAATTGTGGACAGCCCTCTTTTCTTTCCCATTCATGACCGTTGTCCAAGAAATGTGTGGGCGCATTGGGCTCGTAACCGGTAAAGGTCTCGCGACAATTCTCCGCGAACGCTACGGAAAAGTCTTACTTTACGCTGCCGTATCCATTTTAGTTCTTGCGAACATAATTAATATTGGCGCGGATCTCGGGGCCATGGCCGCGGCAGGAAAACTTGTCTTCGGATTTCCATTCATCGTTTGGCTCATCGGCATAACGCTCCTTACGCTCGTTCTTGAAATAACCATCCCCTATCCGACCTACGCCCGCGTTCTCAAATATTTAACACTCTCCTTGTTTGCTTATATTTTTACCGCGTTTGCAATCAAGCAGAATTGGCACGCCATAGCGCTCTCAACCTTCATTCCACACATCACGTTTGATAAAGATTATTTGCTCAACGTTGTTGCAATTCTCGGTACCACCATTTCGCCATATCTATTTTTCTGGCAAACTGACGAGGAAGTTGAAGAAGAAATTGAGCATCACAAACTCAAAGCGTCGGGTGTTGGTAACCCACACATAACAACCACCGACATAAAAAACATGCGTCTTGATACGGTCGTCGGTATGTTTTTCTCAAACCTCGTAATGTTTTTTATTATCGTTGCAACCGCATCAACCCTCCATCTCCACGGAATCACACACATTGAAACAGCGGACCAGGCAGCTGAAGCACTTCGACCAATCGCAGGAAATTTTGCATTTCTATTATTCGCTCTTGGCATTATCGGAACAGGCCTCCTAGCCGTTCCAATTTTAGCCGGATCCGCCGGGTATGCCCTCGCAGAAGCTTTCAAATGGAAAGCGGGGCTTGGAAAAAAATTTACGGACGCGCACGGATTTTATTTAGTAATAATACTCGCGACGCTGGTTGGCTTACTCGTTAATTTGACGCCGATCAAACCGTTTCAAATGCTGTATTACACGGCTGTGCTCAACGGAATTGTTGCGCCACCACTCATCATGATAATTCTGTGCATCGCAAACAATAAAAAAATTATGGGTGCCCACACAAACTCATGGTTTTCAAACATTTTTGGTTGGACAATAGCTTGTATCATGTCGCTAGCTGCGATTGCGCTCCTCGTCACATCTCTCTAGGCTAAACCGCCAAAAAATGGTACCATCTACCTACTTATTATTCATCTTATTTTTCACGTCGGTATGTTAAAACGACCGTGGACGAATTCAACGGCGCGCTGGCTCGTTGCCGCAGCCCTTACGCTCGCCCCATTTTCATCAGTATACGCAACTCCGAGCCCGACTGCAGGCATTGGAGTTAAAGATTCAGTGCACAGCTTCCAAGATGTTGCATTCGGTTCTGCTTTGATTGGTCTAGCAGCAGGAGACAATGGAAATATAATCAGAACGACGGACGGCGGTAAAACTTGGAATTCCGTAAGCTCCGGAACCGGAACACAAATCACACACATCCAATTTGGTAACTCAGACTCGGTCGCATTTGCGTCCGTTTCTAACGGTAGAATTCTCCGCTCAACCGACGGTGGTGTTACGTGGACTTCAACCGCATCCCTCGACAACAGCAGCGCCTCAGCACTCTCCGTTGCTAGAGATACCTACGCATACGTTGGCACAGCACTCGGTCATCTCTATCGAACAACGGATGGTACAACGTGGAATCTTCTCGGCTCACCAGCCGGCGGTTCCGGTATTACCGCGCTTTCATATACAGACACACAAAACGGCATGCTTGCAGCAGGCAGTTCTGTCTATTGGACAAATGATAACGGCGTGAATTGGGCCGCGGTAACAAATCTGACGGAAACAATTACCGATGTTTCCATGTTTGGATCGACTGGTTATGCAGTTTCTGCAGTCCCTTCAGTATTTAAAACAACTGACGCTGGCCACATCTGGACGAAGCTTGATGCCAGCAGTTTAAGCGGGGGTTCGCTTCGCCGCATCTACCAACCATCTGCAAGCAAAGTAATCACCGTTGGAACACACGGTGTTGCATCATACTCAACCGATGGTGGTTCAAGCTGGATCAAAATGGACGCACCAACAAGCGCTGTCGGCTACACGAGCGCTGCAGTGCCGACTGGTGCAACAAATGCCGTGTTTCTCAGTTCATCAGACGGCCTCTCTGTCTATGACAGTGCCGCACCAGGTGTAATTGCAGGTCTTGCCGGCAATTTTGCAGGATCAGTTACAAACAACATTACACCAGCATTCAGCTGGAACGCAGCAACCGATAATGTCGGTCCCGTTACATACTGGATAAGCATTGATAACAATGCAACAATCAATAATGGCACTCTTCTAAGCTACCAAATCCCCGCAGGCCTCAGCGCTGGCGCACACACGTTCTCGGTTCAGGCCGCAGACGAAGTGAGCCTTCTTGGAGCTGTCTCCATGGTAGTATTTACCGTTGACACCACAGGTCCTTCTGTCTCAGCAGTCACACCAACGTCTGGAACAGTTAATACAGCTGTAACTCTTCATGCGCATGTCACCGACGCTGCAGGCATTTCAAGCTGTTCATTATTGGTGAATGGCGCGGCGATTGGTGCTATGGTGTATGACGCTTCGAGCAATGATTACATTGTAAATCGAAGTTTTAGCGGTGTTCAAAACTACATGCTCAAAGCATCGTGCATTGATAACGCTGGAAACAACAGCGTTGGTCCTGAGTCAAACTTTGCCTCAACGCTCACAGCAGTAACGCCAACGCCTGCTCCTACTCCAACAAACACAACTCCATCAGCAATTTATTCGTTCATTAGTTCACCAACGCCGACCGTAATCGCAGACAACAGCACCTCAGCGATTGTTACCGTTGTTATAAAAAACAACCTTGCACAACCGCTCCCAAACAAAGGTGTTCAGCTGCTCTCATCGCGACCAGGACTTGATACAATTACAATCATCGGAAACACAACGAGCGATCTTGGCTCGGCTGTTTTCTATGTTAAATCAAGCGCTGTCGGAAATTCGACACTGACTGCAACAGTCGACGGGATCTCGATCGCGACGTTCCCTATGACTTTTACGCTTGCAAGCATATCTCCGGCCCCAGTCACACCACCTAACTCAACAATTGGTCCTGGCTCGTTGGTAAAATACGCGTGCCCGGCAAATGCAGGATCAAACGATTCATGCAGAGCTGTATATTTTATTGGCTCTGACAACTACCGCCACGCATTCCCGAATTCAAAAATCTACTTCACCTGGTACAAAGATTTCTCCGATGTACGTACAATCAGCACCACGCAACTCGCATCATACAGTCTCGGAAAAAATGTTACGTATCGTCCAGGTGTACGCATGGTCAAATTTACGACGGGTAAATTTGTTTACGCAGTAACCAAGGGAGGTGTTCTTCGCTGGGTAACAACGGAAACCGTTGCTGGCGGAATCTATGGAAACACATGGGCGAAACAAATTGACGACATCTCAGATGCATTCTTCGGTGACTATACGTTTGGCGCAGACGTCACTGCTTCAAATCAGTTCAGCTCATCAGCTGAACAAGCAGCGATTACATCTCCCCTCTACAATTAGTTAGTTACAACACTTCTGACGCGCTCGATTTTTTCGGGCGCGTCAGCAAGTAACTCCCAAAGCTCCCATAAAAATCCGCTCGTAATAATAATCCCCGCCGCTACATATGCGGCGCGTTTTTTTCAAGCCACACTTCGTTGTGTGTGCGCAACCAATTTGCAGCCATCTTCGTCAACTGCACGCCACACAAAAATAAAATTTCAATTCCACGAATGAGTTTGATATGAATCATATGTGCAGTATCTGACACCCAGAGACCAACCAACGCAACCGAAGACATGTGCTATAATCTGCTCAATTATTATCCGCACAGAGAACGCAGCTTCATTTCTATGAACCGACCACTGTTCATTGGTCTTGCTGGTCCGTCGGGAGCTGGCAAAACCACGCTCGTACGCAGCATAACTGATCGCTACCCACATATAACTCATATTCGATTAGACGGTTTTTTCAAGGCATACGAAACGTTTCCGTCATATGGTCGATGGATAAACCGCGAGACACCAGAAAATATCGAGTGGGACGCTTTTTTTGACGCGCTCGGCAAGCTGCGCGCGGGAAAGCCGACAACATTCCCCGTGTACGACAAAAAAACCGGCATTCAAACGGGAACCGAACTTATAACTCCAGGGCCCGTTGTTTTTGTTGAAGGATATTTGCTCTATCACGATCCGCGCATCAGAAATTTATTTGATACAAAATTATATCTCCATGTTTCGGTCGAGGAGCAATACGCGCGCAAAAAATCTCGCTGGCCAGAAATGGACGATGATTATTTTTATGAGGTTGTCGTACCAATGTTCGACATGCATGGAAGTCATGGCGCACGTTTTGCTGAAACAATTCTCAACGGCGATTTGTCAGAACTCGAAGTCCTTGCCGAACTTGAACGCTCGCCCGCATTTACGGCTTGCGCGCAAGTAGCCCAGCAAACACGTTAGGTTGCAACTCACTGCTGCCCTCTGAACCCAAAGATCGAGCCCTCCCTGCATGCTCGAATAATTTTATTATATCCCATCCTCGATACATTTCGGCGAGATCTTCTTTAGTTTCAAGAAAAAAATCACCAGTTTCAGGATTGTTCTGATAAAACATTCCGTTTTTTGTAAATGATAAAATCAGATTTACGCCGCCCGAATGCGTTGCGTACTGCATATGCCGAATCGCCTTGTGCGCCTCTGCATCAGACAGATGATGAAACACGAATGTTGATATAATCGCGTCGAATACTCCTGGAATTTGGTCGTGCGCAGCATTAAAAAACATAGACTTCATGTTCGTCTGTCGTTCCTGTGCGCCACGCGCTAATAATTCAACTGCGCGTGGCGAAATATCAGCCGCGGTTACATCAAATCCATTTGAAGATAAAAACAAGCTGTTGCGCCCATGCCCTGCTCCAATTTCAAAAATAGAACACCCTGGCGACAAAATATGTGCCAGTTCACGAACGATCGATAGAGGTTCCACTCCATACCGCTTTTCATCCTTCAAATAAATTTTGTCGTAAACATCTGCAACATGCTCCCCCATATAGTAGTGCTACTTTGAATCTTCGTGTACATGTTCAAAGCTGCATACATCCGAGCCAAACATCGCAACTGCAAGTAAGCTCACAGAAAGACCAAAATCGCGGACGCCGATTGGACTGATGCCGAAACCAGTTGCAATAATAAATAAATGTACCGCGAGCGCCAAGGCAACCCAGCGCGTCCACAAACCGATTGCGAGGAGTGCACCAGTCAGAATTTCGAAGCAACCGTTGAAACGAATAATCGAAAGCGCGCTCATTCCCGAGAGGGATTTTGCCCATACAGGGACTACACCGACCCACTGTGCCGAATTCATGAGCTGCGATACACCAAACCAGATAACTACGGCGACAAGGCCAAGACGGAGCACTACAGGTGAATATAAAGTCAGTTGTTTGTGTGTCATATTATTTTTTGAGCGAGCCGATTATAAAAGTCGCAAGCACTTTCTCAGGACGTCCTTGACCACTGTGCTGGTTGTTAAATGCATCTGATCCATCTTTACCGCAAATACTCAAAATTGCGCCTTCGCCTCCTGGGTGTGACGCGATCCACGCAGTCAAATCATAAACCGAACCGTTAATCGATGTCCAGCAGCTCGTTGCGTCTTTGTGAATAGCGATTTCTGTTGCCGCGTACTGTCCTTGTGGTTGGGCAGGCTTTGGCGTTGGTGCAGTTTGTTTGCTTTGTGCGGCAGAAACGATGGCTGTAATTGCAACAACCACGCAGCCCAAAACAAGGGCGCGTATTTTATACTTTTGCACAAATCAAAAAATTCTATTTTTTCTTCTCCTGCTTAGGTTTCTTTCTATTTCGTTGTTGCGCGTTGTTGCCTTTTGCCATACAATTTTTTATATAATACTAGCGTAACAAAAATTATGTGTCTGTGCAACTTGAGCTTCTCTGTAAACGAGGGAGAGATTCGCCTCGCGCGCCACGCATCTGGCGCGTTCGGTACTGGGTTTGCACAATGCGACCTGCGTTCACTCGGTCGCGTGCAAACCCTTCGAATCTCCTCGCCATTCTCCCAAACAAAAATACCGACGCAAGGTCGGTATTTTTGTTTGGCGGTGTGTATTAAACAAAGTTCGAATGTATTTTGAGTTGAATCCTGACGACCAATGATGCGCGCCTCGGACA